>JAJZRG010000045.1 GCA_021802825.1 Chloroflexota bacterium
CCCCCACGTCCGTTCCGCCCAGGGTGGCCAGCGGCGAGGCGTGCTCGCTGATCATGGCAATCCGTCGCCCGGCGGCCTTGTCCCTGGCGGCGCGGATCGTGGTGACGAGATGGTCCGCGACCTCGACGGGTTTCGCGGTGCGCGCTGACGCCGGCCGCTGTGCGGCCGTCTCGCGTGCTGGATGCATGACTGTCCTCCTGTGGGCGGACTACCAATGTCGCCCCGCTGGCCGACGGCTCACCTTGCGGGGCTCAGGAGCGGCGTTGCATCCGCCTCCCAGCCTGCTCGCAGGAAGCCTGACCCGCGCGCGGCCCAGCAGAAGGAGAAGGGCACGATCACCGGGTCCGAGGAGCGCAAGATCGACCGCAAGGCCGACAAGACCCTCGACAAGTAGCCTCGTCCGCGCGCCCTGCCACGTCGCGCCCAGCTCATCCAACGGTTGTCCCCGTCGGTTTCGTCACCGCCCCCTCGCCGCACTCCGCGACCGCGTTCCCGCGCGCCGGGCCGGAGGGCCAGGGTCATGGCCCGCGGAAGGTGTGCACCTTGCGCGAGACGTCAAACCCACGGGCCCCATTCGACAAGAGGACGGGACTCTTCAACGGCCGTCGGCAGCAAGCGCTGCTGGGTTGTGGGGAATCCTCGCTCGGCATCGACCAGAGCCCCATTCACCGAAGCCTCCTTGATGGCGCGGCGAACGTGGGTCAGGGACGAATCGGGGTCCTTGTCCCGCGGCGCCGGACCAGCCCGCGGGACGGTCGCGTCGCAGTGACCGTGTCGTCGAGAGCGGCGGCGATGCGCGCTTCGGGTGCTGGGTCGGACTCCTTGACGATCGCCGACCGCCAACGTCCAAAGGCACGTGAGCCCGGTGCGAATCCGGCCCCATGACTTCGACCGGCCGCCACTCGGCGCCAGCAGGCGGAGTCGCGTCGCCGCGGCCGGGCCACGCGACTCCGCCTCGGGTCGCGTCGACCTCCTCGCGCGCGCCCTCCTCGCCGGCCTTCGCCGCGTCCAGTCGACCTTACGGATCGGGACCCTCCCGGAAGGCGCTTCGGTCCGCGTGGCCCTAGTGCCCGACCGCCTCGTCGGCTTGTACTGGGGCGACTGGCAGGGAGCCGGCGCTCGAGTCGCCGCGGGGGCGGCGGGAGGGGAACATGCGACGCGCCGCGGGTGCGATCCTGATCATCATCGGCCTGACACTGGCCGCCGTGAGCCCGCGGGGCGCGACAGCCGCGGACGTGCAGGCGTCGGCGGGGCCGTCTGCTGCCGCCGTGGCGAACGCGCAGGCCGAGCGGGCTGCCCTGGGCCTCCAGGCGGACGCGGCCACCGTGACCGCGCTGCTCGGGACGGCGAGGGATGTCGGGACCCCAGAGTGGGGCATCTCGATGACCGCCGCGGAGGTGGCGGCCGTCGACCTGCCGGGACGCTCCCAGTTCGGCCACGAGGTGTCGAAGTCCGTCCTCCCGTACGCGAAGGCCCTGCCGGGCTTCGGCGGCGCCTACTTCGACGCTCCGTCGAGGGGCGAGCTCGTCGTGATCCTGAAGGCCCACGACCAGGCGGGCGAGGACGGGATCGCGGCCAGGATGCCCGCCGCCAGCCGCGGGCTCCGGTTCGTCCACCGGGCGCTGTCCGACAAGGACCTCCGCGCGTCGCTCCGGCGCACCGAGACGCAGTGGGACGCGGTGCTCCCGGGTATCCGGCTGCAGCGCGCGTCGGTCGACCTCCCGGGCGGCCGCATCGTGGTGGAGGTGGCCGCAGCCGACCTCAAGACGGCCCAGGGCGCCGCCGCCGCGCTGGCCGGCGCCCTCAGGGCGCCCGTGGCTGTCCAGGCCGCCTCCGCGGACGCCGTCGACACCGCATGCACTGACCGCGACCACTGCGTCGCGCCGGTGAAGGCGGGCATCCGCCTCTACCAGGGGGCGATCGACGACTACAACGAGTGCACGTACGGCTGGCCGGTCAAGACGATCATCGGGGGCGACGGCCAGTTCGTGACGGCGGGGCACTGCGGCTACGCGGGCTCGAACACCTGGCTCCACCCGGGCGCGCCCGGCACCCACGTGCTGGGCAGCGAGCAGGCAACCGCCTACAGGAACAACGGCTCGGACGTCATGCGCGTCAGCATGCTCGACAGCAACCTCGGGTACGGCATCCTCTCCGAGAGCCGGACGGTGGCGGGCGAGAGTTTTGCGACCCCCGGCATGCCGGTGTACGACTCGCGCGGACGCTCGGGCACGCTCGACGGCGGCGTCGTGAAGTCCATCGACGTGCGGTGGTACAGCAACGTCGGCGGCTACTACGTCTACGGGGGCTCCACGACCGGCATAACCCAGATCTACGGCGACAGCGGCTCTCCGCTCTACTACCGGGCCAGCTCCACCGACGCGTGGGTGATCGGCATCGTGAACCAGTCCAACGGCAACTTCACGCTCTCGCAGGACATCGACACGAGCCTCGGATGCTACTTCTGGACGCCGTGACACGCTCGCGCAGGGTCACGCCCGACCGCGCCCCCGCGTGGGCGGCCGCGATCGCGTGTGCGCTGCTCGCGCTCGCGGGCTGCGCCGACGGCCCGGCCCCGGTCACCCCCCGGCCGCCGGCGTCGCCGGCCGGGCCGACCGCCTCGGCTGAGGCGACCGCGGCCCCGCCGAGCATCGATGCGACCCTGCCCGTCTCGTCATCCGTCCCAGGTGAGAGCGCCGCGCCGACGACCCTGGCCTGCAGGGGGACTGACGTCGCCTTTCGGGCGGCCGCGCTCGGCTCGCTCCCCGAGCTGCTGCCCCTCTCGCCGGAGGGCAGGGCCCTTGCTGCGTACGCCGGCACCGACGCCGGGCGAGAGCTGGGCCTACCCCGCGACGGCTGGTTCCGAGTGTCGGCTGCGCCGACGGGGATCACGTTCATTGCGCCGTCCGGCGGGGGCTGGGCCTTCGCGACGATCGGCAAGCAGGCCGACGGGGCCTGGGATCTCGACGAGGGCGGTCCCTGCGAGCTCGCGGCGAGGACGCCTGCCTCGCTCGGGTTCGCCCCGTGGCGGCTCGAGCCCGCGGGCAGGCCAGCGGCAGACTCGACGCGGCTGTCGATCTCCGCCCGCGAAGAGGCGTGTGCGGACGGCCGGGCACCCGGCGGGCGCCTCCTCGCGCCGGTCGTCGACGAGACGGCCACGACCGTGACCGTCACGCTGCTGGTCGTGCGCCTCCCGAGCGCCGACTGTCCGGGGAATCCGCGGTTCCCAGTGGAGGTGGCGCTGTCCAGGCCGGTGGGCAGCAGGGCGCTGCTCGACGGCAGCAGCTATCCGGCTGCGAGGCGCGAGTAGAGGCGCAGGCGCGCCGCGGGCCTGCGCCCCGGCGCGACCAAGGTAATCCGAGCCTCGATCGCAAGCTCGCGCGGCAGCTCGAGCCCGGCTCCCACTCCGAGCGCGAGCGGCTCGAGCGAGGGGCGCGGCCGGAGCATCGGGTTCCGCCCGTCGTAGCGCACGAGGGCGCGACTCGGGTCGTGGGCGCGCGAGACAGCCACCTGTTCGTCAGGGGGCTCTCATCACGAACATCGGGATGACGAGGTGGCACCAGCCGTAGGCAACGGTTTTCGAACCTACTGAACAAGGAGCGCGCCCGAGGCGCTCGAGGCATCTGGTCTCCGCCGTGCTGCGTGGCCCCGGCCGACCCATGCCGGTCGCCACTGCGCCAAGCACCCCGGATTTCGGACCTTCCGAACACGAACCGAGCCTCAGGCGCTCCACGACCGAAGCCGCCTCCGACTCCAGCCCGCGGAGCAGGCGATCGGCGGGCCAGTCGTTCAATCCCTCTGGGAAGTTGCCTTCCCGGTGCTCCACGATGGGTGCCGCGCCGCCCGAGGGCCCACCCTCGCCGGTCCGCGACGAGGCGTCAACCGCGAGCGAAGGGGTGCCGCCGCCGAAGGGCGCGCCTACACGCCAGAGCGAAGCGGGTGGGGTGGTGGAGATGAGGGGACTCGAACCCCTGACCCCCGCGATGCGAACGCGGTGCTCTCCCAGCTGAGCTACATCCCCACGGGGCCGCGCGCCTCCGAGCGTGTCGGGGCGACCGGCCGGGAAGTGTACCACGCGACAACGGGCCATCCGACGGAGGCCCCCCGATAGACTCCGGCGATGCTCATCGGCCTGCTCTACGGTCTGTTCGCGGCCATCGCGTGGGGCGTGGTGGACATCGCGGGGGCCCTCGCGGTCCGCCAGGTCGGCAGCCTGCGAGTCCAGATCGGCACGCTGATCGTGGGCGTCGCCTCGTTCATGGTCTTCACGCTGCTCCGGCCCGACCTGCTGGGCCCGGACTGGGTCCCGGGCGTGCTGCTGGGCTTCCCGCTGGGGGTCTTCGCCGCGTCGGGATACATCACGTACATGACGGCGCTCCGGCTCGGACCGATCAGCGTGGTCAGCCCCGTCACCGTCT
This sequence comes from Chloroflexota bacterium, assembly GCA_021802825.1. Taxonomy (GTDB): domain Bacteria; phylum Chloroflexota; class Limnocylindria; order Limnocylindrales; family CSP1-4; genus CAIXZV01. The sequence continues at coordinate 4,419 of JAJZRG010000045.1, forward strand.
CGTATGGCGGACTGTCGGTCCTGCTGGCGGTGGTCATCCGCGGCGAGTCGCTGAACGGGGTCCAGGTCGCTGGCACCGTGCTGGCCATCCTGGGCGTCATGCTGACCGCGGTGGTGCTCCAGGAGGGGACCCTCCGGAGCGCGCGGATGGTGGGCCCGGGCGTGGCGATGGCGCTGCTGACGGTGGTGCTGTTCGGGCTGCTGGGGGTGCTCCTCGCGGGGCCCATCCGTGATCACGGCTGGCTGCCGATCCTGCTTGGCTCCCGCTTCGGCAACCTGGCGGCGGGCATCACCCTGCTGGTGGTCGCGCTGGCCACGGGTTCGGAGCGCTTCAGCGCCGTGCTCGAGCCGCGCCGCCCTGCCACCCGCCAGATCGTCGCGCTCCTGGCGCTCGCAGGAGTGTGCGACACGGCGGCCTTCACCTCGTTCGCGATCGGACTCGCCGAGGCGCCGGTCTGGATCGTCAGCTTGGTGAGCTCGTTCGGCCCGGTGCTCGTGGTGCTGTTCGCGATCCTGCGCCTGGGCGAGCGCCTCCGGCCCGTCCAGTGGCTGGGGCTCGGCGCGCTGACGGCGGGGCTGAGCGTGCTGGCGTTCGCGGGGTAGGTTCAGGGCCTGCGGGCCCTTGACGAATAGAACGTATGTTCTATGATTTGACGTCCGATGAGCCGATCATCCGACGTTTCCCAGGCCCTCGCCACCCTCCAGGCGCGGTGGGGCGCAGCCGCTCCACGACGCTGGGGGGACGCTGCCCCGGCGGTCGATGGCACGCTGGCACTAGCGCCGATGCCGACCGAAGCCGATGTTGACGAGGCCGGCCGCCGGCAGGCCGAAGCCGAGGCGTCGGGAGCCGCCGTCGAGGCCTTCGCGCCTGCGGCCCCCACGCCTGCGGCCCCCGCCTTCGCCCCCGCGAACCCGTTCGCGCCCGCACGGCCGGGCGTCCCCGCGCACGAGGACGGCCGCGTGGTCCCCACGGGCTTCGCCGCGCTGGACGCCGTGCTGGGGACGGGCGGTCTGCCCCGCTCGGCCACCGTCGCGCTCCGAGGTGGCATGAGCTCGGGCCGGACGACGCTCGCGCTGCGGGTGGCGGCGGAGGCGCAGGCCGCCGGGTCGATCGTGGCCTGGGTTGACCTCGCCCGGGCATTCGACCCGGTGGAGGCGGTGGCGCGCGGGATCCGCCCGGAGTGGCTGGTGGTGCTCGTGCCGCAGGACATCGAGGAGGCGCTGGGACTCGCCGGTTCGCTGCTCGCCGCCCGGACGGTGGACCTCCTGGTGCTGGACCTGCCCGAGGGAAGGGACCCCTCGGTGGCGGGGGCGCGAGTGGGGGATCGGCTGCGGCGGCTGGCGGCACTGGCCCGGCGGGCGGGGACCCTGCTCGTGGTGCTGGCGCCCGATGGGCTCGGACGCGGACTGGCGGCGGCCGTGGACCAGGCGAGCGGGCTGCGGCTCGAGCTGCGCCGCTCAGGCTGGATCCGTCTGGGCCGCGACGTGGTCGGGCAGCGGTGCCGGGCCACCGTAGCGCGCAACCGGTACGGCCCGCCCGGTCGGGATGCGGAGCTGGCCATCCTGTACGCCGAGGGCGGGCCGCGGGACGGCTGCCTCGCGCGACCGGAGCTGCTCGCCGGGCTGGGGGCGGCTGCCTCGCCGCCCGGCCCTCTGGCGCCCTCAGACTCCTCCCCGGCCGTCGCCCGGTTCACCCAGCCGCCGGCCCCGCCCGGTCCCATCGCCCTGCCGGCCCCGCCCGGTCCCATCGCCCTGCCGGCCCCGCCCGGCCCCGCGGCGATCCGCGCCCGACAGCCGCCGGCCCCGCCCGGCCCCATCGCCCTCGCCGATCGGAAAGGCCCCCACCCAGCGATCGATACCCATGCGTCTGCTCTACCTGTTCTGGCCGCACCTGCCACTCCGCCTCGCCCGGGCTCGCCACGAGTCGGGCGGCGCCATCTCCGGCTTGTGGCCGACCGGCCCGATCGTCCTCGGCGGGCAGCCCTGGACGGACGGGACGGTCCTCGACGCCGATCCGCTCGCCCGGGCGCTCGGCGTCCGGCGGGGGATCCCGCTGGGGTCGGCGCACCGCATGGCGCCCGAAGCGGTCTTCCTGGACCCGGCGCCTGACGACGATCGGGCCGCGGTCGAGGCTGCCTGCGAGCGGCTCACCGCGTTCAGCCCGGGGATCGCCGGGCCGAGCGACGTCGCGGACCCGGCATTCGGCAGGCTGATCGTCCATGCCGACGGCCTCGTGCGCCTGTGGGGCGTCGAGGAGCGGCTCGTCGTGCACATGGTCGAGGCGCTCGCGCCGGTGCTGCCCGGGCCGCCCCACGCAGGGATCGCCGGGACGGGGTTCGCCGCCGGGGTCGCCGCCGCGTATGCGGAGCCGGGCGGGCCGCCGGTGCTGGTCCCGCCTGGCGACGACGAGCGGTTCCTCGCGCCCTACCCGGCGAAGCTGCTGACGAAGGACCCCGACATCCGGGCGCGCCTCGCGCGGTTCGGGCTGCACACGATCGGATCGGTGGCCGAGTTGCCGCGCTCCGCCCTCGTGGCGCGCTTCGGTGACGAGGGGGCGCGGCTCCACGCCCGGTCGCGGGGCGAGGAGACGGAGCGGTTCCGGCCGCGCCGCGCCGCGGAGCGGATGGCCCTGGGGCTGCCGCTGGAACCGCCCGCCGATGGGCTTGACGCGCTGCGGTTCGTGCTCCGCCGGCTCGCGGCGACGCTGGCCGACCAGCTGGCGGCGCGGGGCCAGGCGGCGGGTCTGGCGCGCCTGGCGATCAGCCACGACCTGGCGTTCGCGCGACGGGGAGCGCCATCGGAGATCCGTCTCGAGCATCGGTTCCCCGAGCCCACCGCTGACGCCGAGGCCATCGAGCGGCTGCTGTTCGCCCGTCTCGAGGGCTCGCCGCCGCCGGCGCCTGTGGCGCGCCTGGAGCTCGAGCTCGGGCTGGTCGATGCCGCCCGTGGCCAGCAGCTGCCGCTGTTCACGCCCCAGGCTGCCCGGGGAGCCCGGCTGGAGTGGCAGCTCGCCCGGCTCGCGATCGCGTTCGGGGCGGATCGGGTCCGTCGTGTGGAGTTGGCGGATCCGGAGGCGCCGCTCGCCGAGGAGCGCTGGGGGTGGCGGCCCGTGGCCGGAGCCGAGGTGATGGGATCGCCGCCGGCCGGCTCACCCTCACTCGCCCGCGCACCCTCACCCGCCCAGAGGTCAGCACGGTGACTCGGCTCCTGCGCGAGCACCCGGCCGTGGACGCCGAGCTGGACGACGCCGGCCACCTCGTGGCGATCAGCTGGAACGGCCTCCGCGAGCCCGTCGAGGTCTGCAACCGCTGGCGCGTGGAGGAGTCGTGGTGGCGCGAGCCCATCGCCCGCGATTACTTCAAGGTGGTCGGCCGCAGCTGGCTCGCGCTGGTGTACCTCGACCGCCTCGCCGGGACGTGGCACCTGGAGCGTCTCTACGACTGAGCGACGCGGCGCGTTGCTGGGAATGGCGGCGACCGGTCCGAAGGGCCGAGGGTAGAAAAGGGGGTGCGCCGGTCGTGGACCGGGTCGCGTGTGCGATCCGGGACGCCAGGTGGGCCGTCAGCGGATGGCGGGCGACCCGAGCGCAATCGAGGTGACGAGCAGCACGAGCAGCACTGCGAGCGCAAGTGCGAGCGCACCCATGTCCCGCCGTCGGCTTGCCTGCACCGGCACCACCCCCATCGCTCCCCGGACCGGCTTCAGCCGGTCGCCGGCCCTTCAGACGCCGCTGGGGCCAATCCTGTTGCGTGGAACTTCCGCAACGCCTTCGCGCACGCCGGAGCCACGCGATCAGTGCGGGACGGACGCCAGGACCAGCAGCACCACAAGCACAACGAGGACCACGGCGAGCACCCCGGCCTCAACCAGGTCGCGCGAGCGGACTCCCATCGATCTCGACCTCCTGGCTGTCAGCCGCTGGCGCCGGCGCACCCGGCGCCGACCAGCACGCTGATCATCGTGACATCGCCCTGTGGCTTGACCGTGACCTGCGCCTTGCACTCGGGAAGGTCGCCCTGGACGTCCAGGACGCGCGACCCGTCCTCGAGGGCGCTCCCGAGGTCCACCTTGGCGAAGTTCGCCGCTCGCAGCGCGTTGTGGTACCAGCCTGCCACCTCGGCCGTCGGCGCCTTCGAGACCCACACGCCGCTCACGGCGCCGTCCGAGGGCGCGTCGGCGACGGTCGCGTCGGGGAAGACCGGGAAGCCAGCCGGCACGGCGTCGAGGATGCGGCCCCACGGCGTCTGGGTGATGCCGACAGGCGTGGCATCCGGGGCCGCCGCGGAGCTCGAGGGCCGCACCGCCGAGGAGGCGCTGGGCGATGGCGTCCGCGCAGCGGCCGAGGCGGCGGGTGTCTGCGCTGCGCCGACCGCGGAGGCGCGAGCGCTCGTCGCCGGCGTCCCCGCGCACGCAGCAACCGCGAGCGCGAGGAGCAGGGCGGCTGCAGACCGCACCCCAAGTCGAACGGCAGATCGCATGACCGCATCGTAGCCGCCGCGTGCGGTGCGGGGCGAGTCGCAAGAGAGGACCCCCGCCGCGGGAGCGACGGGGGTCCGCGTCACGGCCCGCCGGCTCCCCCGAGCCTGTCGGACCAGGTCGGCGGTCTCCATCGCCTGGGGCCGCCGCCGTGAGGGTGTCATCGTCAGTTCCCTCAGACGGCGGCGGAGGCCAGAGCCGGGAGGCCCACCAGGATCAGCAGGGCGAATAGCGCGATCGCGAGCGCGCGCACCGCGAGGTCCAGGACGGGTCGTCGATCGATGGCTTGCCGCAGATGAGTGACCACGCCGCCTGAGACGCGCGGCGGGTCCGGTTGGTTGCGCGCAGATGTGCCGCCAGCCCCTGAGCCAAAGGTACGGGTCGCCGGATGGCCGACTGGCCACCGTACAATGCCCGCTCGTGGCTGCACTCGTCCTGCCGCGCCGCTTCCGCGCCGTCCTGTTCGACATGGACGGCCTGCTGCTCGACTCCGAGCCGCTCTGGATCGGGGCCGAGGCCGAGCTGCTCGAGCGCCACGGCGACCGCCTGACCGAGGCCGATCGAGAGGTCAGCCACGGCCGCGCCCTCCGGGACTCCGCGAGCGCCTACTCCAAGCGGCTCGGTGGCATCGACCCGGCGCTCATCGAGGTGGAGCTGCTCGAGCTCATGCGCGCGAGATACCTCGCCGGTGCGCCGCTCCACCGGGGGGCGGCGGAGCTCGTCCAGGCGCTGGTCGGGCGGGTGCGTCTCGGCGTCGCCACGTCCACCCCGACGCTGCTGGCCGAGCTGGCGCTCCGCGGCGCGGGGCTCCTCGACGCGTTCGAGATCGTCGCGTCCGGATCGGACCTGGGCGCAGGGAAGCCAGACCCGACCGTGTTCCTCGAGGGATGCCGGCTCCTCTCGACGGACCCTGAGCGCGCCATCGCCTTCGAGGATTCCCCGGTCGGGGTGCGAGCGGCCAGCGCAGCCGGCCTGTTCGTCGTGGGCGTCCCCGACCGGCCCGGGGTGGCGCCAGCTCTGATCGCGGCCGGGGCGGACCTGCTCATCGACTCGCTCGAGGACGTCGTGGTCGAGGCCGCCTGAAGTGGCGAGGGGGCCCGGGCCGGGCGAGGTCGCGCTGCCCGAGACGCTGACGTCCTTCTTGGGACCTGCGCTCGAGCCGCACGGCGACTACGACGCCGTTCACTTCGCGGGGCTCGACTTTGCGGGGCAGGCTGCCAACGATGCCGGGTTCCTCGGCTGCTGGTTCGAGCGGTGCGGGCTGGATGGCGTCTCGATGCGTCGGGCGCGGGTCTCCGAGTGCCGGCTCGACGAGTTACGCGCCACCAGCCTCGACGCCGCCGACTCGGTGTGGCGCGACACCGCGGTGACCGTCCGGCGTGTTGGGGCGCTGCTGTCAACCGGCGGCGCCTGGTCGTCGGTGCGCGTCCGGGGTGGGCGGCTCGACCTTGTGGACCTCTCCGGCACGAAGCTCGCGAGCGTCGCGTTCGAGGGGTGCGCCATCGGCGAGCTGGATCTCGGCACGGTCGAGGCGCGCGACCTCTCGTTCGCGGGCTGCGAGATCGAGCTGCTCGACGTGACGGGGGCACGGCTGGTCCGCGCGGACCTGACGGGCGCCTCGATCGGCGGGGTCCGCGGCGTGGCCGGGCTCCGGGGCGCCACCGTGACGGCGCAGCAGCTGATGGACCTCGCCCCGCTGATGGCCGCGCAGCTCGGGATCATGCTCGCCGAGGGCTGACCCCGTTCGGCCGACCGCGACCGGCACCCTGGCCACGGGGAACTCGACGACCGTCTCGGTGCGCTCGGGCGGCACGAGCGGCTTGCCTCATGTCGACATCGCGCGGCGGGCGAGCGATTGCGAGACCGTGCTCCGGATCCAGGTCGTCAGGGCGTCAGATGACGGCTGCCGGAGGCCTTCGGTCCTTGCCTGTCTAGAACGTCCGTTCTATTCTTGACCTCCGTCCCCGGGAGACCGACGCGTGGCCACCATCCCCTTCGCCGAGCTGCACTGCCACACCCACTTCTCGTTCCTCGACGGGGCGTCGGCCCCGGACGACCTCGTCGAGCGAGCGGCCGAGCTGGGTCTCGCCGGGCTGGCGGCCACCGACCACAACGGGCTCTACGGCGCCGTCCGCTTCACGAATGCCGCCGAGGCTGCGGGGATCCACCCGGTCGTCGGGATCGAGATCGAGCTGCTGGACGCGTGCGTGCCGGACCCGGGCGGGATCGTGGTTCCAGGTCTGCGACCGTGGCGCCCCGGACGACGCCGGCCGCAGCCAGAGCCGGAGCCTCCGCGCCCCGTGGAGGGCCGGCCCGTTCGCCCCCGCCCGGAACGCGCCCGGCTGCCTGGCCATCGCGAGGTGCGCAAGGAGGACCACCGGGGGATCGGCGCGGCGCAGCGCGGCCCGCACCTGGTGCTGCTGGCGCGGAACGAGGCCGGCTGGCGGAGCCTGTGCCGGATGGCGTCGCGGGCGAACCTGGCCGGGACGAAGGCGGTGCCGAAATTCAGCCACGAACTGCTGGCGGCGAACGCCGAGGGACTGGTGGCGCTGTCCGGGTGCCGGCACGGGGAGATCGCACGACGCCTGCGGGCGGGTGACCGCGTGGGGGCGCGCGCGGCGGCCGAGCGCTACGCACTGCTGTTCGGCTCGGCTTCGGCTTCGTCCGGGTCGTCGTCCTCGGCGGCATCGGCCGGCTTCGTCCTCGAGCTGTCGCACCACCTGCTCCCCGATGACGACTGGCTGGCGTCCGAGACCGCGCGCCTGGCGGACGAGCTGGGCCTGCCAACGGTCGTCACGAACGATGTCCACTACGCCCGCCCCGATGGCCGCGAGCTCCACGATGTCCTCACCGCCATCCGCCACGGCCGGACGCTGGCCGAGTTGCGCGATCTCCGCCGGCCTGACGGCGAGTCGTACCTCAAGGACGCCCACGACCTGCTCGCACTGCCACCCGGGGATCCCGCCGTGGAGGCTGCCGACCCCGTGCTGGCGCGGGCCTGGCGTGAGGGGATCGCGAACTCGGTCGAGATCGCCGCCGCCTGTCACGTGGCGCTGACCTTCGAGCGGTACCGCTTTCCGGGGTTCGAGGTGCCGCGCGGCGAGACGCCGTTCGGCTACCTGTCGGGGCTGTGCTGGGAGGGTGCGCGGCGCCGGTACCACCCGTTCACGCCCCAGGTCATGCGCCAGCTGGCCCATGAGCTCGACGTCATCGAGAAGACCGGCCTTGCCGAGTTCTTCCTGATCTGCTGGGACCTGATGCAGTTCGCGAAGCGCAAGCGGATTCCGGCGCAGGGACGGGGGTCGGCGGCGGACTCGATCGTGGCGTACGTGCTGGGGATCACCCGGGTGGACCCGATCCGTCACGAGCTCCTGTTCGAGCGGTTTATCAACGAGGGGCGGACGGCGTACCCCGACGTGGACATCGACTTCAGCTCCGAGCGGCGGGAGGAGGTGATCCAGTACGTGTACGGCAAGTACGGGCCGGAGCACACCGGGATGGTCTGCAACTTGGTGACGTACCGGGCGCGGTCGGCGGTGCGCGAGGTTGGGTGTGCGCTGGGCTTCCCACGGCCGCTGGTGGACCGGGTGGCGAAGGCACTCGAGACGTACGACAGCGTGATGGTCAGGCGGGATCTCGAGACCGAGGGCGGGTTTGCGCAGTTCTTCGCGCGTCCGGGCGAGGAGGGGGTCGTCGCTCCGTTGCCGGCTCCCGACACGACGACGCTCGGGCTCACCGACGCGATGGGCCAGCTGAACCACTCGCGCGGCGGCCGGATCCGGACGGGCGGGGCGGGGGAGCACGGCGACGGGCGGCTGGGGCGGGTTGAGGAACTGCACCGGCAGACTGGCTCCGCGCCCGCGCCAGCCTCGCCGCAGCCCGCGCCAGCCTCGCCGCAGCCCGCGCCCGAGCCCGCGCGCGCCCAAGTCCCGTTTACGAACCAGGCTCGTGCTGTCCGCAGTCCCACCGAGGCGCCCGAGCCCGCGCGCGCCCAAGTCCCGTTTACGAACCAGGCTCGTGCTGTCCGCAGTTCCACCGAGGAGCCCGGGAAGGTTGGGCTTGACTTCGAGCCTGGGTTGGCCGGATCAGACCCGGATCCGGCCGAAGGCACGCCATCCACGAGCGAGGATCGTCTTCGGCAGGATGATCCCGGCTCTCGTTCGCCGAGCACGAACGATGTTCGTGTATGGCGGGAAGACGGCGCGATGGCGGGCGGAGCACGAACTGGGTTCGTGCCTGGTGCCGACAGGGGCGGGGCCATCGACGCAGGCCCGAATAGCACGAGCGATGGTCGTAAATGGGGCAGTCGAGGCCGGGGTCGCGAACTTCGCGACGTGCCGCCCGGAACGAAGCCGCAGGCACGCCCCGAGCGCTGGCTGGGCGGCGACGAGGCGGATCGCTGGCTGCGCGCGCAGGTTGGTGAGCTCGCGCCCGGGCACAGCGCCCAGCCCATGCGGCTCGCGGCACTGCCGACGGCCCGAGCGAGGAACGGCGCGGGAGACAGCGGCGCGGGAGACAGCGGCGCGGGAGACAGCGACGCGGGAGACAGCGGTGTGCGACGCCCGACAGCACCGACAAAGACGGCGGCGAGCGGCACCTGGGAGGGTGCCCCGGGCTCGGCGCCTGCGATCCGGGGCGGCAACGCCGACGACGATGAAGGGGGCCCCGGCGACACGCCCGCGAGTGTCGCCTGGCTGCGAGCGGGCCGCGGCACGGGATACGGGACCGGGCATCGGTCAGGTCGGGTCGAGCGCCACGACACCGAGCGCTGGGCGCCCTACCGCGAGGCGACGCGCGACCTCGACGAGGCCGTCGCCCGCCGCCTCGACCCGGAGACCGGGATCCTCCTCCCCGAGGACCGCCGCTTCGACCCGCGCGCCGTCGGGGATCGGGAGGAGGGTCGGTCCGATCACGATGCCGCTGCCAGCGGCGTCGCCCGCCTCGACCCGCCCGCGCCGCCGGCCGGCGCGGTCCCGGTCCACCGCGGCTCGGTCGCCCGCCTCTCGGACTGGGAGCGCTGGCTCGAGCTGTGCGCCCGCATCGACGGGTTCCCCAGGCACCTCTCCATCCACTCGGGCGGGATGCTCGTCACCGCCGCCCCCCTGATCGACATCGCCCCGATCGAGCGCGCCACGATGAAGGACCGCGTGGTGGTGCAGTACGACAAGCGTGACGTCGAGACGATGAAGCTGATCAAGCTCGACCTGCTCGGCCTGGGCATGCTCGCGGCCATCGACGAGACGATCCAGCTCATCGAGCACGACTGCGCCGTGTGCGTCGACCTCGATCGGATCCCGGAGGAGATCCCCGAGGTGTTCGAGATGCTCCAGGCGGCCGACACCGTGGGCGTGTTCCAGGTGGAGAGCCGGGCGCAGATGCAGACGCTGCCGAAGTCGCGCCCCCAGAACCTCGACGACCTGGTGGTGGAGGTGGCGATCATCCGCCCGGGCCCGATCCAGGGCAACGCGGTCCACCCGTACCTCAGACGGAAGCAGGGCCTCGAGCCGGTGACCTACCTCCATCGGAGCCTCGAGCCCATCCTCCACGACACCCTGGGCGTGATCCTGTACCAGGAGCAGGTGATGAGGATCGCGATCGACGTCGCGGGCTTCACGCCGGCCGGGTCGGACGCATTCCGCCGGGCGATGGGCACCTACCGCAGCCAGCGCGAGATGGACCGCCTCCACGACGAGTTCGTGGGCGGCTGTGCCCGGGTGCAGGGCATGCCAGCCGATGACGCCGAGGAGCTGTTCCGCCGCGTGGCCGCCTTCGCCAGCTTCGGCTTCGCCAAGAGCCACGCCGCCGCCTTCGCACGGACGGCCTACGAGTCGAGCTTCCTCAAGCTGTTCTACCCGGCGCAGTTCACGGTGGGGCTGGTGAACGCCCAGCCGATGGGCTTCTACCCGGTCGAGGTGCTGATCAACGACGCCAAGCGCCACGGCGTGGCCGTGCTGCCGGTGGACGTCAACGCCAGTGGCTACCGGACGACGACGGAATGGGTGGGCCGCCCCGGCTGGGCGCTCGCGGGCGCGGAGGGCGACGACGGCTCGCACGACAGGGACCCGGGCGAGGAGATCCCGCAGGACTGCGGAATCGGCACCCGACCCCGCCCCGTCCGCTCGACTGCATGCGTGATCCCCACTGCGGCCGCCCGCGAGCACTGGGTCGCCGAGAGCGTCACGGGGTGGGGGATCCGCCTCGGGCTGCACCTGGTCAAGGGGATCGGCGAGGTGCAGGCGGCACGCCTCGACGCCGAGCGGGCGCGCGGGCCCTACCGGAGCCTCGCCGACGTCGTGGAGCGGACGGGGCTGGCCGAGGAGGTCGTGGAGCGGCTGATCCGCGCCGGGGCGCTGGACTCGCTGGGGCGCCCGCGCCGGGAGCTGCTCTGGCAGCTGCGCGAGGTGGCGGGCGCGTCGAGGGGGCGTGTGGACGGCAAGCCCGTCCGTGGCGCGGTGGGGGGCAAGGCGGCGGGCCGGCCGATGGACCTGCGCCTGCCGGCGACCGAGGCGCCCGCGCTGCCGCCGATCGGCGAGGCGGAGCGGCTGGGCGATTCCTACGCCGTCGTGGGGCTCGACGCGCGGCGCCAGGCCGTGGGGCTGTTCCGCGACGCGCTCGATGCGATCGGGGCCGCCACCAACGCCTCGCTGGCGGATCGGCGGCCCGGGCCGGTGCGGATCGGCGGGCTGGTGGTCACCCGCCAGCACCCGATGACCGCGCGCGGCACCGTCTTCCTCGCGCTCGAGGACGAGACGGGCATGGTCAACGTCACGCTGTGGCCCGATGCGTGGCAGCGGTGGCGCTCGATCGTGCGGCGCCACGCCCTGCTGCTGGTGGACGGCGACCTCCAGCGCGACCGCGACGTGGTCAACGTGATCGCCCGACGGGTCGAGGGGCTGGTGGACGCGACGCAGGCGAAGGGCGGGCCTGGCCACCCCCATGGCGTGCGGCAGCTGGGGATGGCGGGGATGCGGCGCCTGGGGTGAGGCCGGCGCCGCGTACCAGGTGGCTTCAGCGACGTTGGCGGCTCAGCGCGAGAGGCGGTTCGGCCGGACGTCCCCGCGACCCTGCACGGGCTTCGCCGCGGGCCTTCTGGTGCGCCGGCCCCGGTTGGGGTTGAGCAGCTCGAGGAACCGCTTGTACCAGGCGATGCCTGCGGCGAAGAACGCCGACCCGATGATGCCGAAGACCCAGGCGTACAGGAGGTACTGGCCGGTCAGGCCGCCCATCTTGTCCGCTGGCTGGGCCAGGATGATGGCCGACAGGCAGATCGCTGCGAACACGCCGAACACCAGACCGACGAGGTACGTCGCGCGCGGCAGCATGAAGCCGATCAGCAGCGCCGCACCGAACGGCGGCGGGCCGACGAACAGGCTCACCAGCAGGCTGCCGACGTAGGCCACGGTCGATGTGCCCGAGTCCACGGCGCCCGCACCGGTCAGCGTGCCCCCCAGGCCGACGATCACCGCCGTCCCCACGACCGCGAGCGCCGCCGAGACGAGGACGCTCCAGTGGACGAGGAGCTTGGGCAGGAGCGCGAGGTCCTCGCGGTAGTTGGGCGCATGGTAGGCGCTCCGCGCCGAGGTCAGGAAACCGGGGCGTGCCGGGCGAGGCTCCTGGGTGCGACCGGACACTGCGGGCGAGGACGAGGTGCGCGCACGGCGGCGGGCCGCGCCGCCCGATGTCGTCTCGGCCGTGCCGACGAGTTCGTCGCCGTCGTCGACGCCGCCGTTGGCCTCGGCGAGCTGGGCAGCCCGACTCCGGCGGCGGGCCTCGGTGCGATCGGTGCGCTTGGCGCGGGCCAAGGGTGCCTCCTGTTGCGGCGCCGACGTGAAACGGGGCGCAAGCGATGCATGGTACCGGGTCCAGCGCGATCAGATGAGTGCGCGATAAGCCGGGCTCGCTAGAGTGGCCCTCCAACTCGACCCGCCGTCGACCCCGCCCTGGAGGCCATCGATGGCGCGTGTCCGGCCCGCTGCATACGCGGCACTCCTGCTCATTGTGCTGGTGACGGCGACGGCGTCGGCCGCGATCCCGCCCGGCCTTGACGATCCGCTCGCCGTCGTCGGCTGGCCGCCCTCCACCTCGCTGGTCGTGGCCGAGGTGGTCACCGGCGGGGCGTCGGCCTCGGACGAGTATGTCGAGGTCGCGAACGCGGGCTCGGCCCCAGCCGACCTGGCAGGGCTCGAGGTCGTGTACGCCACGAGCTCGGGGGCGACGGTGACGAAGAAGGCGGCGTGGACTGACTCGCTCATCTTGCTGCCGGGCCAGCACCTGCTGCTCGCCAACAGCGCCGGCACCTACGCGTCGATCGCGGACGGGGTCTACACGACTGGCCTCGCGGCGACCGGCGGGGCGATCGTCCTGCGGCAGACCGGAGGGGCGGTCGTTGACGCCGTTGGCTGGGGCGACGCGACGAACGCCTTCGTCGAGGGCTCGGCTGCTGTCGCGCCCGCGGCCGGGCAGTCGATCGAACGGCTGCCCGGGGCCGGCGACAACACCGTGGACACGAACAGCAACGGTGCCGATCTCGGCGTCAGCGCGGCACCCGTGCCGCAGAACCTGGCCGCCCTGCCCGTCCCGCCAGCCAGCCCGACGCCCTCGCCGTCGAGCAGCGCGTCGGCTGAGCCGTCACCGACCATCGCGCCCAGCGACAGCCCCGCGCCCACCGCGACGGCATCGCCTGTCGAGTCGCCCACCGCCACGCCGGACCCCACGGCGACCGCATCGCCTGGCCCGAGTGCCACCGAGTCGCCCGCCCCCACGCCTTCCGCAACCGCTGTGCCCACGCCCAGCGAGAGCCCCGAACCCACCGCGACGGCATCCCCTGTCGAGTCGCCAACCGCGACGCCGGAGCCCACCGCGACGGTGTCGCCCGCCCCGAGCGCCACGGAATCGCCCGCCCCGAGCGCCACGGAATCGCCCGCCCCCTCCGCCATGCCCAGCGGAACGCCCGAACCGACTCCCGAGCCCACGGCTGCGCCGCTGGCGATCGCGGATGTGCGCGCCCTGTCGGATGGCAGCAGCGCCACGATCGAGGGCGTCCTCACGACGGCTCTCGGCGCCCTCGAGTCGGGGCGGACGGGGTTCGTCCAGGACCCGAGCGGCGGAATCGTGCTCTACCTCGACGCGGCCTATGCGACCCCGATTCCCGCAGGCACCTGGGTCCGCGCCGCGGGCGTCGTGGGCTCGCGGTACGGCCAGCGGACGCTCCGAGTGAGTGGTGCCGACGTGGCCATCGTGGCCGTGACCGGCCTGCCGGCACCGCTCGACGTGACAACGGGCGCCGCCGGCGAGGCGCTCGAGGGCCTGCGTCTGCGGGTCAGCGGCGTGCTCACCGAGACGCCGACATCGCTCGCTGACGGACTCGGCCTCAGCATCGATGACGGCTCGGGCCCACTGCGGCTCGTGGTCGCACCCGCCGCGCTTGGCGGCGCGACCGCTGTCACCGGGATGGTGGCCACGGCCATCGGACCGCTCGGCCAGCGCGACAGCAGCGGCACGGACACGAGCGGCTACCGCCTGTTCGCCACGCTGCCGGGCGAGCTCGTGGTCGCGCCCGCTCCCACGCCGAACCCGACGGCCGCGGTGACCGCATCGCCCGCGCCGGCGGTCACACCGTCGGAGACGGTCGCCCCCTCGCCAAGCCCCACGGCCGCGCTGACCGCCTCGCCGTCCCAGCCTGCCGCCTCTCCAACGCCGGTCGTCACCTCGTCGGCCTCGCCGAGCCTCGTCCCCAGTGCTACGCCAGCGCCGCTGCCCGAGCCCCTGACGGTCGGCGAGGCGCGCCACGTGCCGGCCGGCGCCACGGCCCTGGTCCGCGGGGTGGTCACGGCGGAGGCGGGCCGGCTTGGCACGCCGTCACTGTTCGCCATCGGCGACGACTTCGGCGGGCTGCCGGTTCGGCTCGCCGACGGCATGGCCGCCCCGCCGCGCGGGACCCTCGTCGAGGCCACGGGCATCATGGCCGAGCCGTACGGCCAGACGGAGCTCCGGCTCGTCGCGGGCGGGCTCACCAGCCTCGGGACCGGGCCGCTGCCGCCGCCGCAGCGTATCGTTGCGGGGATGCTGGGGGAGGCCGTCGAGGGGCGTCTCGTCACCGTTTCGGGAGTGATCAGCACGGGCGCCGCGAAGTCCACGAGTGGCGATATCGTGTTCGTCCTGACCGGGACCGACGGGACGGCGCTGCGCGCGTACGCCGACGCCTCGGCCCGGCTCACGACCTCGGCCCCCACGAAGGGCCTCGCCGTGACGCTCACCGGCGTCGCCGGGCAACATGCCTCCCGGAAGGGCGCCTTCGACGGCTACCGGATCTGGCTCCGGGACGTGGGCGACGTCGTCCGCGACGCCGGAGCAAGTGCGTCCCCCGGCGCCTCGCCGACTCCCTCTGTGTCTCCGACCCCCGGCGTGGCAACCGTGCAGTCGATCGCCACGGCCCGCGCCCGCGACGGCGCGACGGTGACCGTGCAGGGCGTGGTCACCGCCGACCGCACCCTGCTCGACGGCACCGGCCGGCTGACGGTCGTCCAGGATGCGACGGCAGCGATCGAGCTGTACCTCGCCGCCCCGGACGCATCGGTCCGGCTGGGCGTGCGCGTCCGTGTCACGGGCGTCGTCGGCAGGGCGTGGGGCGCCCCGCGACTCCGGGCCGCGAAGGTGACGCTTCTCGGCCGGGAGTCGCCTGCCGTGCTCGACCTCCGTCTCGCGCCGGGCCCAGCGACCGAGTGGCGCCTCGTGGAGGTCAGCGGGACGGTGACGAGCGTGCACCGCACGGGTGAGCGGTGGGTGGCCGAGCTCGATGCGGGCACCGGCGGCACGATCCCGATCATTGCGCTCGCGGGCGCCGGGATCCCCGCGGACGCCATCGCGGCAGGCCACCGCGCCAGCGTCGTCGGGATCGTCAAGCGCCCGTACCCCAGCGCGTCGGACCGCAGGTACGCGGTGCTGCCGCGACGGACTTCCGACGTCAGCCTGGGCGCTATCGTCCAGGCCAGCGCGCGCCCGAGCGGCAGTCCCGCTGAGAGCGCCCCCGTCTCCGCAGCGCCAGGGCAGGCGGCATGGAGCGGGGGACCCGGTGGCGACGCCCCGGCCACGGACCTTCGTGACCTCGCGGCACGCCTCGGTCAGCGGATCCGGGTGGGCGGCATCGTCACGAAGGCGACCCCGGACGGGTTCTACCTCGACGACGGCACGGCGACCGCCCGCATCATCCTCGAGGGCGGTGCCATGAGCCTCGCCGCGGTCCTCGCGCCGGGCGACGGTCTCGACGCCACGGGCAGCGTCGAGGACCGCGAAGGGCTCGTGGTCGTTGTCCGCGATCCCGCGGACATCATGCTCGTGGGCGATCTCGGTGGCGAGGCGGCACCGAGCGGTTCCCCGCCCGCGGCCGGTGCCCTCGTGATCGGCAGCACGACGCCCGCGCTGGCCGTCAGGTCCGGCCCGGCTAGCGCGCCAGGGGCCGGCGGCCTGGCGGCGATCCTCGCAGTGCTCGCGGTCATCGCCGCGGCGGCTGCGCTCAGCGCCCGCCGGTTCCGCGATCGGCGTCGCTTTCGGGCCCGCCTCCAGCACCGACTCGCGGCCCTGGCGACTGCGGCCGCCAGCCCCTGGTCGCCCCGCTCAGCGCCCGCCGAGGCCGGGCCCGCAGGGCCATCGGGCGTCGCCGATGGCTGATCGAGCGACCGCACCCAGGTTGTATCGGCCATTCACCCTTGACGCTCGCGGAATCAGGCCCCTATCCTCGGGCGAACCCGAACGGCCCACGCTCGGGGAGCCGAGGAGCGCACAGCTTGCCCGACGCCGAAACGGACGCTCGTGTCGCCGTTCCCAGCGGCGAGCGGCAGTACCACATCGGGCTCGGGCCTGGCGACCTGGCGGAGTACATCCTCCTCCCGGGCGATCAGGATCGCGTTGATATCGTCGCGTCCCACTTCGAGCAGGTGGAACTCCGCCACCGCCACCGCGAGTTCGCCACCGCCACTGGCCGGTACCGCGGGCTCCGCGTCTCCTGCGTGTCCACGGGCATCGGTACGGACAACGTCGAGATCGTGCTCTCCGAAATCCTCGCGATCACGGACCACCCGACGTTCATCCGGATCGGCTCGTGTGGCGCGCTCCAGCCCGGGATCGAGATCGGCGACCTCGTCATCACGACGGGGTCGCTGCGCCTCGAAACCACGACCAACTGGTTCGTCCACGAGGGCTACCCGGCCGTCGCCCACTACGAGGCGGTGCTCGCCCTCGAGGAAGCGGCGACGCGGCTGGGACACCCCCACCACATGGGCCTGGCCGCAACTGCGCCGGGCTTCTACGGGGCGCAGGGTCGGCCCATCCCGCACCTGCCCATCCGTTACCCTGACCTCGCGGAGGAGATCGCCCGCCAGGGCATTCTCAACTTCGAGATGGAGGCATCAGCCCTCCTCGTGTTGGCTGGCCTTGGCGGCCGTCGCGCCGGTGTCGTGTGCGCGGTGTACGCCAATCGCCGGACCGGTGAATTTGCCGAAGGCGATGCTCGGACCAAGGCGGAAGCGGCAGTCGTGGAGACGGGGCTCGAGAGCCTCATCGTCCTCGCCGAGCTCGACCGCCAGAAGCAAGCGGCTGGAGCGGCGCGCTGGCGCCCGTCGCTCTGGTCCCCAACTTGAGCGCCAGCTAGGACGATGCGGCCACGGAGGCGGTACGCTTCCGCGGACACCGATATCGGGAGGAGACGCGAAATGGCAGAGGCGTACTGCGTCAAGGACAAGGCCAAGGTCGAGGTCCAGAACCCGCAGCAGATCACGATGAAGAACGGCAAGCCTGCCCTTCAGGGCACCTGCCCCAAGTGCGGCGGCAAGGTCTTCAAGATCGGCGGCTGACCACCCGCCACCACACCGAGTGGTTGAGCCCCCGTCCGGCAGGTCCGGCGGGGGCTCAATGGTGTTCGCCGGCGGTCCGCCCGGCCCCCGCCAACGGGCCGCTTATCAAGGGAGTCCGCAAGGACCCCTGCTAAGATTCCCGTCGTACCCGATCCATCAGGCCCAAAGGACTCGCCCTGCCCGCGCTCTCGTGCGTCCCGCCCGACATCGGAACCGCAGCCGCCGTCGCCCGACCGGTGACCGCCGCCGCGCTCCCGACGTCGCCGGTAACGGTCCCGTCGCGCGCCGGGCTCGTCCCGAGGCTCGTTATTCCAACTGGTCGGCTGCCAGCCTGGCGGCCGGCGTTCAGGTGTCCCCAACCCCAAGGAGATCCGAGATGACCGTCCGCGTCGGCATCAACGGCTTCGGCCGCATTGGCCGCCAGTCCCTCAAGGCGCTCATCGAACGCGCGCCCGAGGTCGAGGTGGTTGCCGTCAACGACCTCGTCGACGTCAAGACCAATGCCCTGCTGTTCAAGCACGACTCGACGTACGGTGCCTATCCGGGCGAGGTGAGCCACACCGACGACGCGATCATCGTGGACGGCAAGGCGATCAAGGTCCTCCAGGTCAAGGATCCAGCCACTCTGCCCTGGGGCGACCTTGGCGTGGACATCGTGATCGAGTCGACTGGCCTGTTCACCGATGCCGACAAGGCCGCCGCGCATCGTCAGGCTGGTGCGAAGAAGGTCATCATCTCCGCTCCCGCCAAGAACGAGGACATCACGATCGTCTTGGGCGTGAACGAGGACACGTACGATCCCTCCGCCCACCACATCATCAGCAACGCGTCGTGCACCACGAACTGCTTGGCGCCGGCGGCGAAGGTGGTCCACGACACCTGGGTCATCAAGCGCGGCCTGATGAACACCATCCACAGCTATACCAACGACCAGCGCATCCTCGACGTGGCCCACAAGGACCCGCGCCGCGCGCGGGCAGCCGGACTCAACATCATCCCGACCACGACCGGCGCGGCGAAGGCCCTCGCCCTCGTGATCCCGGACCTCAAGGGCAAGTTCGACGGCTTCAGCCTGCGCGTGCCGACCCCCACCGTATCGGTCGTGGACTTCACCGCCGAGCTCGAGAAGGACGTCACGCTGGAGGAGCTCAACCAGGCCTTCCGCGACGCCGCGGCCGGCCCGCTCAAGGACATCCTCGGCGCCAGCGACGAGCCGCTCGTCTCAACCGACTTCCGCGGCGATACCCGGAGTTCGATCGTGGACCTGCCCTCGAACATGGTCCTGGGCGGCAACTTCATCAAGGTCATCGCCTGGTACGACAACGAGTGGGGCTACAGCTGCCGCGTCGCGGACCTCGTCAAGTTCGTCGCGGGCAAGCTGTAGGCCCCAACACCCGGCGGTCCTGACCGTCCCCACCACGTCTGGCCCGGCGGCCGCGTCCGCCGAGGCCCTGGGGAGAGAACCATGGACAAGCTCACCGTCCGCGACCTCGACGCCGCAGGCAAGCGCGTCTTCGTGCGGGTGGACTTCAACGTCCCGCTGCAGGATGGCAAGGTCACCGACGATTCGCGCATCCGTGCGGCGCTGCCGACGATCAAGCACCTCCAGCAGCAGGGCGCCAAGGTCATCCTCGCAAGCCACCTCGGCCGGCCCGACGGCAAGGTCAGCGACTCCTTCCGGCTCCGGCCGATCGGGGCGCGCCTGAGCCAGCTGCTGGGCAAGACCGTGCCTGTTACCGGCGATGCGCTCGGCGCGGGGACCGAGGACGCCGTCCGGCGCCTGCGGGGCGGCGAGGTGCTCCTGCTCGAGAACCTCCGCTTCCATGCAGAGGAGGAGAAGAACGACCCCAAGTTCGCGGAGCAGCTCGCGGCCTACTGCGACGTCTATGTGAATGACGCGTTCGGCACGGCCCACCGCGCCCACGCCAGCACGGTCGGAATCGCGAAGCTCCGCCCGGCCTACGCCGGGTTCCTCATGGAGAAGGAGATCGCCAACCTCGGCAAGCTGCTCGAGAACCCCGAACGGCCGTTCGCCGCGATCATCGGCGGCGCCAAGGTCAGCGACAAGATCAAGGTCCTCAAGAACCTGCTAGCCAAGGTCGACATCATGGTGATCGGCGGTGGCATGGCGAACACCTTCCTCCTCGCCCAGGGCAAGCCGATCGGCAAGAGCCTGGCCGAGCCCGACCGCGTCGAGGACGCCCGGGCGATCATGGCCGCAGCCGAGGAGAAGGGCGTCAAGGTCGTCCTCCCGGTCGACGTCGTGGTGGCCAAGGAGGTCACCCGCGGGACCGAGTACAAGACGATCCTGACCGAGAAGGTGCCCGCGAGCTGGCACATCGTGGACCTGGGCAAGCAGAGCCTGGCCAACATCGAGGCTGCCCTGGCCGACGTCCGGACCGTGCTCTGGAATGGTCCGCTGGGCGTGTTCGAGATCCCCTCGTTCGCGCACGGCACCAAGGCGATGGCCCGGTTCCTGGCCACGCGCGCCGAGCAGGGCGCCGCGGTGGTGATCGGCGGCGGCGACTCCGTCGCCGCCATCCAGCAGCAGGGCCTGGCCGACAAGATGACCCACATCAGCACCGGCGGCGGCGCGTCGCTCGAGTTCCTCGAGGGCAAGGAGCTGCCGGGCGTCACGGTCCTGCTGGACCGCAAGCCGGAGGCCGCCTCGTGAGCGACACCACCATCGCCTGGGTCGATGCCAGGGAGATCCTCGACTCGCGGGGCAACCCGACCATCGAGGTTGACGTCGTCACCGAGGACGGCTCGCTGGGCCGCGCCGCGGTGCCCTCGGGCGCCTCGACCGGGATCAACGAGGCGGTCGAGCTGCGGGACGGCGACACGTCGCGCTACGGCGGCAAGGGCGTCCTGACGGCGGTCGCCAACGTGATCGACCGGATCGGCCCCTCGATCCTCGGCTTCGACGCCGCGGACCAGGCCGGCATCGACGGTATCCTGATCGAGCTCGACGGCACGCCCAACAAGGGCGAGCTGGGCGCCAACGCCATCCTTGGCGTCTCCCTCGCCTGTGCGCACGCGTCGGCGTCGAGCCACGAGATGCCGCTTTACCGATGGATCGGCGGCGTTGGCGCTCGGGTGCTGCCCGTGCCCATGTTCAACATCCTCAACGGCGGCAAGCACGCCCAGGACTCCACGGACTTCCAGGAGTTCATGGTCATGCCGGTGGGCATGGCGTCCTTCTCCGAAGCGCTGCGCGCCGGGGCCGAGGTCTTCGCCGCCCTGCGCAAGATCCTCCACGACGAGGGACACGCCACGGGGCAGGGCGACGAGGGCGGCTTCGCGCCATCGCTCAAGTCCAACGAGGCGGCCGTCGAGGTCATCCTGCGCGCCATCGAGAAGGCCGGCTACAAGCCCGGTGACGAGGTCGCGATCGCGCTCGACCCTGCCGCGAGCTCGGTCCTCGTGGAGGGGACGGGCGTCGAGGGCGTCACCGGCCAGTACCGCCTCGAGCGCGAGGGCCGCACGCTGGACTCCGGCCAGCTCATCGACCTGTGGGCCGACTGGATCGCCCGCTACCCGATCGTCTCGCTCGAGGACGGCCTTGCCGAGGAGGACTGGGCCGGCTGGAGCGAGCTCACGGCACGCCTGGGCGACAAGGTGCAGCTGGTGGGCGACGACATCTTCGTCACCAACCCGGCGTTCATCCGCCGGGGCATCGCCGAGAAGAGCGCCAACTCGGTGCTCATCAAGCTCAACCAGATCGGGACGCTGACCGAGACGATCGATGCGATCGAGCTCGCCCGGCGCGCCGGCTGGTCCGCGGTGGTCTCCCACCGCTCCGGCGAGACCGAGGACACGACCATCGCCGACCTCGTGGTCGCGATGGGCACCGCCCAGATCAAGACGGGCGCCCCGTCGCGCTCCGAACGGGTGGCCAAGTACAACCGGCTGCTCCGCATCGCCGACGAGCTCGGCGACGACGGCCGGTACCTCGGCCGCGCGGCGCTCTCGGGCGCTGCCGGGCGCGGGATCTTCTAGGCCCTTGAGCGAGCGTCCCGCCTCCTCGGTCGCCACGACCCGGCGCCCTCTCCGCGAGGAGGGCGCCCCGAGCCCACTGCTGCGCATCACGGCTGGGCGCACTCCGTGCGGGGAGGGCGCGCGGTGAGTCGCTTTGTGGACCGCGGCGCTGTGTTCGCGTCGTGGGTCGGGCTCGGCATGGCTGTCACGGTTGTCGTGTCGTTCGTGCTCGTCATCCCGATCGAGTTCCTCGTCGGGCCGTGTGCGCTGCTGGGCGGCATGCTCATCGGCTACTACGCGAACACGCGGTCCGAGCGGTTCGGCGGGCCGTGGCGGCGCGTCATCGCCAACGCGCTGCTCGCCGGCCTGGTCACCGGTCTGACGTACGCGGTGCTGCTGCTGGGCGTCAAGGCGATCTTCTTCAACGCGGACAACGGCTACCCGGAGTTCAACCGGGTGGACGCGCAGGGCAAGCTCATCCCGCCCGTGTGCCAGGCCGGCGCCGCCTGCACCTACGCGCGGTACCTCGCGATCGGGCGCGGCCCGGCGTTCGAGGCTGCCGGGATCACGAACGTGGACGAGTTCACGCGCTTCTACTGGAGCGAGCAGGTGAACACGTCCGCGCTGATGGTCACCCTGTCGGTCGTGGGCTCGCTCGCGGGCGGGGCGATGTTCGGGGCGTCGAACCGGCGCAAGCCCGAGACGAGCGCAAGCGACACGACCGCCTAGGCGGCTTGGGCCGAGCCGCTGGCTCTGCTCGCTCTTCGCGACGACGAATTCGCGCTATCGCGGCTGGGTTGACACATGCCAATATCGGCATATGATGCCTGCATGGCACGAGCCGCGACGACCTCAGACGCGTTCAACGCGATCGCCGAACCGCAGCGTCGGGACATCCTGGTGCTGCTGCGGAGCGGCGAGCGGCCGGTTACCGCCCTGGCGCGCGACCTGCGCATGACCCAGCCGCAGGCATCCAAGCACTTGCGGGTCCTGCGCCAGGTTGGGCTTGTCCGCTTCCGCGAGGCGGGCAAGCAGAGGTTGTACGGCCTCGACGCCGGCGGGCTGCGGCCGATCCACGAGTGGGTGGGCGGCTTCGAGCAGTTCTGGGGCGAGACGTTCGATCGACTGGACCAGTACGTTCAGGCGCTGCAGCAGGCGAAGCAGGAGGCACCCCGCGATGACGACGAGCAATAGCCACCGCGAGGCGGCACCCGGCACCGCCGATCGCGAGGTCGCGATCTCCCGGCTGATCAAGGCGCCGAGGGAGCTCGTGTTCAAGGCGTTCACTGGTATCGAGCACCTGTCGCGATGGTGGGGGCCTGATGGCTTCACCACGACGACACGGTCGTTCGAGTTCCACGTCGGCGGGGCATGGGACTTCGAGATGCACGGGCCGGACGGGACCGACTACCAGGAGTGGATCACGTGGCGGGAGATCGTCCCGCCCGAGCGCATCGCGCTGCGGCACGGCGAATCCCGCGACGACCCCAACGCCTTCGATTCGGTCCTGACCTTCGAGCTGGCCGGCGACAAGACCCGGATCGTGATGCGCACCGTGTTCCCCACGAAGGAGCTCCGCGACGAGGCGGTGGAGAAGTACAACGCGATCGAGGGCGGCGAGCAGACGCTGGGCAATCTCGCGTCCTATGTCGGCGAGCTCATCCTGAGTGGCGCGACCTCGGGCGGGGCCGCCGCACGCGAAGCCGACCGCTGACGGCCGGGCGCGTGTTCTTCAGCGCGACGATGTCGCTCGACGAGTTCTCGATCGCGCCGGCGCCCGTGATGCCCGGCACCGGCATCCGGCTGTTCGACCGCGTCGACGTCGCCGCGGTGCCGCAACTCGCCCGGCAAGCGCCCCTGCCGTCGTAGGAATCGAAAACGCCCCGGCCGATGACCGGGGCGTCCTTCGCGGCGCGATCGCCAGCCGGCGCTACTCGGCCTTCTTCGCGGGAGCCTTCTTCGGAGCCGCCGCCTTGGCGGCGGGCTTCGCAGCAGCCTTGGCGGCGGGCTTCGCGGTGGTGGCCTTGGCGGCCGGCTTGGCAGCGGCAGCCTTGGGCGCGGCAGCGGCCTTCGCCGTGGTCGCCTTCGCCGTGGTCGCCTTGGCGGCGGTCGCCTTGGCGGCGGTCGCCTTCGGTGCGGCCTTGGTGGCAGCGGCCTTGGCGGGCTTCGCCGCAGCAGCCTTGGCGGGCTTCGCGGCGGGCTTGGCAATGGCGGCGGCCGGGGTCGGCGCGGCCTCGGTGCGCGTGGTCCGCGTCAGGGCGGCACGCGCCTTGCCCGCTGCGGTCTGGGCGCCCTTCGCCTTGACGGCCTTGCCGGCGGCGATGCGGGCCTTGGCGGCCTTCGCGGCAGCGGCCTTGCCGGTGCTCTTGGCGACGTGGCCCGTGCTCACGACGGCCTGGCCGCCGAGGACGGAGTTGACCTTCCTCGCGAGACGGCTCTTGCGCCGCGCGGCGGCGTTGGGGTGGATCGCGCCAACCTTGGCGGCACGGTCGAGGGCCGACATGGCCTCCGCGAGCGTGGCACCGACGTCCGCGCCGTCAGCCGGCGCCGTGGCCGTGACGAGGGCCTTCGCGACCAGGGTCTTCGCCGCGGACCGCCGGGGCTGCAGGATCGCGTGCCGGCGCTCAGCCTGGCGGACGCCCTTCAGCCCGGACGGGGTGCGAGCGCCCTGCCATTTCCGGGGCGTTCTAGCCAAGGTGGCAATTCTCCGTTCGATGTGTGCGAGGTGATCGAGACACGCGCGGGCGAAGGGTGCCCACAGGCGCGACGGCGAATAGTAGCAGAGGGTCCCGCGAATCGGCCAGCGCCGACGCGACGCCCGGAGGCGGTCGGCTCAGTCGCGGACCCGCATCGCGCGGTAGCGCTGGATCAGCTCGGCCGTGGACGTGTCGTGGTCGTTCGCCACGGGGCCCTCCGCCGCGCTCAGCTCGCCAGCGATCCGCGTCGCGAGCACCTTGCCCAGCTCCACGCCCCACTGGTCGAAGCTGTTGATCCCCCAGATCACGCCCTGCACGAACACCTTGTGCTCGTACAGCGCCACGAGCGTGCCCAGTGTCCGCGGCGTCAGGCGGTTCGCGAGGAGCACAGACGTCGGGCGGTTGCCCTCGAACACCCGCGCATCCACCTGCGCCTCGGGCACGCCCGCCGCGAGGACCTCCTGGCGCGTCCTGCCGAAGGCGAACGCCTCGGCCTGGGCGAACAGGTTCGCCATCAGCAGGTCGTGGTGGTGGCCGACCTCGGTGGTCGGATTGGCGAAGCCGATCAGGTCCGCGGGCACGATGTGCGTCCCCTGGTGGAGGAGCTGGTAATATGCGTGCTGGCCGTTGGTGCCCGCAGTCCCCCAGACGATCGGCCCGGTGGGGTACGTGACCCGCGAGCCGTCGACCCGCACTGACTTGCCGTTGGACTCCATGTCGAGCTGCTGGAGATACGCCGGGAAGCGGCTGAGCTCCTGGCTGTACGGCAGCACGGCGTGGGTCTCGAAGCCGAAGAAGTTGGCATACCAGATGCCGAGCAGGGCCATGAGCACCGGCAGGTTCTGGTCCAGCGGCGCGCTCCGGAAGTGCTCGTCCATCTCGTGGAAGCCCGCGAGCATCGCGCGGAAGCCGTCGGGGCCGATCGCGACCATCACCGACAGCCCGATCGCCGAGTCCATCGAGTAGCGGCCACCCACCCAATCCCAGAAGCCGAACATGTTGGCGGGGTCGATGCCGAACTCGCGGACCTTCTCGGCGTTGGTGCTCACCGCCACGAAATGGCGCGCCACGGTCGATTCACTCCCGCCCAGTCCGGCCAGCAGCCATTCCCGCGCCGAGGTCGCGTTGGTGATCGTCTCGATCGTCGTAAACGTCTTGCTCGACACGATGAACAACGTCTCGGCGGGGTCGAGGTCGATCAAGGCCTCCCGAAGGTCGGCGCCGTCCACGTTGGACACGAAGCGGAAGCGCATCATGCGGTCCGAGCTATTGCGCAGCGCCTCGGTCGCCATGGCCGGCCCCAGGTCGGACCCGCCGATGCCGATGTTGACGACGTTGCGGATCCGCTTGCCGGTCTTGCCTCGCCACTCGCCGTCGCGCACCCGGACTGCGAACGCGGCCATGCGGTCGAGTACCTCGTGCACCTCGGCGGCGATGTCCTGGCCGTCAACGACCAGGCGCCCGTCGCGCGGGATCCGCAATGCCGTGTGCAGCACTGAGCGGTTCTCGGTCACGTTGATCCGGTCGCCCGCGAACATCGCCTCGCGCCGCTCCTCGACGCGGGCGGTCCTGGCCAAGTCCAGCAGCAGGGGCAGCGTCTCGGCCGTGATGCGGTGCTTGGAGTAGTCGAGGAACAGGCCGGCACCCTCGGCAGTGCACCGCCCCGCCCGCTCGGGATCCGCTGCGAACAGGTCGCGCAGGTGGTAGTCGCGCACGGCCGCGTGGTGGGCGGCGAGCGCGGCCCAGGCGGGGGTCTGGTCGATGGGCTGGGAGGCGGTCTGGGTCTCGGTCATGGCAGCCGAAGCGTACGCCGCGGGCGCGAACTACGTCCTCGGTCGCGCCTCCGCGTCAACGCGGTCCCAGCCGTCCGCGCCGAGCGCGTGGAGCTCGCCCAGGGCGATGTCGAAC
>JAJZRG010000008.1 GCA_021802825.1 Chloroflexota bacterium
AACCCGGGACGCTTGGGCCGCTCCCCGGAGGGGCGGGGACGGCGGGATGGACGCTCAGCCCGAGCGAGGGGCCCGAAGGCGGTTGTCAGGCGGCGGCTGCCCCGCCCGAGGGACGATGCGTCGCGCCACCCGAGCGGGCGACGGGCTTGAGGTGGAACGACAGGCCGCAGTTGCCGCACGTGTCACGCTCGGCCCTGCGGACGAGCCCGCACTTCGGGCAGGCGACGACCAGCGTCTCGCCGGAGAGGGATCGGGTTGCCCCCGGCTCGTAGATCATGCGCTCGGTCGGGGAGTAGGGCTCGCCGGCGGGGTAGACGGGACGGCCGTCAGCGTCGAGCTCGGCCGGCCGCCGAGTGTCGGCGAGCTGCACGTGGCGGCGTGGCCGGACGGCGCCATAGTGCAGCCACGCGAGGGCGAGGATGGTCACGATCGGCCCGACCACCGCCAGAACGAGGAGCACCGGGATCATGACGACGAGCTTGCCCCAGTCGGGCGTAACGAACAGGGCGAGGAACCCGAGGAAGCCCGTCCAGATCTGGTTCAGCTGATCGGTGACCATGGGCGCATCCTAGCAGCCGGACCCGGAAGCGTGTTCGGGCCCGCCGGCCGGTTCGTTGCAGTGACGATCCAGGGGCGCCGGGTCAGGGCTGCCGCGGGTGACGGCGATGGCGCGCCACGCGCTTCGGGGTGCCGGTCTTCGCCGTGGCGCCGCGGCCCGGCTTCCAGCTCGGGCGGTCGTCGGCCTCGTCCTTGCCGGACCCGGCTCCCGTGCCCGTCGTGCCGAGGATCGAGGGCGGGCGCCCGGAGCCGATCGAGGAGGACCGCCGACCCGCCGGATAGCCCACGGCCGGGACCCGGATCCGTCCGAGCAGCCAGGCCACGCCCGCCGTCCGCGCGCCGCGTGCGGTCAGCGCCAGCCGGAGCGCGCGGTCATCGGTCACCACCAGGGTCCGCGCCGCCGCCAGCGGACCCGGTCCGCCCGTCGCCGGATCGCCCACGAGATCGAGGATCGTCTCGTCGCCCGTCCGTCGCCCCGAGTAGCGCACGTGCATCGCCTGGGCCAGGCGACCGGTCACCCCGTGGCCCACGCCGTCGAACACGAGCTCGATGGTGATCGGCAGCGGGACCGCCGCGCGGAGCTGTCCGATGATCGTGGCCGCCGGCGCCGTCGGTCCGATGCGGTGGAGCATGTTGCTCCCGTCCACGATCACGCGGTCCGTGTCGTCGAGCGGGGTTCGGGGGGCTGCGGGCATGGGCAGACGGTAGCATCGGTTCATGCTCTTGCTCGTGGACCTCGATGGCGTCGTGTACCGCGGTACCGAGACGGTGCCCGGGGTGCCGGCCGTCCTGGCCGCTCGCGCCGCCGCCGGCGACGACGTGGTCTACGTCACCAACAACGCGATGGCCTACAGCGCCGACTACGTGCCGAGGCTCGTCGGCCACGGCGCCCCGGTGGGCCCGGATCGGGTTGTGACCTCCGCGCGCGCCGCCGGCGTGTGGATCCACGAGCATCTGCCGGAGGTTCGGCGCGTCCTCGCCGTGGGCGCGTCTGGGCTCGAGCGCGAGCTGCGCGAGGCGGGCTTCGACGTGGTCACCGTGGGCCGCGCGGCGACCCGCATGCACGAGGAGGGGATCGACGGCTGGGCGGCGGCCGGCCATCCCGACGTCGTCGTCGTGGGCCTCGACCCCCAGATGTCGTATCTCCGGGTGGCCGCCGCGGCAGACTGCATCCGGGCCGGCGCTGCCTTCGTCGCCACCAACCGCGACCCGGTCTACCCGACGCCGCGGGGGTTCCGACCCGGCGCGGGCTCCGTGGTCGCCGCAGTGGCCACCGCGGGGCGCCAGGAGCCGCAGGTGGTGATCGGCAAGCCCGGGCCGTTCCTGCTCGAGGCCGGCGCCCGGCTCGTCGGCGCGGACGTGCGGCGGGCGGTGATGGTCGGCGACGCACTGACGGACGTGGCGGCGGGCCGTGCCGTGGGCGCTCGGACCGTGCTGATGCTGACCGGCGTCACGACGGCTGCGATGGCCGAGCAGATCCCGGCCGACCAGCGCCCGACCTGCGTCGCCGCCGATGCTGCCGAGCTCGAGGCCGCGCTGCGGGAGCTTGCCGCACAGGGCTGACCGGCGGACGACCCGCGCGCCTCCGTCAGGCGCCGGTCAGCTCTGGCACGTTCGCTGCCCAGGCGAGGAACTCGCCCCGCAGCCACGCCCTCGTCGCCTCGTCGCAGAACGCCGCCTCGAGCGCGGCCAGGTCCACGGCCCACAGCTCGGGAAGCGTCAGCCCGATCCGCTCCACGGCGCGCACGTACTCCTCGGTCAGCGTGACGTCGGAGACTGTGAGGTCGTCGGTGTTGAGCGTCACGCGCACGCCCGCGTGCAGGAGCCGGCGCAGCGGGTGGTCCTCCAGCGTCGGGACGATGCTCGCCTGCACGTTGGACGTGGGGCAGAGGTCGAGCCAGGTGCCGCGGTCGATGAGCTCCGCGACGAGCGTCGGATCGTCGATGGCCAGCGGGCCGTGCGCGATCCGCTCGGGGCTCAGCGCCAGCGCCCGCCGCACCTGCGCCGCGCCGCCCCACTCGCCGGCGTGGACCGTGACGTGGAGTCCGATCGAGCGGGCGAGGTCGATCGCCGCGCGGTGGAGTTCGGGGTCCGGGAAGCGTGCCTCCTGCCCGGCGAGGTCCACCGCGACCAGGCCCGCGGGGACGCCGTGCGCCTCGAGGTCCGCGACGAACGCGAGGTTGCGCCCCGGCGCGTGGCTGCGCATGAGCGTGGCGATGAGCCGGACCTCGATGCTGCGGCCTGCCGATGCCGCCGCCGCGCCGCGTGCCACGGCCTCGACGACCTCGCGCCCGGTGAGCCCGCGCTCCGTGTGGAGGAGGGGCGCCCAGCGAATCTCCGCGTAGCGCACGCGCTCGGCGGCCTTGTCCTCGACCAGATCGGCGGCGATGTGCTCGAGTGCCGCGGCGTCCTGCATGAGCGCGATCGGCAGGTCGAAGGCGCGCAGCAGCGCGGCCTGGTCCTCCGACTGCTCCGGCCCCACCAGCACGCCACGCATCCCCGCGTAGGTCCGCGGCGCGTCCACGCCCCGCGTCCGAGCGATCTCGAGCGCGGTCTCGGCGCGCAGCGAGCCGTCGAGGTGCAGATGGAGCTCCGCCTTGGGCATCGCGCCGGCGAGGGCGCGCAGGGTCCGGGGGTCCAGGTCGCTCATGAGGCGATGGTAGGCGGTGGCGGGCACCGCGACAGGCCACTTGATATCTTGCGATTGCAGGGTAGCTAGTTTATCCTTTGCAGGTGAGCACCATCCTCGTCACGGGCGCCAACGGCTTCGTCGGCAGCCACATGGTCCCGGCACTCCTCCACGCCGGCTACCGGGTGGTCGCGCTGGTCCGCGACGATGACGGTGGGGCGCAGGTCACGCGCCGCCTGCCCGCCCCGGAACGCGCCGCGGTGGAGATCCGCCACGGCGATGTCACCAGACCCGACACGCTGCCCGCGGCGCTCGACGGGGCGGATGCGGTGGTACACCTCGCCGCGATCGCGCGCGACTGGGACGGCGGCCAGACCCTGCGCCTGGTGAACACTGAGGGCACCCGGAACGTGGTCGCCGCCATGCGCGCGGCAGGGGTCGAGCGACTGGTCCACCTCGGGGCGCTGGGCGTGACCGACGAGCCCGACCTGCACTACGCGAGCTCGAAGGCGAAGGCGATGGGGATCGTGCGCGGCAGCGGGCTGGGTTGGACGATCCTCGCCCCGTCGCTGCTGTTCGGACTGCGCGACGGGTTCTTCAACCTGCTTGCGGGGCTCGTGCGGATGTCACCCGGGATCGTGCCCATCACGGGCAGCGGACGCGCACGGTTCCAGCCTTTGGCCATCGAGGACCTCTGCCGCGCCTGCGTGATCGCGCTAGGCGACGACACATATGTGGGCCGGGAGCTGTTGCTGGGCGGGCCGCGCTACTGGACGTACCGCGAGATCGTGGAGGAAGTGCTCCGCGCGATCGGCGCGCGGCGGCTCCTCATGCCGATGCCAGTGGCGGTCATCCGCCTCGTCGCGGGCGCCGCCGAGGCGGTCCGGGCGCCGTTCCCAGTGGCCACGGACCAGCTCCGCCAGCTCCGCCACGACAACATCGGCCCGCTCGACAGCGTGCGTTCCGGCTTCGGCTTCGGCCCACGGCCGATGGAGGGCGGGCTCACGCACCTGCGCCGCCGCGTGAAGGACCAGGAGCCAGAGACGGGCTGATCCCGCCTGACGATTGCCCCGATCACGCGGCTCGGGGCGACCCCGGAGCGCGCAGCCCGCCTCGACCGGATACGCTGCCCGGCGTGGGAAGGCTTCGGCGTCTGGGCGTCGCGCTGGCCTGGTTTGCGGTCGCGATCCTGGTCGCGCTGGGCGGTGCCGGCATGGGCAGTGCCCTCAATCGCGTGCCCGCAACGGATTCGCGACCCGAGCTCACGTGGGCCGGTGACCAGCGGGCCGCACCCGCGCTCGACGCCGCGGCCGCGAAGCTTCAGGCGCTGTCCGACGCGGTTGACGCGCTCGGCGTCTCGTCGAAGCAGGCACTGGTCAGCCTCGTGGCGGGGAACGCCGATGCGCTCGCCGCCGCGCTGGGCAAGGGCACCACGCAGCTCGCAAGCGTCTCCGCCGCGACTGACGACCTCAAGGCGGCCTTGGCGACGGTCCCGTTCACGGGGAGCGACGCCGCGCTCTACGTCTCGGCCGCGACGATCGCGCGGTACCGGCAGCTGGCGGCGACAACCAGCCTCACGGCCAACCTCGAGTCGGACTGGATGATCCTCTCGGCCGGTGCGATGGGCGCATCGGCCCTGCCCGAGCTGCTCGCCCAGCACGACCTCCAGACGGCGGCGGCCGCGAAACAGGGCGAGGCCGGGCACTACAAGCAGGCCATCGCGCTGCTCGACGCACCTGTCGCCACGCTGGCCAAGGCCGCGAAGCTGCGCGACAGCCTCGCCAAGAACGCTGACGTGACCACGCTGACGGACTGGATCAACCGCCACGCCGCGTACGACGCCGCGCTCCGCAACCTGTACCAGGCGATGCTCGCGTCGAAGGGCAAGGTCACCCAGGACCTGCGCGCTGCGTTCGCCGCGGAGGAGGCGGCCAAGGCGGCGCTGCCCACCAGCACCAGGGCGCTGGTCGTGATCATGGGCGACATCGCGCGGGGCGGGATGAACCAGGCCGTGATCGACATCGAGGAGGCGCGGGGCGCGCTCGCGGCGGCGATCGACGCGCAGCCGCAGGCCTCGCCGTCAGCGGCGCCCGGTGCCTCGTCCGCGCCCGCCATGGGCGCCGCGCCGGGCGCCGCGACCAGCCCCAGCGCATCGGGTGCCGCGACGTCCGCGAGCCCCGGTGCCTCGACGCCGACCTCGCCCAAGCCTCCGCAGGTGACGCCGCCGCCGTAGGCCCCGCGGTACACTCGGAACGCGCTCCCGCCATCCAACCGGCGCCGTCTTCGCGCGCCTGAGAGCCCGGGACCGGAGGTCCTGTCCGTGCAGATTCGCGTGGTTTCCGCTCGTCCGTGGGAGGTATCGGCTGACCTCCTCGTGATCCCCCTGTCGGGAGAGCCAGCCTTCGCCGACGAGCTCGGCGAGATCGACCGCCGGTCCGGCGGCGAGCTGCGCACGCTCCACGGGCTCGGGGAGCTGCGGACGAAGGCGTACTGCGCGGCGCTCGGCGCCCCGGGCGAGCTGCCCGTCGGGCGGCTGATGACGGTGTGGGCCGGCAAGGCGGAGACCTTCGACCGCGAGACGGCCCGCAGGGTCGCTGCCAGCGCGATCCGTCGGCTGGCCGGCCGGTCCGCCGATTCGGTGGCGATCTGGCTCGGGCCCCTCACGAAGGGCCTGGGCGGCGAAGAGATCGCAGCGGCCGAACAGGCGGCCCGAGGTGTCGTCGAGGGCGGGTTCGAGCCCAAGACCATCTACCGCGAGGACTCGGACGCCGCGCCGCCCAAGCTCGACGAGCTGATCCTGGTGGCCTCGCCGGGCAGCCCCGAGGCGCCTCTCCGCGCCGCGGCTGAGCGTGGCCGGATCATCGGCGAGGGCGCAAACATCGCGCGTCGCCTCGCCAACCGCTCCGGCAATGACGTCACGCCGGTAGTCCTCGCCGAGGAGGCGTGCGCGATCGCCGAGGCGCACGGACTGGCGTGCGATGTCATCGACGAGCACCGCGCGGCCGAGCTGGGCATGGGCATGTTCCTCGCCGTCGGGAAGGGCAGCGACAACCCGCCCCGGATGATCGTCCTGCGCTCGGGCGACGAGGGCGCGAAGGACAGCCTCGGGCGGCGGCTCGCGCTGATCGGCAAGGGCGTCTGCTTCGACTCGGGCGGCATCAGCATCAAGCCCGCGGCGCACATGGAAGAGATGAAGATGGACAAGACCGGTGCCTGCACCGTGATCGCGGCCATCGCCACCGTCTCGCGCCTCGCGCCCGGCCTGCCGCTCATCGCGGTCGCCCCGGCCGTCGAGAACATGCCCGGGTCCCACTCGTCCCGGCCCGGCGACATCGTCCGCGCGCTCAACGGCCAGTGGGTGGACATCATCAACACCGACGCCGAGGGCCGGCTCATCCTGGGCGACGCGATGACCTACGCGGAGCAGCTGGGGGCCACGCACCTCGTGGACGTGGCGACGCTCACCGGGGCCGTGGCGCGGGCGCTCGGGAACATGGTCAGCGGGGCGTTCGCGAACCCCGACCCGTGGTGGGACGAGGTGGCCGCGGCCGCGTCGCGGGCCGGCGAGCGCTTCTGGCGCCTGCCACTGGTGCCCGACTACGCGCCCGAGATGGAGTCGGTCTACGGCGATCTGGTGAACTCGGGCGCGGCGGAGGGGTCGCTCGTGCGGAGCGGCATGTTCCTCGACCGGTTCCACACGGTGCCGTGGGCTCACCTCGACATCGCCGGGACCGCCTACTACACCAAGCGTTACCCGTTCGCGGCCCGGGGTGCCTGCGGCGTGGCCCACGCGACGCTCGTGGAGCTGGCGCTGGCGGGACGCGCATGAGCGCGGCGTAGCGGTCTCCTCGCCGGGTCCAAACGCCACGGGTCACCCTCGCGCCGGGCTCCGCAACCCGTAGACTCGCGCGGTGCTGACACCGCTCGCGATCCTGTTCGCGATCGTCGGCGGGGCCTGGGGTCTGGTCGCCGACCGGATCGCCGTGCGCTGGCCCGAGCACGACGACGAGGAGCTGCCGGGCGGGCGCGGCGTGGGCTGGCGGACCGGCGTCACGGTGGTGATCGGGGCGGCGGGCCTGGGCGCCGTGCCGGTGCGCTTCGGCGAGCCGCTGCACATCGCGATCTTCGGCGCGTACGTCGTGGCACTGACGCTCCTGCTCGCGACGGACCTCGACCAGCGGCTGCTGCCCAATGAGGTCACGCTGCCCGCGATCCCGATCGCGCTCGTGCTGGTCCTGGCCGGGCTCAACCCGATGGTTCCCCCGGAAGCCCTGCTCGCGACCGCCGCGATCGCGCTGGCGGTGCCGCTCGTGTTGGCGTTGATTGCGATCCCGTTTGGCGTCGGGGCGATCGGGCGAGGTGACCTCAAGCTGCTCGTGTCGGTTGGGCTGATGGCCGGCGGCTCGCGGCTCATCATCGGGCTGATCGACGGGGGCCTGCTCGCGGGCGTGGTCATCCTGGTCCTGCTGGTTGCGCGGCGGATCACGCTCCACAGCTTCATCCCGTACGGGCCGTTCCTGATCATCGGGGCGTTCTGGGCGCTGCTCGGGCCAGGCTGACCGGCGCCACCAGCTCCGCGCCATTGCCGCCATCGCGCCACTCCACGCCACGCTGAGACGCGCGCGGGCGCGTCCCGTCACGCGCGCGCACAGCGGTCCGCACCACCCCGATTCGGTACGATCGATCGATGGCACGCACGCAGTACGACTTCGTCATCGTCGGGGGCGGGTCCGCGGGCTCCGTGCTCGCCAATCGGCTGAGCGCGGAACCGGGCACGCGGATCCTGGTGCTCGAGGCCGGGCGTCCGGACTACCTGTTCGACGTCTTCGTGCACATGCCCGCAGCGCTGACCTTCCCGATCGGCTCCAAGTACTACGACTGGAAGTACGAGTCGGAGCCCGAGCCGTTCATGCACAACCGCCGGATCTACCACGCGCGGGGCAAGATTCTCGGCGGCAGCTCGTCGATCAACGGGATGATCTTCCAGCGCGGCAACCCGATGGACTACGAGCGCTGGGCCAGTGATCCGGGCATGGACACGTGGGACTACGCGCACTGCCTGCCGTACTTCCGCCGCATGGAGTCGTGCACGGCAGCGGACCTCAATGACCCCTGGCGCGGCCACTCGGGTCCGCTCCACCTCGAGCGCGGTCCCGCCAACACGCCGCTCTTCGGCGCCTTCTTCGAGGCGGTCCAGCAGGCCGGCTACCCGCTGACCGAGGACGTCAACGGCTACCGCCAGGAGGGCTTCGCCCGCTTCGATCGCAACATCAGGAACGCCCGGCGGCTGTCCGCGTCGCGCGCCTACCTGCACCCCATCATGGACCGCAAGAACCTCACGGTGAAGACCCGTGCGTTCGTCACCAAGGTCCTGTTCGAGGGGAAGCGCGCCGTCGGCGTCGAGTACGTGACCGGCAAGGGCGGCGACGTGCGCCACACCGCGACGGCGGGGACCGTGATCCTCGCGGGCGGCTCGATCAACTCCCCCCAGCTGCTCCAGCTCTCGGGCGTGGGCGACGCGGACGAGTTGAGCGCCCTCGGCATCGCGCCGGTCGCCGACGTCAAGGGAGTCGGCGAGCACCTCCAGGATCACTTGGAGGTCTACGTCCAGTACGGCTCGAAGCTGCCGGTGTCGATGCAGCCCTCGCTGCAGACCTGGCGCCGGCCGTGGATCGGCTTCCAGTGGCTCTTCCTGCGCAAGGGCCCGGGCGCGACCAACCACTTCGAGGCGGGCGGGTTCGTGCGCTCGAACGAGGACGTCGCGTACCCGAACCTGATGTTCCACTTCCTGCCGCTCGCCATCCGCTACGACGGCAGCAAGCCAGAGGGCGGGCACGGCTACCAGGTCCATGTGGGGCCGATGTACTCGGACGCGCGCGGCTCGGTCAAGATCAAGAGCACCGACCCCACGGTCCACCCGGCGCTCCGGTTCAACTACCTCTCGACCGACCAGGACCGGCGCGAGTGGGTCGAGGCGATCCACGTCGCCCGCAACATTCTGGGCCAGAAGGCGTTCGAGCCGTTCAACGCGGGCGAGACGTCGCCGGGGCCGAAGGTGAGCACCGACGAGGAGATCCTCGACTGGGTGGCCCGCGACGGCGAGACCGCGCTCCACCCGTCGTGCACAGCGCGGATGGGCGTTGACGACATGTCCGTGCTCGACCCGCTCACCATGGGCGTTCACGGGGTCGAGGGGCTCAAGGTGGTGGACGCCTCCTCGATGCCCTACGTCACCAACGGCAACATCTACGCACCGGTGATGATGCTCGCCGAGAAGGCCGCGGACCTCATCCTCGGCAACACGCCGCTCCCCCCGGAGCGCGAGCCGTTCTACCGGCACACGCCCGCCTGACCGGGCTCAACAGCAGCGAACCCGGGAGGGCGCAATGGCGGCCGAACAGATGGCCATGTACGTGGACGGCGCGTGGTGCGCCGCCGAGGCGGGCGAGACCTTCGATGCCCTGAACCCGGCGACGGGCGAGGTCTTCGCCTCGATCCCGAAGGGCTCGCGCGAGGACGCGCGGCGCGCGATCGCCGCCGCCAAGGCGGGCCAGGCGGTGTGGGCCAGGCTGTCCGCGTTCCAGCGGGCGGCCGCGATCGAGCGGGTCGGCGCGCTCGTCGAGGAGCGGCGCGAGGCGATGGCGCAGGCGCTGCGCCGCGACCAGGGCAAGCCGATCACGGAGGCCCGGGGCGAGGTCGATGAGCTGCTGGCCTACTTCAAGATGGCCGCGGCCGACGCGACCCGGATCGAGGGGCTCATCCTGCCGTCGGTTGACGCGGCGAAGCGCGTCCTTGTGTACCGTGTCCCGCGCGGCGTGGTCTCGGTGATCACGCCCTGGAACTGGCCGTACACCATGGCCGGCGAGATCATCGCGCCGGCGCTCGCGGCCGGGAACGCCGTCGTGTGGAACCCGGCGTCGAACACCTCAGCGTGCTCGATCGAGATGGCGCGCTGCTTCGCAGACGCGGCGCTGCCGGCCGGGGTGTTCAACCTGGTCACGGGCCCGGGCTCTGTGGTGGGCGACGAGATCGCTGGCCACCGGGACGTGGGCGCGGTCGGGTTCGTGGGCTCCGTGGAAGCCGGCAAGAAGGTCGCGACCCGTGCGGTGGGCAAGGACGTGCTCCTTGAGCTCGGCGGCAACGGCCCACTCGTGGTGCTCGACGACGCCGACCTCGACAAGGCGGTGGAGGCGACGCTGACCGCCTGCTTCCTCAACGCCGGGCAAAGCTGCACGGCGGGCGAGCGGATCCTCGTCCAGGCCGCGGTCCACGACGCCTACGTCCAGAAGCTCGCGGCCGCCGTCGCCGCCCGCATCCACCTCGGCGACCCCGCGGACGAGGCCACCACGATGGGCCCGGTCAACAACGAGTCGCAGGCGGCCAAGACCGAGCGCCACGTCCGGGACGCCATCGGCCAGGGGGCCCGCCTGGTTCTCGGCGGCCGGCGCGCGCCCGACTTCGCGACGCAGCTGTTCTACGAGCCCACCGTGCTCGACGGCGTCACCGACACGATGGAGATCGCCCGCGACGAGACGTTCGGGCCGGTGGCGCCGATCACTGTTATCGAATCCGAAGCCGACGCGCTCAGGATCGTCAACGACTCGCCCTTTGGGCTGCTTGCGGGTATCTTCACCCGCGACCTCGCCCGGGGGCTTCGGTTCGCCGAGTCGGTGCGGACCGGGTGGGTCAACATCAACGAGGGCACCAACTACTGGGAGTCGCACCTCCCGTTCGGCGGCGGCGCCGGCGCCGACAGTGGCGTGGGTCGCGTCGGCGGCCGCTTCTCGATGGAGCGGCTGACCGAGCTCAAGACCGTCGTCGTGAACCTGGGCTAGAGGAGACCATGGCCAAGCAGTCGCGCGGCAGCAACCGCACTCCGAACCGTCCCGCGACCAATCCGCCCTCGGCGGCGCCGAACCGGCCCGCCGGCCAGCGCCCCGCCGGCCAGCGCCCCGCGGGGCAGAGGTCGGGCGAGCCCTGGCAGCCCAAGCGCGTGAGCGCGACGCAGAAGCGCTCGTCGGGACCCAACCGGACGGCCCTCATGACCGTGGGCGCGATCATCCTCGGCGTGCTGATCGTTGGCTTCGTGGCCAGCCAGCAACTGGGCGGCTCCAACTCCCCCGTGAACGACGCTGCGATCATCACGCCCGGCGCCGCCAACTCTACCCCGACCTCGATCCCCGCCGACGGCCGCACCCTGGGGGACCCGGCGGCCCCGGTCACGATCGACCTGTACGGCGACTTCCGCTGCTCGGCCTGCTACGTGTTCACCGAGATGGGCACGGCCCAGCAGATCAACACCCAGCTCATCGCCACCGGCAAGGCGAAGCTCGTCTGGCACGACTTCACGATCATCGACGGCAGGACCGAGCACGCCTCGCGCGATGCCGCGAACGCCGCCTGGTGCGCGGCCGACCAGAACAAGTTCTGGGTCATGCACGACTACCTGTACGCCAACCAGACCAGCGAGGCCGCGTCGGTGTTCTCGATGGACCGGCTGCTCAAGATCGGCCAGGCGGCGGGTCTCGACATGGCGAAGTACACGCCGTGCCTCCAGAACGGGACGCACAACGCGGAGATCGCAGCCGAGCAGCAGAGCCTGCCGGCCTCGGTCGCCGGTCACGGGACGCCGTCGGTGCTCGTCAACGGCACGTTCGTGAACGCGGTCTTCGCCGACATCAAAGCCGCCGTTGACGCCGCGACGCCGGGGGCCTCCTCGGCATCGCCGGTCGTGTCCTCGGCATCGCCCGCGCCGTCGGGAGGCTGAGCGGAGCGGCCATCAAGCCGAGCGCAGCGGCCGTCCGATGCCAGCCGATCGAGACCGCCGCCTCGTCCCCATCGAGGTGGAGGCGATCGACCCCGTCCGAGTCGGCTGGCTGCCCGCGAACCTCGGGCCGATCAGCCGTTGGGAGGTCACCTGCGGCTCCTGCCGGGCGCGGTTCCGGCGCGGGCTGGTGGAGCCGCTCTGGGGAACGCGGCTGTCCTGGGTGGGATGCCCCGCATGCGGCGCCCACAACCTCCTGCCGCACCACCCGGCGATCCGCGGTCGCAGGGGCCGATGAGCGCCGCCTCGCCCTGTCCGCCGCCGCCCCAGCCCGTGTCGCCGACCCTTCGTCACCCGTGCCCAGCGCGCCGCCAGCTCGGACCCATGCTCCAAACGCCATAGTCGTGCACTTCCAATCCGCGATCACGAGGAGGTGAACAGGGCGGGTCGTCCCCGCAACGGGCGCAGTGGGAGGCCCAGCGGGAGCGCATCCTGTCCGCCGCCGAGGCCCTGCTGGTCAGCCACGGTGTCGAGCGAAGCCGGCTCCGCGAGGTCGCCGAGGCGGCGGGCGTGAGGGTCGGCACCGTCCAGCACTACTTCGACACGCGCGACCGGCTGATCGCGGAGCTGTTCGACTGGTCGGCCACGCGCCGGCTTGCGGCGTGGCTTTACTTGGCCGTGCCTCTCCTCGTTGCAGGAGGGGTGTGGACTGCCGTGCCCGTCCGGATTGGCATCGTCCCGGTGGGACGCTCCCGGCGGCGCCCTTGCGGGGTGGACAGCACGGCGGCGGACACGCCTAGGCTCCTCGCCTGCGTCGGATCTCGGCGCTGATCGCGGGAACGACCTCGGCCATGTCGCCGATGACCGCGTAGTCCGCCGCGGTCATGATCGGCGCCTCGGGATCCTTGTTGATCGCGAGGATCCGCTTGGCCCCCTTCGCCCCGGCGAGGTGCTGGGTGGCGCCGGAGATCCCGGCCGCGACGTACAGCTCCGGCGCGATCTTCGTGCCCGTCTGGCCCACCTGCTCGGTGTGCGGACGCCAGCCGGCGATCGTCACCGCGCGCGAGCAGCCGACGGCCGCCCCGAGCAGCGAGGCGAGCTCGACGATCGGGGCGAACCCCTCGGCGGAGCCTGCGCCACGGCCGCCCGAGACCACGACCCTGGCGTCGGAGAGCGACACGCCGCCGGCCGGTGCCGGGACACGGCCGACCACCCGGACAGCGAGGTCCGCGTCGTCCAGCCGCGGCGTGAACGCCTCGACCGGGGCGCTGCCGCCGGTCTGCACCGCCTCGATCACGTGTGCCGCGAGCGTGAGGACCGCGCGATCGGCATGGATCGCGGCCTCCTCGAGCAGGCTGCCCCCCCACCGCGACCGGGTCACGGTGACCGGCGAGCCCGGGGTGACCGCGACGCAGTTGGCCGCGAACGGCAGGCCGACGCGGGCGGCGGTTCGGGCGAGGATCGTGTTGCCCTCCTCGGTGCCGGGCCCGACCACGAACGCCGCGCCGAGCGAGTCGGCGAGATCGCCGAGGACGCGCGCCGCGGCATCTGGTGCCGGCGTGTCGAGCGCCGGGTGCTTGGCCACGTGGACACTGGTGGCGCCCCACGCCCCGAGTCCCGCGGCGACGGCGTCGTCGGAAAGGACCAGCGCGTGGACGTCGCCGCCGGCGGCGAGCTGTGCCCCGAGCGTGAGCGTCTGGAGCGCGACCTTGTCGGGCGCGCCGTCGGCGGTGGGGACGAGGACCAGGACGGTGGCCACGGCTAGAGCACCCCCACGCTGGCGAGGAGCTCGACCACGGCGGGCGCGGCCTCAGCCCCGCGGCCCAGCACCTGCGCCTGCTTCGCCTCGGTCACCGGCACGACGAGGCGCCGCATCTCGAGGCGCTGCGCCGGGCGGGACGGGCTGGATGTCGCCACGGGCTTGCTCTTGGCCCGGATGCGCCCGGGCACGGACGGGTAGCGCGGCAGGTTGATGCCCTCCAGCACCGCGACCACGGCCGGTGTCCGGACCTCGTAGACGTCGCGGCCGCCGCCGGCCTCCTGCTCGCAGCGGGCGGTGCCGTCGGCGACCGACAGCCCCTTGATCCCGGTCACGACGGGCCGGCCGAGGGCCCGGCCGATGCGGACGCCGACCTGGTAGCCACCCGAGTCGGCGGCCTCGTTGCCCACGAGGATCACGTCGAAGGCGCCGTTGGCCGCCTCGTCCTCGCGGATGGCGTCGGTGATGGCGCCCGCGGTGGACTCGGCGTCCCACTCCTCGCCGCCCGTGACGAGGTGGATCGCGCGCGCCGCGCCGATGGCCATCGCCTCGCGCAGCTGCTCCACCGCCTCGGCCGGGCCCAGGGTGAGCACGACGGCCTCGCCGCCGTGCGCCTCGACCAGGCGGACGGCCTCCTCGACGGCGCACTCCTCGTGGGGCCCCACCTGGAACCCCACGTACTTGGTGTCCAGGGCGCGCTCGTCCTCGGTGAGGGTGAGGCGCCCGGCGACGGCCGGGACGCGCTTGACGCAGACGAGAACGCGCATGCTCAGCCCGCCGCCGCCGGCTCGGTGCCGCGGACG
Organism: Chloroflexota bacterium; assembly: GCA_021802825.1. Lineage (GTDB taxonomy): Bacteria > Chloroflexota > Limnocylindria > Limnocylindrales > CSP1-4 > CAIXZV01. Next base: position 14,514 of record JAJZRG010000008.1, read on the forward strand.
CGGTCGTTCTCCGGGTCGAACAGCGGCTTGGAGCCGACGCGCGCGACGGTGACCGGGTACAGGTCGCCGAAGTAGCGGACGGCGAGCTTGGTGCCCTCGACCGCATGCTGCGGCGGCAGGTAGGAGAGGATGAGGTACTTGCCCAGCGACGGGCCCATGCCCGCCGAGTTGGCGTAGGACTGGCGGCCCTTGCTGTCCGTGATCGGCGCGCCGTCGGGCGTGACGATCGGCTGGCGGCCCAGCGGGTAGCGCTTCTCGCCGGTCCGCGGCGACGTGTGGTCGTCCACGGTGAGCGTGCAGCAGACCGCCGCCCGCTCCTCGCCCAGGGCCTTCTCGAGGGCCGCCCGGCCGATGAAGTCCTGGGCCTTGAGCCGGGGCGTCAGCATGTCCGCCTCGACCGGGTTGTAGTCGTTGTCGAGCTCGGTGCCGTAGGCGCGGAAGCCCTTCTCGAGCCGGCCGGTCCCGACGTACACGGCGATGCCGCAGGCGGTGAGGCCGAACTCCTGCCCGGCGGCCCAGAGCTCGTCCCACAGGCGCTGGCCCTGCTCCATCGCGACGTAGAGCTCCCAGCCCAGGTCGCCGACATAGCTGATGCGCGAGGCGAGGGCCAGCTGGCTGCCGATCTCGATCGTCTTGCAGGTGCCGAACTTGAACGCCTCGTTGCTCACGTCGGCGCGGGTCAGCTTCTGGACGATCCTGCGGGCGTTGGGTCCCCACACGCCGATGGTCGTGTACGCCGTCGTGAGGTCCACGACCGACGTGTTCGGCGCGCCGTTGTCCGCGAACCACTTCATGTCGGCCATGCCGTGGGCGGCGCCCGTGACCACCCGGAAGTGGTCCCTGCCCAGGCGCATCACGGTCAGGTCGGACTTGAAGCCGCCCGTGGCCGACAGGACCGGTGTGTAGACCACGCGCCCGACCGCCACGTCCATCTGCCGGACGCAGACCTGCTGGACGGTGTCCAGCGCCCCTGCGCCCAGAACGTCGAAGATCACGAACGACGAGAGGTCGAAGATGCCGGCCGACTCGCGCATCGCGAGGTGCTCGGCGTTGATGATGGGCGACCACCAGCGGGCGTCCCACTCGTTGGGCCGGGTCCCGATGCCGTACTTCTCCACCAGCGGCGCGTTGGCGCCGTACCACTGCGCGCGCTCCCAGCCGGCGACCTCGAAGAACTCGGCGCCGTGCGCCTTCTGCCAGTCGTACATCGGCGTCTTGCGGATCGGCCGGTCGGAGAGGTACTGCTCGGAGGGGTGGACGATGCCGTAGGTCTTGGGGAACGCCTCGCTGGCGCGGGCCTTCGTGTGCTGGCGGGTCTTCTGGTGGGCGTGGAACCTCGCGATGTCGCTCTGGTTGCAGTCGATCTCGGGCTGCCCGTGGGTCATCCACTCGGCGATCGACTTGCCGACCGCCGGGCCCTCCTTGACCCACACCGCGCACGCGGACCAGAGGCCCTTGACCTCGGGCGTCTCGCCCAGGACGGGCATGCCGTCCGGGGTCAGCGAGATGAGGCCGTTGATCGCGTACTTCTGGCCGACCTTCTCGTCGCCCAGGATCTCCGGGAACAGCTCGAGCGCATCCTCGAGCTGGGGGTCGAAGTCGTCCTGCGTGAACGGCATCTCGGTCGGGGAGAGCTTCGCCTCCTCAATCGAGGGGATGGTCTCCGGGTCGTGGAGGATCGAGCGGTGCGCGTACGAGCCGACCTCGAAGCCGATGCCGTCCTGGCGCTCGTACATCAGGACGTCCATGTCGCGGACGATCGGGTACTCGATCGCCTTGGACGACTTCTCGAACAGCGGCACCGGTCCGTAGTCGGCCATCTGGTGCACGACCGGCGTGAGCGGGATGTAGGCGCCGGCCATCTCGGCCAGGAGCGGCGCCCACACGCCGCAGGCGATGACCACGTACTCGGCCCCGATCGTGCCGCGCGTGGTGGTCACGCTCCTGATGCGGCCATCCTCGACCCCCATCGCGGTGACTTCCGTGTTGGCGAAGCTCTGGAGCGCGCCCATCTCCTCGGCCTTCTCGCGGCACAGGGTGCCGAACCGGAGCGAGTCGCAGACGCCGGTCTCGGGCGTGTAGAACCCGCCGACCAGGATCTCCTCGTTGATGAACGGGACGAGACCTCTGATCTCGGCCGGGGTCACCATGTAGGCGTCGATGCCCCAGTTCTTGGCCGAGTCCACCTTGCGGCGCAGCTCCTCGAGACGCGTCTCGGTGCGCGCGACCTCGAGGCCGCCGCACATCGTGTAGACGTCCCACTCGCGGTACTGGCGCGCCGACTCGAGCGTGAGCTCGGCCATCTCCTTGTTGTGGTCGACGAGGTAGATGAAGTTCGACGCGTGGCCGGTGGACCCGCCCGGGTTGGGGAGCGGGCCCTTGTCGATCTGGACGATGTCCTTCCAGCCCAAGTTCGCCAGGTGGTAGGCGATGCTGTTGCCGACGATGCCGGCGCCGATGATGACGACCTTGGCGCTGGACGGGAACGTGGCCATGTAGAGCTTGCTCCTTGGGTGTGGACACGACGGCGACGTGGGACGCTAGATGAGGCGGCGGGCCTCCGGCCCAAGCGCTGGTCGGCGATCCGAGCCGCTGTTCAAAGCCAAGGTCCGTTTGTCACGAGTCGCCGCCGAGACGAGGGGACGCAAGTCGCGCCCGACCGGCGATGTTGCGACGCTAACTGTTGACAATCGTCCTGTCAACAGTCAATCTGGCCCGCAAGACGAGCGGCTCGTGACCGCTGCGAAGGCGGGGAGCCGATGGCCACGATCGAGCACAAGCAACTTTGGCAGGCAGTTGCGGACCAGCTGCGCGACGAGATCCTCGATGGGCGCCTGGCTGCTGGCGCGCGGCTGGTCGAGACCGAGCTCGCGGACCGATTCGGGGTCTCGCGTGGGCCTATTCGCGACGCCCTCACCGAGCTCGCCCGCACGGGCCTCGCGGTTGACCTCCCCCGACGCGGGACGTTCGTGAGCAGCCTGACCGAGGCTGATCTCAACGAGGTGTACGTGATCCGCCGGGCGATCGAGGAGGTCGCGGTGCGGCTCGCGATCTCCCATGCCACCGCCCAGGAGCTCACCGAGCTCAGGGTGGCCCTCGAGGCGGTCGAGGACGCCTACCGGGGCCCCGACCTCGCCGCAGCCTGGGAAGCCGACATGGAGTTCCACCGCAGCTACTGCCGACTGTCGGGCAACGGCCGCCTCCTTGCGGTCTTCGAACAACTCGCGTCGCAGACCGTCCTCCTCATGCGGACGGCGGTGGCAACGCGGGCGTCGCTCGCCTGGATCCCGCCGGTCGAGGTCCACCGCCACATCGCCGACGCGATCGGGGCTCGCGATGCGCAGCGCGCGACTGACGCAGTTGCAGCCCATTACCGGTACACGGAGGAGCGCCTCTCGGCGGCCGACCGGGGCAGGGAAACGGGTCCAGCTCCCAGCGCCCCGATCCGCCGGTCCCTCGCGGGTTGAGTCGCGTCAGGGTCGGGAGCGCCCCCCGCGTGCACGGGCCACACCGCGGGCCCCCGGCTCGGGCCGGGACCCGCGCACGCCGCTGCGCGCGGCGACCCCGGCACGACTCGGCCGCCGGCGCGCGGCTGGGGTCCCGGGCGGCAGCCGGCGGGCGGCTCCAGGGACGGGACGCCAGCCCGGCCAGGGACGGCACGCCAGACCCCGGCCTGCTGGAGCGGGCCCCGGGGCACGTGGCCCGGTCGATGCGCCCCGCTCAGCCCCTGGTCGGCGGAAGGCCGGGCCTACCGCGCGCAATCGTCTAGACAGCGCCGCGGCTCTCGTCTATTGTCGGTTGCGCAATCCGCAACTCGTTGCGCCATCCGCTACTAAGTGCTATCGGCAGGAGCCAATGGGAACCGACGGGCCGGAACTGGACCTCGCCTCGCTGAGCGACGAGGAGCTGGTCAGCCAGATGCACGACGACCTGTACGACGGCCTCGCGCCCGAGACGGTCGAGGGAACAAAGATCCTCCTCGCTCGCGGCTGGGGCGCCGACAGGGTCCTCGCCGAGGCGCTCGTCGAGGGCATGCGGATCGTTGGGGTGGACTTCCGGGACGGCATCCTGTTTGTCCCCGAGGTGCTGCTCGCCGCCAACGCGATGAAGGCCGGCATGGCCGTGCTGCGCCCACTGCTCGCCGAGACGGGCGCCAAGCCGGTCGGTAAGGTCGTCATCGGCACCGTGAAGGGCGACATCCACGACATCGGCAAGAACCTGGTCGGGATGATGCTCGAGGGCGCCGGCTTCGAGGTCGTGGACCTGGGCGTCAACACCGACGCCGACAAGTTCCTCGCCGCGCTCGAGGAGCACAAGCCCAACATCCTCGGCATGTCGGCGCTGCTCACCACGACGATGCCGTACATGAAGGTCGTGATCCAAGCACTCAAGGACCGGGGCATCCGCGAGAAGTACGTGGTCCTCGTCGGCGGCGCGCCGCTCAACGAGGAGTTCGCGATGGCCGTAGGCGCCGACGCGTACTGCCGCGACGCCGCCATCGCTGCCGAGACGGCCCGCAAGTTCGTCGCATGAGCGAGCGCGGGCCGCGGCCCCCGGCGTCCTCCCAAGCCCTCACCCGCACGCTCGTGCTGGGCTGCGGCGCGCTGGCGCGCGAGCTGCTCGAGCTCGTCGAGCGCAACGGCCTGGCCGGTGCCGTCGATGTCCGCTGCCTGCCCGCCCAGCTCCACAACCGGCCCGAGGAGATCGCGCCCGCCGTCGACGCGAAGCTCGCGGAGCTCGCGGCCGGCTACGATCGGGTCTTCGTCGCGTACGCCGACTGCGGGACCGGCGGGGCTCTCGACACGGTCGTGGCCAGGCACAACGCCGAGCGGCTGCCGGGCGCCCACTGCTACGCGGCGTACGCGGGCCTCGCAGGGTTCGCGGCCCTCGCGGAGGAGGAGCCGGGCACCTTCTACCTGACCGACTTCCTAGCCCGCAGCTTCGACGCGCTCGTCGTCCGCGGCCTGGGGCTCGACCGCCACCCCGAGCTGCTGCCCGTGTACTTCGCGAGCTACCGGCGAGTGGTCTACCTCTCGCAGCACGAGGACCCCGTGGTCCTCGAGATGGCGCGCCGGGCCGCGGCGCGACTCGGCTTGGCGTTCGAGCACCGGCCCACGGGCTACGGCGAGCTCGGGACCGCGATGGCGCGGCTGACCGCCAGCCCCGCGCCAACAGGCACGACGCCGACAGGGGCGGCCGCGTGATGGCCACGCTCACGCTGATCCTGTGGCGCGACATCCCCGCCCAGGTCACCGCCAGGGAGGGCCGGCGGACGGCGAAGGCCATGCTGCCGCTGCGGTTCCAGATGGCGATCGACAAGGCGGCCACCAAGGCCGGCAAGAAGGACATGGACGAGTACCTGGCCGAGTGGCGCCGCACCGAGCGGCCCTGCGGTGAGGACCTCGACGCGGAGGTGGCTGCCGAGGTCGCCCGGATCGAAGCCGACTACCCCCGGGCGCGCCTCGCCGCGCTCACCGCCAACCGCGGCCTCGAGGCCGCGCCACCCGTACCGCTGAGCGCGTCCCCGGCGCCACGCCCCACGGAGGCCCCATGACCCGCACCGTCATCAGCTCGGCGACCCGCGAGGTGGTCATCAGCGGTGATCTCCCGTTCGTGGTCATCGGCGAGCGGATCAACCCCACGGGCCGCAAGCTCCTCGCCGAGGAGATGCGCAACGGTGACTTCAGCCGCGTCGAGACCGACGTCATCGCCCAGGTCGCCGCCGGCGCCCACATGCTCGACGTCAACGCCGGCATCCCGCTCGCCGACGAGCCCGGGATTCTGGCTCGCACGGTCAGGCTGGTCCAGTCGCTGACGGACCTGCCGCTCTCGATCGACTCGTCGGTGATGGACGCGCTCGAGGCCGGTCTCTCGGTCTACCAGGGCAAGGCGCTCGTGAACTCCGTCACCGGTGAGGAGGAGCGCATGGAACGCGTCCTGCCGCTGGTCCGCAAGTACGGCGCCGCGGTCGTCGCCATCTCCAACGACGACACGGGCATCTCGACGGACCCCGACGTGCGGTTCGCGGTCGCCAAGCGGATCGTGGAGCGCGCGGCCGACCACGGCATCCCGCGCGAGGACGTGGTCGTGGACCCGCTGGTGATGCCCATCGGCGCGATGCGCACCGCTGGCCGCCAGGTGTTCGCCCTGCTCAACCGGCTGCGCGACGAGCTCAAGGTCAACACCACCTGCGGCGCCTCGAACGTCAGCTTCGGCCTGCCGGCCCGCGAGGGGATCAACTCCGCGTTCCTGGCCATGGCGATCAGCAACGGCCTGACCTCGGCGATCACCAACCCGCTGCTCCCCGACGTCCGCAGGGCGATCATGGCCGCTGACGTCCTGCTGGGCAACGACGCCGACGCCGCCGCCTGGATCCGCGCCAACCGCGACCCGAACGCCGAGGCGGCCGACGGGCGCGAGCGCCGCGTGAACCGGCGCCGGTCCGCCGTCGCCGCCGGCTGACGCCGAGACCTGACGTGGGATCGCCCGATCCCCTGCTGATCTTCACGCCGTCGGGCCGCCGGGGGCACTTCCCCGCAGGCACGACCGTGCTCGACGCGGCCCGCAAGCTGGGCGTGGACATCGATTCGGTGTGCGGGGGCCGGGGCATCTGCGGCCGCTGCCAAGTGGAGCAGAGCGTCGGCGCGTTCCCCAAGCACGGCATCACCTCGGATCCGGCCCACATCTCGCCTCCCGACACCGTGGAGGCCAACTACGCCGCGCACAAGGGCCTCGCTCCCAGACGCCGGCTCGCGTGCACGGCGGAGCTGCTGGGCGACGCCGTCGTCGACGTGCCGGCGAGCTCGCAGGTCCACCGCCAGGTGGTGCGCAAGGAGCTTGAGGTCCGCCCGTTCGACCTCGACCCGGTCACCCGGCTCCACTACGTCGAGGCCGCGCTGCCGGACCTCGCGTCGCCGGCCTCGGATCTGGTGCGGGTACAGGAGGCGCTGGCGCGGGAGTGGGGCCTGCGCAACCTGGACGCGGACCTTGCGGCGACGCGCGCGCTCCAGCACGCCGTCGTCGCCGGGCAGGGCAAGGTGACGGTCGCGGTCCACGACGGCCACGCGCTGATCGCCGCCTGGCCCGGCTTCCGCGACCGCGCCTACGGCGTGGCGGTGGACATCGGCTCCACGACCATCGCGGCGCACCTCGCCAGCCTGCTCGACGGGTCGGTGCTGGCCTCGGCCGGCGTGATGAACCCCCAGATCCGGTTCGGCGAGGACCTGATGAGCCGCGTCTCGTACGCGATGCTCCACGACCGCGGCGCGGCCGAGATGACCGCCGCCGTCCGCACGGCGCTGCGGGAGCTGATCGGCACCCTGGCGACGGCGGCGGGCGTGGGGCGCGAGGAGATCCTCGAGATCGCGCTCGTGGGCAACCCGATCATGCACCACCTCGTGCTCGGCCTCGACCCCACGCCGCTCGGCCAGGCGCCGTTCACGCTCGCGACCGAGCGCGCGGTGCACACGAGCGCGGCCGAGCTCAAGCTCGGCGTCCACCCCGGGGCGCGCGTCTACGTGCTCCCCTGCATCGCTGGCCACGTGGGCGCCGACACGGCCGGCGTGATCCTCTCCGAGCAGCCGCAGCTGGCCGATGCCGTCACGCTCATCGTGGACGTGGGGACGAACGCGGAGCTCGTGCTGGGCAACCGGCACCGCCTGCTCGCCGCGTCGAGCCCCACGGGCCCTGCCTTCGAGGGCGCCCAGATCTCGTCTGGCCAGCGCGCCGCGCCCGGCGCCATCGAGCGCGTCCGCATCGACCGCGACACGCTCGAGCCGCGGTTCCGCGTCATCGGGTCTGCGCTGTGGTCGGACGAGCCGGGCTTCGCCGAGGCCACGACGGACACCGGGATCACGGGCATCTGCGGCTCGGGGATCATCGAGGTGATCGCGGAGCTGTTCCTCGCGGGCGTCATCACCGCCGACGGCATCATCGACGGCTCGCTGGCGGGTCGCACGCCCCGTGTGGTCGCGGACGGGCGCACCTTCGGCTACGTCCTCCACGAGGGCGAGCCCCGGGTCGTCGTCACCCAGAACGACGTCCGGGCCATCCAGCTCGCCAAGGCGGCGCTGTACGCGGGCGCGCGGCTGCTGATGGACGCCTACGGCGTGGACGCGGTGGACGAGGTGCGCCTGGCGGGCGCCTTCGGCAGCCACATCGACACGACCCGCGCCATGGTGCTTGGCCTCGTGCCCGACTGCGACGTCTCACGCGTCCGTTCCGTCGGCAACGCCGCGGGCGCCGGTGCCCTGATCGCGCTGCTGTCCAGGGAGGCGCGTCGCGAGATCGAGGCGGCCGTCCGCGCCGTCAACAAGGTCGAGACCGCGATCGAGCCGCGGTTCCAGGAGCACTTCGTCGACGCGCTGGCGATCCCTCACCGGACCGCCGACTACCCCAACCTCGGCCGTGTCGTGGAGCTGCCGGCACGGCCGGCGGCGGGGCGCGCGGGCCGAGACGAACGAACCGAGCGACGCCAGCGGCGCCAGCCCGTCGCCGCCCCCGAGGAGGAACGATGACCGACGATCTCCACAACCGCCGCACCGGGGGTCGTGCCGGGCGCCAGGCGGCCCGCGCGCACTCGGCCGTGGCGCGCGCCCCGTTCCTCACCCGGACCATGGCCCCCTTCGAGGTGCTCTCCGAGGAGGGCCTCTCGCTCATCGAGCACAACGCCGACGTCATCCTCCAGGAGGTCGGCCTGGAGTTCCGCGGCGACCCCGAGGCGCTCCGGCTGCTGCGCGACGCAGGCGCCGATGTGCAGGGCGAGCGCGTGCGCTTCCCCGCGGGCCTGTGTCGCTCCATCGTCCAGGCGAGCGCCCCGCGCACCTACGTCCAGCACGCCCGGAACCCCGAGCGCAGCGTCACGATCGGCGGGATGAACACGGTGTTCGCGCCCAACTACGGGTCGCCGTTCGTGCGCGACCTGGAGGGCGGCCGACGCTATGCGACGCTCGAGGACTTCCAAAACTTCGTCAAGCTCTCGTACGCCTCGCCCAACCTGCACCACTCGGGCGGGACCGTGTGCGAGCCCACCGACGTGGCCGTCAACAAGCGCCACCTCGACATGGTCTACGCCCACATCCGGTACTCGGACAAGCCGTTCATGGGCTCGGTCACTGCCCCAGAGCGGGCGGCCGACACGGTCGAGATGGCGAAGATCGTGTTCGGCGCCGATTTCGTCGACCAGAACGCCGTCGTCACCAGCCTGATCAACGCAAACTCGCCACTGGTGTGGGACGCCACGATGCTCGGCGCGCTGCGCACCTACGCCGCGGCGAACCAGGCGTGCATCGTCACGCCGTTCATCCTGGCGGGCGCGATGGCGCCGGTGACCTCGGCCGGGGTCGCCGCGCAGACGCTCGCGGAGGCGCTCGGCGGCATGACGCTCGCCCAGCTGGTCCGCCCCGGCGCGCCGGTGATCCTGGGCTCCTTCGCAAGCTCGATGTCGATGCAGTCGGGAGCACCCACGTTCGGCACCCCGGAGCCCGCCCTGGTCCTGTACACGATGGCCGCGCTTGCGCGCCGGCTGGGCGTCCCCTTCCGCTCCGGCGGCAGCCTGACGGCGTCGAAGATCGAGGACGCGCAGGCGGCGTACGAGTCGGCGGCCACCCTCCAGCCCACGGTCCTCGCCGGGACCAACTTCGTGCTCCACGCAGCGGGCTGGCTCGAGGGCGGCCTCACGATCGGCTACGAGAAGTTCGTGATGGACGCGGACCAGCTCGGGATGATGAGCGTGTTCGCCAAGGGCGTGGACCTGTCCGAGAACGGCCAGGCGCTCGACGCCATCCGCGAGAACGGCCCGGGCCAGCACTTCCTGGGCACCGCGCACACGCTGGCCAACTTTGAGACCGCGTTCTACCGCTCCGAGATCGCCGACAACAACAGCTACGAGCAGTGGCTCGAGGGCGGTGAGCTCGACGCGCGGGCACGCGCCCACCGCCTGTGGAAGAAGATGCTCGCCGAGTACGAGGCGCCGGTCATCGACCCCGCGGTGGACGAGGCGCTGCGGGACTTCGTGGCGCGCCGCAAGGCCTCGATGCCGGACGCGGCGGAATGACGATGCCCAACGGCGTGCCCGGCCCCGAGGCCGAAGTCGCAGCCCTCCTGCCTGCGCTGCGGGAGGCCGCCGAGCGGGCAGGCGGCATGCTGCACCAGCTGGGCGACGCGGCGACCGTGCCGGGGCCTGACGGCGGCTGGACGCCGGTTCGGACGGTCGTCCACCTGGCCGCGGTCGATGCGCAGGTCTGGACGCCGCGCCTTCGACAGCTCGCGGCGCACGAGCACCCGACCTGGGCCTGGACCGAGCCCGCGCTTGGCGAGGGGCCCGATCCGCGCCCCGACGCGGCCGCCGACGCCTTCCTGACAGCCCGCGCAACCGTCCTCGAGACGGTGGCCGCCATGGACGGGGCCGCGCTGTGCAGCACCGGCATTCACGCCACGTTCGGCGAGCTGGACGTCGTGAGGCTGCTGGGCGAGGTCCTGCGCCACGACGCCGAGCACCTCGCGTCGCTGGCCGAGACCGTCGCCGCTCGCCCGTCCGGTCCGGCCCGGGGTGGAGGAGGTGCGGCGCATGGTTGAGGGCCGCATCGAGGTGCCCGTCGCCATCCAGTCAGTCGGCCGCGCCATCGACGTCCTCGAGTACCTCGCGGAGCGCGACGAAGGCGCCGTGACCGACCTCGCCGCTGCGCTCGGCGTCCACAAGAGCACCGCGCACCGGCTGCTGGCGGTCCTCGAGGCCCGAGGTCTTGTTGAGCAGGTCAGCCAGCGCGGCCGGTACCGCCTCGGCTTCGGGCTCGTCAGGCTCGCGGGCGCCACGGCGGCACGCCTGGACCTCGTGGAGCAGAGCCGCCCCGTGTCCCGGCGCCTCGCGGCCGAGGTGGGGGAGACCGTCAACGTGGCCCGGCTGGAGGGCGATGCCGCGGTCAACGTGGACCAGGTGCTCGGGAGTGCCACCGTGGCGACCCAGAACTGGGTGGGCCAGCGCACGCCGCTCCACGCCACGTCGAGCGGCAAGGTGCTCCTCGCCACCATCGACCCCGCCGAGCGAGCCCGGCTCCTCGCCGGGCCGCTCGAGCGATTCACGCCCTCAACGATCACCGACCGCGCGGTCCTCGAGCGCGAGCTGGCACGGGCGGCGGCGTCAGGCTGGGCGTTCACGCGCGAGGAGTTGGAGGTGGGGCTCAACGCGATCGCCGCGCCCATCCGGGGCCGCGACGGCAGCGTGGTGGCGGCGATCAGCGCGTCGGGACCCTCGTATCGGCTCGGGCCGGAGCGCTTCGAGGCCGTCGCGGCGGCTGTCGTGGCGGCGGGCGATGAGATCGGGCGCCGGCTCGGATGGCGCGAACGGCGAGGTGCGGCGTGACCAGAACAGTCTGCACAACCGGTCTCACGCCACTCGCCGACCTCGCCTACGCTGTGCGCTTCGTCGCTCTGGACCCGGGCGACGCCTTCCATGGAGGCCTCACCTCGTGCGCCACGCTCGTCCTTCGCTCGTGATCTGTCGGGGCCGTCGGGCATGACCGCCACCTTCCCCGCCCCTGGGCCGCTCGCCCAGGCTCGCCTGGCCGCCGCGCAGGAGCCTGTCGAGGAGACCGCGATCTCGGTCAGGGGACTGTGGAAGATCTTCGGGCCCGGCGAGCACAAGATCATCGGCACGCGCCTGGCGGACCTCTCGCGTGACGAGCTACGGCTCGCGAGCGGCTCCAACGTGGCAGTCCGGGACGTCAGCTTCGACGTCCGCCCGGGCGAGGTTTTCGTGGTGATGGGCCTGTCCGGCTCGGGCAAGTCCACCCTCATCCGCTGTCTGACACGCCTGATCGAGCCCACCGCGGGCGAGGTGCTCCTCGACAAGGAGGACATCGGCAAGGCGTCCCAGGCTCGCCTGCGCGAACTGCGGCGCCACCGCTTGTCCATGGTGTTCCAGCACTTCGGCCTGCTGCCCCACCGGCGCGTCATCGACAACGTGGCGTTCGGCCTCGAGATCCGTGGCGAGCCCAAGAAGGCGCGCCGCGACAAGGCGGCGCACATGCTGTCCCTGGTCGGTCTCGAGGGCCAGGAGATGCGCTACCCGGACCAGCTCTCGGGCGGCATGCAGCAGCGGGTCGGCCTCGCCCGGGCGCTCGCCGTGGACCCCGAGGTCATGCTGTTCGACGAGCCGTTCAGCGCGCTCGACCCGCTCATCCGGCGCGACATGCAGAACGAGGTCATCCGGCTCCACCACGAGGTGGGCAAGACGATGATCTTCATCACCCACGACCTCGCTGAGGCGCTCAAGCTGGGCGACCACGTCGCGATCATGCGGGCGGGCGAGATCGTCCAGATCGGCCGGCCCGAGGAGATCGTCGGCGCCCCCGCGGACGACTACGTGGAGGACTTCGTCCAGGACGTGCCCAAGTCGTACGTCCTGACGCTGGGCTGGATCATGCGCGAGGTCCGCCCCGAGGATCGCCTCGACGGTCCGGAGTTCCCGTCCGCGACCGTCATCCGCTCCGCGGTCCACGCTGCGGCCACGGCGGACGGGCCGATCAAGGTGGTCGATGACGGGAAGCTGGTCGGCATGGTCGACCGGCGGCTGATCCTGTCCGCGATCGCCGGCACCGAGCCTGAGGCGTGACAGCAGCGGCGACGGCGGTCCGGCCGCGCGCCGGGGTCCGCCTGACCAAGTCTCGGCAGGTCCTGCTCCTGCTCGTGACCGCGGCCGTGGTGTACGTGCTCGCCCAACTCTTCTTCCCGACGAGGTTCACTCGCCCCTACGACCCGGATGCGGGCCTGTTCGACTGGCTCAACGGCGTGCGCGACTGGATCGAGGGCCAGACGAAGGGGCCGTTCTTCGAGTACTTCATCACCCCGGTCCGGACCGTCCTGACGTGGGTCGTGGACCTGGTGACGGGCTGGCTCAACGCGATCGGCTGGACGGGGGTCGCGGCCATCACGGCAGCGCTCGGGCTGGTGTTCGTGACGTGGCGGACCGCCCTCGCGCTCACGGCCGCGTTCGTCCTCATCGGGCTCATGGGCCTCTGGAGCGGGACGATCATCACGCTCGGCCAGGTCGTGGTCGCGGTGGTCGTCGCGCTCGCGCTCGGCGTCCCCTTGGGGATCCTGGCCGGCAAGAGCGACCGCTTCCTCGCGGTCGTGACGCCGATCCTCGACTTCATGCAGATCATGCCCACGTTCGCATACCTGCTGCCGCTGGCGCTGTTCTTCCAGATCGGCGCGGCGACCGCGGTCGTCGCGACCCTGATCTACGCGATGCCGCCGGCCATTCGCCTCACGGCGTTGGGGATCCGGGGCGTGGCGTCCGAGACCGTCGAGGCCGCGAGCTCCCTGGGTTCCACGGGCTGGCAGATCCTGCGCAAGGTGCAGCTGCCGATGGCTCGCACGACGCTGGGCCTGGCGGTCAACCAGACCATCATGATGGCGCTCTCTATGGTCGTCATCGCGGTCTTCGTCGGCGCGGGCGGGCTGGGCGACTCGATCATCAAGGCCCTCCGGACGCTGGACGTCGGCAGGGCGTTCGATGCCGGCCTCGCCATCGTGCTGCTGGCCATGATCCTCGACCGGCTGTCGGCCTCGGCAAGCCAGGTCTCGGACCGCCGCCTGACCGGCAAGGTCCCGTGGTCAACGCGCCACGCGCGCCACCTCATGGTCGTCGGCGCCGTGCTCGTCGTCATCGGGATCGCGCTCGGGCTCACGCAGACGTGGGCCGACACCTTCCCCTCGGCGTGGCACTTCTCGTTCGCCACGCCGATCAACCAGTTCGTCGTCTGGATCTCGCACAACCTGGTGCTCATCACCGATGGCCTCAAGAACGTCGTCTCGGCCTGGCTGCTCGACCCGATCCAGACTGTCCTCACGCAGTCGCCGTGGTGGCTCGTGCTGTATGTGGTGGTCGGTCTGGCGCTGATCATGACGGGCCGCCGGGCCGCCGTGTGGGCGGCGGCCGCGACGCTCGGCGTCCTCGTGCTGCAGGTGTGGCAGCCCTCGATGGAGACCCTGGCGCAGGTCCTGGTTGCCGTCGCGATGACCATGCTGATTGGCGTGGTTATGGGCACGTGGGCCGCGCGCTCGTCACGGGTGTCGGCGATCCTGCGCCCCATCAACGACGCCGCCCAGACGATGCCGTCCTTCGTCTACCTGATCCCGGCCGTCGCGCTGTTCCAGCCGACCCGGTTCACGGCCATCGTCGCCGCGTTCATCTATGCCATCCCGGCGGTCATCCGCCTGACCGAGGACGGTGTGCGGGGCGTGTCGCCGACGGCGATCGAGGCCGCGGTGTCGGCGGGCTCGACCCCGTTCCAGGTCATCCGCAAGGTCCAGCTGCCGATGGCCCGCCGCTCGCTGCTCGCCGCGACGAATCAGGGCGTCGTCCTGGTCCTGGCGATGGTGGTGATCGGCGGCCTCGTCGGCGGGGGCGCCCTGGGCTATCAGGTCGTCGCTGGCTTCTCTCAGCGCAGCAACTTCGGCAGCGGCATGGCGGCGGCGCTCGCCATCGTGCTGCTCGGCATCATGCTCGATCGCATCACGCAGGGTGCCGGCGCGCGCCGCGAGATCAGGCGGGTCGAGGAAGAGTAGAGGGCCATAGCGTCGGCAGGTGTCCCCCGGACTGCCCGCCGCCAAGCAGGAGGAGCCACGGTCACCCAGATCGATCAGCCCGGGGAACGGGCATGGGGGAGTCGCAGCGCAACAGGGCGCAACGCGGCATCATGCGTCGACCGGCCGAAGGAGGAGCTTGGGCCGGACCGGAAGGAAGGGGTATTGGCTTGAATCTCGGAGACAGCACCGTGCGACGGCTGGCCGCTGGCGCGGCGGTCGTGGCAATCCTCGTGTCGGCGTGCACTGGCACCGCCGCCTCCCCGTCCGCGGCAGCGACTGCTGCTCCCACGACGGCCGCCTCTGGGGCGCCGTCCACGCCCGCGTCCCAGGCCGCCTCGACGGCCCCCAGCCAGGCAGCCGCCTCGATGGCACCCTGCGGGACCGTGAACATCGCCGACAACGCGTGGGTTGGCTACGAGGCGGACGTCGCCGTCGTGGCCTACCTGCTCAAGAACCAGCTGGGCTGCACGGTCAACATCAAGAACATCAGCGAGCAGGTCAGCTGGCAGGGTTTCCCGACCGGCGAAGTGGATGTGATCCTCGAGAACTGGGGCCACGAGGACCTGGCCGCGAAGTACATCACCACCGACAAGACCGCCGTTGACCTGGGCTCCCAGGGCAATGTCGGCATCATCGGCCTGTTCATGCCCAAGTACTACCTCGACACGCATCCCGACCTCGTCGCAGCGCAGGGCAAGGACCCGAAGACGGTCGCGGCCGCGCTCAACGCCGTGGCGGCCGACTTCAAGACCTCCGAGTCGGGCGACAAGGGCCAGATCCTCGACGGCGACCCGTCCTACGTCACCAATGACGAGGGCCTGGTGGCCGGCCTGGGGCTCAACTACAAGGTCGTCTACTCCGGCTCCGAGGCTGCCTCTGACACAGCCATCAAGGCCGCGGTCGATGCCCAGAAGCCGATCTTCGCCTATTACTGGGAGCCGAACTGGTTCGACAGCCAGATCAACAACGCCATGGTCCAGTTCAAGCTCACGCCCTACACCCCGGGCTGCGACAAGAACCCCAAGAATCTGACCTGTGACTACCCGCCGTACAACCTGAACAAGGTCGCCTCGACCAAGTTCGTCAACAGCGGCAGCCCGGCGGTCACGCTGATCAAGAACTTCAAGTGGACCAACGACGACCAGAACGCGGTCGCGACCGACATCTCACTCAACAAGATGAGCGACGACGACGCGGCCAAGAAGTGGCTGGACGCCCACCCGGACGTCTGGAAGGCGTGGCTGGCCGGCACCGGCTGGACCGGCAGCTGATCTCCTGACCCAATCGGACGGCCCCGGGCTCCTCGCGGAACCGGGGCCGTTCCGCGTTCCGGCGCCTGTTCCGCGGCCGGATGGCGAGGCTGCAATGCGCGGGAAAATGCGCGGGACAAGGTCCCTGCGCGGGAGTTGATCTGGCTGCTAGACTGCCAAGAGCGCCGGTTCACTGTCGTCTCGGGCGTGCCCTTCCGAGGCGGCGCCGTATCTGGCGAGTCGTAGCTGAGCATCCAGACGCCGAGGGGCGTGGACGATGACGGAGACAGCTCGCACGAGATGAGGACGCCTCTTCGTTGACCCGCACCGTCGCCCAGCACTTTCCCCGAGCCCGCCGTGGTATCGGTCGCCGCACCATCACCGCCTTGCTCATCGTGCCGATGCTGATGGGCCTGTTCGCCGGTCATGTCGCGGCGCCGTCGCCCGCCTACGCTGATCAGCTGTCCGATGCGCAGGCGCAGAAGAAGGCGATCGAGGCCAGGATCGCGGCCGAGAAGTCGCAGATCGCCTCCCTCAACGCGTCCCAGGCCGCGCTGTCCACCCAGATCGACCAGACCAAGACGCGGCTCGCCGGCATCGCGCAGAACCTCGCTGACACCCGCAAGCAGGTCGCCGCCCTGTCGGCCGACCTGGCCAGTGTCAAGGCGCAGTACAACGCGCTCGTGGCGAGCCTCGCGGACCTCGACACCCAGCTGGCGACCATCGAGGCGCAGGAGGCGGCCAAGCGGGTCGAGCTGGGTCAGCACCAGGCCGAGCTGGCTGAGCGCATCCGCGTGGCGTACGAGGACCAGCGCACCTCGATGCTCGAGACGCTGCTCTCGGGGGCGTCCTTCACCGACATGCTCGCCGCGATGTCCACCCAGCTCGACGCCGCGGCCCAGGACCAGCAGCTCGCGCAGCAGGTGGCGTCCGACCAGGCGACCCTGCTCTCGCTCCACCAGACGGTCTCCGAGACCCGTGACCAGACCAACCTCCTGGGCCAGCAGGCGGCCGTCCAGAAGCAGGCGCTGGACCGCAAGATCGCCGCGCTCGCGGCAGCGACGAAGCGCCTCCAGGCGCTCGAGAAGGCCGCCAAGGCGGCGCTCGCGGCGCAGAAGGCCGCGTGGGCCCAGGTGTCGGCCAACAAGGCGGCCCTGCGCGCGTCCCTCGCCAAGGCCAGCTCTGCCCGCGCGCAGCTCCAGAAGAAGATCAACTCGATCATCGCGGCCCAGGCGAGCCACGGGAACATCCCGAGCCAGTACAACGGCACGCTGGGCTGGCCCATGGGCGGGACGATCACGCAGCCCTTTGGCTGCACCGGGTTCTCCTGGGAGCCGCCCTACGGCAGCTGCGCCCACTACCACAACGGGATCGACATCGTCGCGCCCTACGGGGCGCCGGTCCGCTCGGCTGGCGCCGGCACGGTGGTCTACGTCGGCTGGAACTATGCCGATGGAGCGGACCCGGCGTGGATCGTCATCATCGCGCACAGCTCCTCGCTCGTGACCTGGTACGCGCACATGCAGCCCACGTACCCCGTCCGTGCCGGTGACCACGTCAGCCGGGGGCAGACGATCGGCTACGAGGGCAGCACCGGCCACTCGACCGGGGCGCACCTCCACTGGATGGTGGAGTTCAACGGGGTGTTCGTTAATCCGCTTCTGTTCACCTAGCGGCAGCCTCGGGAGTCACGTGCCCAAGGCGGGCGGTGCTAGGATCGGGGCCTGGTCCCCGCAGGTCCGGAGGAACGACGTTGGTGAAGCCAGTCATGGCGGTCATCCTCGCTGGCGGCGAAGGCGAGCGGCTCTCGATCCTGTCCTCCGTCCGGGCCAAGCCGGCGGTGCCGTTCGGGGGCAAGTACCGGATCATCGACTTCACTCTGTCCAACTGCGTCAACTCGGGCATCACCGACGTGATGGTCCTCACGCAGTACAACCCGCGCTCGCTCAACGACCACATCGGCCTCGGCCGGCCGTGGGACTTGGACCGCAACACCGGCGGCGTGAAGATGCTCCAGCCCTACGTGCGGCGGGGGCGCGTGGCCGAGTGGTACCGCGGCACCGCGGACGCCGTGCTCCAGAACTTCAACGTCATCGAGCACGACGCGGGCGACACCGTGCTGGTCCTGGCGGGCGACCACATCTACAAGATGGACTACACGCCGTTCATCGCGGCCCACCGGCGGCGCCGTGCCGACGTGACGATCGCCGTCCGCCGCGTGCCGCTGTCCGAGGCGAGCCGGATGGGCATCCTGGCCCTGGATGACCAAGAGCGCGTCATCGAGTGGCAGGAGAAGCCCAAGCAGCCCAAGAGCGACCTCGCCTCGATGGGCGTGTACGTGTTCTCGAAGCGCGCGCTGCGGCGGTTCCTGTCCGAGGAGCGGACCGATTTCGGCGGCCACGTCGTGCCGGCCATGCTCGAGTCCGGCGCCCGCGTGTTCGGCTACCGCTTCGACGGCTACTGGCAGGACGTGGGGACGATCCAGACGTTCTGGGAGGCCAACATGGCGCTTCTGGACGACACCCCGGAGCTCGACCTCTACGACCGCGAGTGGCTCATCCACACCCGTTCCGAGGAGCGCGCGCCGGCCAAGGTGGGTCCCACAGCGCAGGTGCACCGCAGCCTCATCTCGCACGGATGCGTGATCAACGGCACGGTGGTCAACAGCGTTCTCTCGCCGGGCGTGCGCGTGGACGTGGGCGCCGTGGTCCGCGATTCGATCCTCATGTTCGACACCGTGGTGCGCAGCGGGGCCGTCGTGGACCGGGCGATCCTCGACAAGGAGGTCACCGTCGGCCAGGGTGCGATCGTGGGCGACGGGCCCGACTTCGACACGCCCAACAAGGTCGAGCCGGGCCGCCTCAACACGGGCATCACCGTGGTGGGCAAGCAGTCGATCATCCCGCGCGGGGCGCGCTTGGGGCGGAACGTCAAGGTGGGCGGCCAGGTCCGCTCGTCGGACTTCTCCACGCGCATCGTCCGCTCCGGTGGGACGGTCGAGCGGCGACCGGACCGCGGGATCGACGACGAGGAGCAGGCCGTCGGCCGGTAGCCGATCCGGCGCTGGGCGCCGACTGGGCGCCTCGCCCGCCCGGCAGGTCCTTGTGCGCCCTCGGGCAGGCCGTCTCGCGCCCGACCACGCGAGTCGGGTCGAACTCATGTCGCGGTCGCGTGGGCGTGGCCGCCGGCACGGGCCCGGGCCGAGCCGCAGGCCGTGTGGCGCGTGGCCCGGCCTGAGCCGGACGCGACTCAACCGCTCGCGCCTCTGGCCGGATCGGACGGCCGTCGGGCGTGAGCGGGTAGACTGCGGCCCATGTCGATCGCTCCCCGGGCGGAGACCTGCCGTCCCGCCGACGTCGAGACCTGGCTCGGCGAGCTCGGTGTCACCCCAGTCGAGCGCAGCCACCGTGATGGCGTCACCTCCTGGGACATCCTGCTGGACGGGCGCCGACGGGCAGCGCTGCGGATCACGCTGATCCTGGACCCGGGCCTGGCGCTCATCTGCTGGTGCCACTTCGCCCCACCGGTGAACGACAACTTCCGCAAGTCCTACCGCAAGCTGCTGCGCTGGAATGACGAGCTGCCGTTCGTGAAGTTCAGCGTGGGCGAGGACGAGCGGCCCCTGCTCCTGGCCGAGCTGCCGGCCGCGACGGTGGGGCGCGACGATCTGGGGCTCGCGCTCGCGCGCCAGGTGGCGGTGGCGGACCGCCTCCACGCCGACACCGTCGAGTGGCTAAAGGCGGGCGGCTGGCGCACGGCGCCCCCGGCCGACCCCGACGGGCCTGGCCTGCGCCTTGTGGCGCGCTACTCGGCCTCCCTCGCGGAGCTGTTGGCCGAGCCGGGCGGGGCTGGCGCGTGATCGGGCTGAGGAGGGCGCCGCACCGGCCCGGCACCCGCCCGCAGCGCCTCGTGTTGCTCGCACTCGCGATCGGCGTGCTGGGCCTGCTGCTCGCGCCCATCGGCCTCATTCCCGTCCCGACTGCACGCGGCGCCAGCACCGACCTGACCGTCGTGACCGCCGCCAGCTACACGGTCGAGCCGAGCCAGCGCCGAGTGCGCGTGGTGGTGGACGCGACGCTCGCCAATCACCGCGCGGACACCCAGGTCAAGCGCTACTTCTTTGACCACGCGTTCCTGAACGTGCAGCCCGGCGCGGCCAGCCCGACGGTCATCAAGGGCCCGAGCGGCGCGGCGGTGCGGATCACGTCCAGGAGCGCCAACGCGACCACCCTTCGTCTGGACTTCGGGCAGCTGTTCGGCGGCCACACGGCGTCACTCCGCTTCGCCTTCGACCTCAAGGACACGGGCAGCACCGCCGGTCGCCTGGTCCGCATCGGCACCAGCCTCGTGACGTTCCCCGTCTGGGCGTACGCGTCCGATGGAGCCTCGGGCAGCCGCGTCACGGTTCGCTTCCCCAAGGGCTACGACGTCAATGTCGAGGCCGGCTCGTTCGCGGCGCAGACGCAGGCATCGGACGGCAGCACCGTCCTGGCCACCAATGCGCTGGCGAACCCGCTCGCGTTCTTCGCCTACGTCTCAGGCCAGCAGGCGCCGACGTATCGGGCGACAAACCTGTCCGTGAGGGCCGGGGACGAGACGATCCCGCTCACGATGCAGGCGTGGAAGGACGACCGGGCCTGGGCCGGCCGCGTGGGCCCGCTGCTCACTGGGGCGCTGCCGCTGCTGCGCGCGGACATCGGCCTGGCCTGGCCCCACGACGGCCCCGTCATCGTGCAGGAGTCGGGCAGCCGGAGCGCAGCTGGCATCGCGGGCGTGTACGACGCCCGGTCGTCCACGATTCAGCTGGCGTACTGGGCCAGCGCCGTGACCGTGGTCAACGAGGCCGCCCACGGCTGGTTCAACGGCGCCCTCCTCGCGGACCGCTGGTCGGTGGAGGGGTTCACCGGCTACTACGCGCAGCGGGCGCTCGCGGCGCTCAAGATCAAGGCGGCCCCGCCCAAGCTCACCGCGGATCCCCAGGCGGCCGCGTTCCCGCTCAACGACTGGCCGGCCACGCCGGCTCCCGAATCGGCCGCGGAGTCATACGGCTATGCCGCGTCCTATGCGCTCGCCACGCTCATCGCCAAGCAGGCGGGCCCGGACGCCCTCGCCCGGGTCTGGTCGGACGCCGCGACGCGGACCGGGGCGTACCAGCCGCCGCCAGGGCAGGGCTCGACGCCGGAGCGGGTTGACGGGGCGCCCGACTGGCGCGGCCTCCTCGATCTGCTCGAAACCGAGACCGGGAGCGACTTCACCACGCTGTGGCGGACCTGGGTGGTGCGCCCGGGCGAGTCCGGCCTGCTTGACCAGCGGGCGTCGGCCAGGGCCGCCTACCGGGACGTCCTGGAGGCGGCGAACGGCTGGGCTTTGCCGCGGGTCATCCGCGACGCTCTCCGCGCCTGGCAGTTCGGCACCGCGACGTCGCTCACCAGCCACGCCCGGACCGCGCTGGCCGAGCGTGCGAGGCTGGAGGCCAAGGTGTCGGCGGCCGGCCTGGCCCTGCCGCCGTCCATGCGCCGCCTGTTCGAGGCGGGTGACTTCGGTGGGGCGGTGGCCGAGGCGCAGCAGGAAGAGGCCGCGATCGCGGCGATCGAGACGGCGGGCGAGGGGCGTGCCCAGGGTGTCCGCGACACGCTGACGACGGTGGGGATGATGGGCGAGGACCCCGACCGCGACCTCACGACGGCGACGGCAGCCTTCGCCGCAGGCGACAGCGCCGCGGCGATCAGCGCGGCCCAGGCGGCCTCGCATCTGTGGGCCGATGCCCGCGGCGAGGGACAGCGGCGCGTGTTGATGGCCGCCGCCGTGGCGGTGGCGCTCGGGGTCCTGGTGGTCTCGCTCGCCAGCCGGCTGCGGCGCGTCCGGCGCGCCCGGCCCGAGAGCTCGGCGCTCGTGCGGTGAGTGCCGCTGGGGGGCAGCGCGCTCGGCTGGTCGCCCTTCTGGGCGTTGGAGCGCTCATCGCGGGGACGCTGTTGCCCGGGGCGGGTGGCGGCCTGGCGCGGGACCGAGGTGAGGTACGGGCCCTCCCGCTGGCCGCCGACACGGGGCAGGGGAGCGGGCCCGCGGTCGCCAGCGCGCCACTGGGCGCAGCAGCCAGCCTGTTCGCGCACGCGGCGCCGCCTGGCCGGAGGCCGCCCCAGGCGCCCGTGCCGGGCGGGACCCTCGTGCCCGCGCCCGTCCCGCTGCACCCCGTCCTCGCGGCCGCTGACTTCCTCGACGTGTCAACGGCCACGACGTACCTGGTTGACCCGGTCGCCCGCGAGGTCCGGGTCGTGGTGGACGTCACCGCCGTCAACCGGCTGCCGGTGGCCCCCGGCGCCCGCGACTACTACCCCACGGTCGGGCTGGCGGTCCAGCGCGAGGCCCGCCAGTTCGCGGCTGAGGAAGGCGGGACCCGCGATGCGATCACCACCATGCCAAGGGTCCAGGATCGCCTGCTGACGATCCAGCTGGCGGAGCGGCTGTACGTCGGCCAGACGGCGCACGTCCGCGTCTCGTACGCGCTGCCCACCGGCGCCCCGCGCTCGCCGAGCCCTGTCCGCGTCGGCGCCGCCTATGCGAGCTTCGTCGCCTGGGCCATCGGCGACCGAGGGACGGTCAGCGTGGTCGTGCCGGCGCAGTTCACGGCTGGCATCTCGGGCAGCGCCATGGACGAGGGCACCAACGCGAGCGGCCAGCAGGTGCTGAGGGCGACCGTCGCCGACCCCAGCACCTGGTACGCCTGGGTTGACGCCCGCAACGACAGCGCGCTCACCAGCCGCTCGCTGAGGCTCGCCAACGGCGAGCGGGTGGTGGTCCACGCCTGGCCGGAGGACCCAACCTGGGAGAAGGCGGTGTCGAAGACGCTCACCACCGCGATCCCCGCCCTGGAGAAGCGGATCGGCCTGCGGTGGCCGGTCAGCGGCCAGCTCTCGGTGCTCGAGGTCTCGAGTGCGCGACTCGAGGGGTACGCGGGCTTCTACTCGGCCGGCACCAAGCAGATCACGATCAGCGAGGCCCTCGATCCGATCGCGGTAGTCCACGAGGCCTCCCACGCGTGGTTCAACGCCTCCCTGTTCACGGACCGCTGGATCACCGAGGGATTGGCGGACGAGTACGCCTCTCGCACGCTGGCCGGCCTCGGTGTGGCGGCTGAGGGGCCCGGCAAGGTGCGCGCGAACGCCGCGGAGGCCTTCGCGCTCGACACCTGGGGGACGCCCGCCCCCATCAGGACCCCGACCCAGAACGCCCGCGAGCAGTGGGCCTACGACGCCTCCTGGACCGTCATCCGCAAGGTGGTCGGCAAGCTGGGCGAGGCGAGGATGGCGGTGGTGCTCGCCGCCGCGGACGCCGGGACCAGCGCGTACTCGGTGGCGGGGCAGCCGATGAGGAGCGCGGCGCGCTCCGACTGGCGACGGTTCGTGGACCTGGCCGAAGAGGTGGGCGGCGGGCGCGCGGTCGCCGAGCTGATCTCCCCTTGGGTGCTGACGCCCGCGGAGCGCGCGCTGCTGGCGCCTCGGGCCGCGGCACGGAGCGCCTACCACGACCTCCTGGCGCAGGGAGGAGGCTGGGCGCCGCCGGTCGTGGTGCGCGCGGAGCTCGACGCCTGGGACTTCGCCGGCGCATCGGCCGCCACGGCCGCCGCCGCCGCCCTGCTCGCTGTGCGTGACGGGCTCCGAACGGCGGCAGCGGCCGAGGGACTCGCCGTCCCGGCGGTGCTGGAGGGCGCTTACGAGAGCGCCTCGACCGTGGAGGCCCTTGCGAAGTCGGCCGATGACGAGCAGGCGCTGCGCCGATCGCTGGACGCGGTCGCGGCAGCTGGTGCTGCCTTGCAGTCGCCGCGGGACTGGCTCGTCAGCCTGGGGCTGATCGGGCAGGACCCGTCGGGCGCCCTGGTCGCCGCGCGTGCGGCGTGGGCCTCGGGCGACGCGACGGCCGCCGCTGATCAGGCGACCGACGCTTATCGTGCCCTCGCCGTGGCGGCCGACGCCGGCAGGCTCCGGCTCGCCGCGATCGGCGCCGGGACCGTTGCCCTCGCCCTCCTGGTGATCCTCGCCTTCACGATCGCCCGCCGCCGGCCGGGGCCACGCCGCGGGACAGCGGGCGTGGTGGCCGGGGCTCCGCCGGCGCAGCCCGGGGCGCCAGCCGTGCCCGGGCCGTGCCCTATACTCCCGGCCAGTGCGCCGATCGGGCCCACGCCCCAGTCGCATGCCGACCGGAAGGACGAAGGAGCGCAGTGAACGCCATGGCCAGCGCCCGGGACGCGGTGTGCGCTTGATGGGTCTGCAGCGCATCCGGCCGTCGGTCGAGATCCTGTCTGGCGCCACCGCCGACGTCTACTTCGCCCGGGCCAACAGCATCCTCGACCGCGAGGGCATGGACCCCGTCGTGACAATGGAGGTCTTCTGTCGGGAGGACGCGGTCCTGTGCGGCATGGGTGAGGCGACCAACCTCATCGGCCATGTGCTCGCGGACGAGCCCGGTGCCGTGGTCGAGGCGATGCAGGACGGGGACCTCGTCACGCCCAAGGAGGTCGTCCTCCGCATCCATGCCCGATACCGCGCCTTCGCCCTGTACGAGACGGCGATGCTGGGCATGCTCTCCCAGTCCACCGGGTGGGCCACCGCGGCCCGCCAGTGCGTCGAGGCCGCCGCCCCGCAGCCCGTGATCTCGTTCGGCGCCCGCCACGTGCACCCCGACATCACCGACGTGCTCGACTACGCTGCGATCGTCGGCGGGTGCGTCGGCGCGTCCACGCCCGCCGGCGCGCGGCTCGCCAAGCTCAACCCCACCGGGACGATGCCCCACTCGCTGGTCTTGATCTTCGGCGACACGGTCCGCGCCGCCGAGGCGTTCGACCGGGACATGCCCCCCGAGGTGCCGCGCATCGTACTCGTCGATACGTTCAAGGACGAGGCCGAGGAGGCGCTCCGCGTCGCCAAGGCCCTCGGCGACCGGCTGTACGGCGTCCGCCTCGACACCCCCTCCGAGCGCGGCCGGGTCACCGCCGACCTCGTGACCGAGGTCAGGGCCCGTCTCGACCGCGAGGGCTACGGCCACGTCCGCATCGTGGTGTCCGGCGGGCTGACGCCCCAGCGGATCCAGTACTTCAAGGAGAAGGCGGCGCCGGTGGACTCGTTCGCCGTGGGCAGCTACATCTCGGGCGCCACGCCGATCGACTTCACGGGCGACATCAAGGAGATCGACGGCCAGCCAATCGCGAAGCGCGGGCGGATCCCTGGCGTGACCGAGAGCCCGCGGCTCAAGACGCTCGACCTGGCCGCCTGGCGGGACTGAGGGCGATCGCGACGCGCTCGGCGCGCCCGTGAGAGCATCCGCGCATGCAGGACGATGGGCGCCGTCCCGAGGGCGAGCCCCAGCCCGGCGACCGCGAGTCCGCGTACGAGCTCCTCCAGCGAGGCCGCGCCCTGATGCAGGGCCGACACAACGCCCAGGCTGCGATCGTGCTCGAGCGCGCCGCGCG
Source organism: Chloroflexota bacterium (assembly GCA_021802825.1). Taxonomy (GTDB): domain Bacteria; phylum Chloroflexota; class Limnocylindria; order Limnocylindrales; family CSP1-4; genus CAIXZV01. The sequence goes on from JAJZRG010000008.1 coordinate 39,816, forward strand.
GATCGAGCCGGGACGTGGGTCGATCCTCGAGGCGCTTGGTCGCGCGCAGTTCAATGCCGGCCACCACCACCGGGCGCGCGAGGTGTTCGAGGCGCTCCTCGAGGTGGATCCGTCATCACACTACGGCCACTACGCGCTGGCGCAGAGCCTGCGCAAGCTGGGCCGCCTGCCCGAGGCCGTGACCCACTTGCGTCTCGCGTGCGCGATGGAGCCCGGGTCGGCGCTCTACCGCGGGGCGCTCGAGCGGGCCGAGGCCAGTCGCCGGCGCCGGCCCACGGACTGAGGCGTCGCTTCAGTCGCGCCGAGCCGACGTCGCTGCGATCGTCCAGTGCGGCCACTCGGCCGCGAAGCGGAACCCCATGTCCGTGTACAGGCGCTGCGCGGCCGTGTTCTCGCCCTCGACGGCGAGGACCACCGCCTCGGCCCCTCGACGGCGCAGCTCGGCGATGCCCCACGAGGTCACGGCGCGGCCGAGGCCCTTGCGGCGCCACGCCCGGTCCACGCCCAGCAGCCGGATCTCGCCCGCCGCTGATCCGTCCCGACCGCTGTAGCGGACCACCCGGCAGAACCCTACCATCTCGCGCGACGAGAGGTCTTCGACCACGAGGATCGAGGTCGGGTCGAAGCCCGGTGTCGCGTGCGCCCGACGCACCTCATCCTCGGTCAGGCTGACCGGCGAGGGGTGGTCAATGAAGATGCGATTGACGAGCGTGGCGAACGGCGCCGGGTCGTTGACAGGGCTGAAGGTGCGCGCGGCCGTGCCCGTCGGGAAGGCCGGGCCGGGCAGGGCAGCGAGGTCGCGGCCGGCGACGCGCATCTGCCACAGCGATGCGGCCGGGCGCAGGCCGCTGGCGCTCGCGAACGCCTCGGACGCCGGTTGCCGGCGGACCCAAAGCCGCAGCAGCTCACGCCCCTCGGCGGCGGCGATCGCCTGGCCGGCCGCCAGCAGCTGCCGCCCGATGCCCCGCCGTCGGTACGCGGGCAGGACCATGAGGTCGCCTTCGCTGGGCGCGACCCACCCGGCGAGGTGGCCGGCCACCTCAGCCACCGCGCACGACCCAGGATTGTCCGCGATGCGCTCCGCGGCACGCTCCAGCTGATATGGCTCGAGGCTGTCGCCCTCGTCCGGTCCGTGCGATGCCAGCATGGCCGCGAGGATCGCCGCGACATCCCCGGCGCGGCAGGCGCGCACGGTGGCGGTGCCACACCCACCCGGGCTGGTCTCGGTTGTCATGGTCCCCCCAGCTGCATCACACCCGCAGGCGTTCCTGGCGCCGCAATCGGTCGAGCCACAGGATGGCGAGGATCGACTTGGCGTCCGCGATGTGCCCAGTTTCCACCAATGCGAGCGCTTCGTCCATGGACAGGTGTCGTAGTTCGAGTGCTTCGTCCTCGTCGGGCAAGAGGCGATCGCTGTCGGCGGCGGGGGAGAGCCCCTCTGCCAGGTACAGGTGCATCTCCTCGGACGCGAATCCGGGCGCGGTCCAGAACGAGGCCAGCTTGCGCCACGAGCGGGCGCGGTGCCCAGTCTCCTCCTCCAGTTCGCGGCGTGCGGCATCGTCGGGGTCCTCGGTGACGCCGTCGTGCACGTCGAGGGTGCCGGCAGGGATCTCGAGCAGGCCGCGCCCCGCGGCCACGCGCCACTGGCGCACGAACAGCACGCGCCCGAGGTCGTCCACGGCGAGCATCGCGACCGCGCCCGGGTGGCCCACGATGTCGCGCGTGTGGCGGCTGCCGTCGGACCGCTCGACGGTGTCCACGCGGAACTCCAGGTAGCGCCCGCGGTGCACCACCTCGGACGCCACGACGCGCTCGGCCAGCGGGTCGTCGACGGGGAGCGGATCGGGATCGCGGGTCACGGGCGCCTCCATCAGCAGGAACGGCCGGCCCGCCGATGGGCGGACCGGCCGCTGCCGTCGTTGCGGGTCCGGGCCAGAGCTAGCTGGCCGCGCTCGCGAACTCGCCCGCCTTGATGATCGCGTCGCCGGTCTCGACGTTGAACAGGTGGAGCTTCTCGAGCGGCACGCGCAGGCTGAGCGTGTCGCCCGGGCGGACGCGATGCGAGGAGTCGACGATCGCGACGATCTCCTGGTCGCCGACGCTGACGTGCAGGAGCTCCTCGTTGCCGAGGTACTCGACGACGTCGGCCTTGCCCTGCACCGTCCCGGCGGGCCCGGTGACCTGGTCGAGCTCGAGGTGCTCGGGGCGGAAGCCGACGGTGACCGTGCGGCCGGCGGCCTTGATGCTGTCGACGTAGCGAGCGGGGACGGGGAAGTTGAAGCCGCCCACCGCGAGGTCGCCGGAGCCGACCGGGATGTCGATGAAGTTCATGGCCGGGCTGCCGATGAAGCCCGCGACGAACTTGTTCTTCGGGTGGTCGTAGAGGTCCTGCGGCGTGCCGACCTGCTGGAGCAGGCCCATCGACATCACCGAGATCCGCTCGCCCATCGTCATCGCCTCGACCTGGTCGTGGGTGACGTAGACCATCGTGGTGCCGAGGCGCTGGTGGAGGCGTGCGATCTCAGCCCGGGTCTGGACGCGCAGCTTGGCGTCGAGGTTGGACAGTGGCTCGTCCATGAGGAACACCGCGGGCTCGCGCACGATGGCCCGGCCGAGCGCCACGCGCTGGCGCTGGCCACCCGAGAGCTCCTTGGGCTTGCGGTCGAGCAGCTTCTCGAGCTGGAGGATCCCGGCGGCCTCGTTGATGCGCTTCTCGATATCGGCCTTGGCCACCTTGCGCAGCTTGAGGCCGAAGGCGAGGTTGTCGCGCACGGTCATGTGCGGGTAGAGCGCATAGCTCTGGAACACCATCGCGATGTCCCGATCCTTGGGCGCGACGTCGTTGACGATCTTCTCGCCGATCTTGAGGTTGCCCTCGCTGATCTCCTCGAGGCCTGCGATCATCCGCAGGCTGGTCGTCTTGCCGCAACCCGAGGGGCCGACGAGCACCATGAACTCGCCGTCCTTGATCTCGAGGTTGAGGTCCGACACGGCGGTCACGTCGCCGTATCGCTTGTACACGTGATCGAACGTCACGGTCGCCATGCGAAGACCTCCATCCCGCCCAGGGCATCGCGGGCTCATGCATCCTGCCGCCGGAACAGGCTGGCGGACTAGGACGAGCCCCGTACGAGGAGCTGGTTCGGGTTAGGCGCATCCTACGCTCCTCGCGGCGTCCCGCACAAAGGGGCGATGGGAGCGGTGGCAGGCCCCTGGGATATGGCCCTGGCCGATGTTTCCTCCCGCTGCCACCCGCTATCTGTTCCGGCCATCCCCCCGCAATGTGCTCCCGCTCTGTCTCCTCCCCCGCTATCTGCTCCTGAGGGCGCTTATGTCGGTCGCGCAGGTGAAGCCACGCTCGTGGCCCCGCCGCCTGTCACCCTTGTCTTCCCCGGGTGGAGATGCGGTGGATTCCGCCGTGGCAAGCCCCTTCGGGGCGAGATAGCGGGGACGACGGGCCGTGGTAAGCGCCTCCGGGAGGAGATGCGGCGGATTCGGCCGCGGCAAGCCCTCAGCGGAGATGGCCGGGACGACGGGTTGCGGGTGCCCACCTCCGAACCGCAACCTGGGGGCTACCCCGCCGTCCATTGCGCTCGCCGCCGCCGCGCCGCTATGGTCCGCGACGTGAACCCGCTCGCCCGCCCCATGTGTATGCGCTGGCGGCCCCGCCGTACGGAGGATGGGGTCCGCGGGTTCGGCGCTGCGACGAGGTAGCGAGAGCCCAGCGGATCGGTCCCGGGGCCGCGGATCCCAGACGAGGGTTCGCGGCTTGTTGTTCTCCGAGACGCGCGGCGGGTGCCGCCGACCAGACCGGCTCCCCAGCCGAACCGGGCCGTCCCACCCGATCCGCGCTCTTGCGAGAGGAACAGCCCCATGACCGCAACTCCGCCTGACACCTTGCCCAATGGCGTCGATGCCGAGGCCGTCGTCGCCTACGCCGGCCGCCTTGCGCAGGCCGCTCCCCCCGACGGGACCCCTTTCCGCGCCGACGTTCACTGGCAGGGCGGCTTCCGCAACGAGATCCGGGTCCGCGATCTCGCTCCCACCTACGCTGACGAGCCGGCCGCCCTGGGCGGGACCGACACAGCAGCCAACCCCGTCGAGCAGGTACTGGGCGCCCTCGGCTCGTGCCTGGCCATCGGCTACACAGCCGGTGCCACCGCGCGAGGCATCCGGATCGAGGACCTGCGCATCGAGCTCGCCGGAAACATCGACTTGCCAGTGTTCTTCGGGCTCAAGGAGGGCCACGCCGGCTACGAGGGGATCGACGTGAGGGTCCACCTCCGCACCGACGCCGACAAGGCCGCCATCGCCGAGCTGCACCAGGCCGTGCTCCGGACGTCCCCCGTCGGGCACACGCTCGAGCGGCCGGCAGCGATCCGGGTGGAGCTCGTGGGCGCCTGACGCCTCGGGTCGCGGCGGGGAGCGCTATCGTGCACACGACCATCTCCGCCGCGACCGCACCGAGGCCCCGATGAGCCAGCATCCCCGCGCCGGCCAGCCCGCCGCCGCGTCCGACCTCGTGGACATCCCGGCCCTGCTGCGGGCTTTCGAAGAGCTGCGTCCCGACCCCTCCGAACCCGCCCAGCGCGTGGCGTTCGGCACCTCGGGCCACCGCGGGTCCGCGTTCCGGCGGGCGTTCAACGAGCTCCACATCCTGGCCACCACTGAGGCGATCTGCCGCTACCGCGCGACGCGGGGCTACACCGGGCCGCTGTTTATCGGCCGCGACACCCACGCCCTCTCGGAGCCCGCGTGGCGGACCGCGCTCGAGGTGCTGGTCGCCAACGGCGTGGACGTGCGGGTCGATGCCGAGGACGGCTACACGCCCACCCCGGCCGTCTCGCACGCGATCCTCGTGGCGAACCGCGACCGCGGCGCCGGGCCGGCGGGCCTTGCCGACGGCATCGTCGTCACCCCGTCGCACAACCCGCCCGACGACGGTGGCTTCAAGTACAACCCGCCCAACGGCGGCCCGGCCGACACCGACGTGACCCGCTGGATCCAGGACGAGGCGAACCGGATCCTGGCGGCCTCGGGCTCGGACGGGCTCGACGGCGTGCGGCGCCTCCCCTTCGAGCGGGCGCGGGCGCAGGCGGTCGGCTACGACTTCCGCGGCACGTACGTGGAGGACCTGGCCAACGTCATCGACATGGCGGCGATCGCCGCGTCGGGCCTGCGGCTGGGCGTGGACCCGCTGGGTGGCGCCTCGGTGGCCTACTGGGGCCTGGTCGGCGAGCACTACGGCCTCGACCTCACGGTGACGAACGAGCGCGTCGATCCCGCGTTCGGCTTCATGACCCTCGACTGGGACGGCAAGATCCGCATGGACCCGTCGTCGCCGTTCGCGATGGCGGGCCTGGTGGGGCTGCGCGACCGCTTCGACATGGCGATGGGCAACGACGCGGACGCCGACCGCCACGGGATCGTGGTGCCCGGTGCCGGGCTGATGAACCCGAACCACGTGCTCGCGGCCGCGATCTCATACCTGTTCGGCGGCGGCCGGGACTGGGACGCCCGGGTGGCGGTCGGCAAGACGCTCGTCTCGTCCTCGATCATCGACCGGGTGGTGTCCTCGCTGGGCCGCCAGCTGGTCGAGGTCCCGGTGGGCTTCAAGTGGTTCGTCGACGGCCTCGGGGACGGGTCGATCGGGTTTGGCGGCGAGGAGAGCGCCGGCGCATCGTTCTTGCGTCGCGACGGCACGGTGTGGACCACCGACAAGGACGGGCTGATCGCGGACCTGCTGGCGGCCGAGCTGACCGCGAAGCTGGGCAAGAACCCGGCCGAGGTGTACGCGGAGCTCACAACGATGTTCGGGGCGCCCGCCTACCGCCGGGTTGACGCGCCCGCCACCCCCGAGGCCAAGGCCGCGCTTTCGCGCCTCTCGCCGTCGTCGATCACCGCCGAGAAGCTCGCCGGCGACCCCATCACGGCCAAACTCACCCGCGCTCCGGGCAACGGCGCCCCGATCGGCGGCCTCAAGGTGACCACCGACTTCGGCTGGTTCGCGGCCCGGCCGTCGGGCACGGAGAACGTGACCAAGCTGTACGCCGAGTCCTTCATGGGCGAGGACCACCTGGCGCGCATCCTCGACGAGGCCCAGGCGATCATCGCGGCGGCCTCGTAGGGCCAGTCGCGGGTCGGCGCCTCGGGTCGCGCCTGGCTAGACGGACCCCTGCGCCGCGGCATTCGTTGGATTGGGCGCGGCCTCGGGCAGGCCGCGCAGGCCCGGGATCGGCGAGCGCACCAGCCACAGCACGCCCAGCGATCCCCCGATGGTCACGACGAACAGCGTCTCGCGGACGCCGATGACGCCCCCCAGCAGCCCGCCGAGGATCGCGCCCACCGGCCGGATCCCGTAGTTGACGAAGCGGAACGCGCCCATCGCCCGGGATCGGATGGCGCCCGGCGTCCGGGCGGCGAGGACCGCCCCGACGTTGATGTCGAGGATCTGCACGCCGAGCCCGGCCAGGAACTCGACCGCGAACAGCATCGCGATGACGGCCTCGGACGGACCGCTGACCAGCGGCACCAGGATGATCGGGACCGGGAACAGCACGCAGCCCAGCGTGAATGCCCCGCCCAGGCCGAGCCGCACGCCGACCCGGGAGGCGATGACCGCCCCGGCGACGCCGCCAATCGCCCCGGCGCCGAGGGCCGCCCCGAGCACGCCCGGGCTCACCCCCAAGATCGTCGTGACGTACAGGATGAAGAGTGCCTGGAAGCAGAAGTTGAACAGGTTGATCGTCGCGACCGACAGCAGGATCGGGCGCATGATCGGGTCGCGGAAGATGAACAGCAGCCCGGTCGACAGCCGTGAGCGCAGCGACTCCTCGACGATCTCAACCGCCGGCTCGTCGGCGCGGATGCGCCCGAGGAACAGCGCTGACCCGACAAAGGACAGGGCGTCCGCGAGCAGCGCGATCGGCGCGCTCAGCAGCTGGACGAGGACACCCGCCAGGGCGGGGCCGCCCACGTGTGCGAGCGCGCGGCTCCCGGAGAACAGCGAGTTTGCCTGGACGAGCGCCTCGCGCCGGACCACTGCCACGAGCAGCGTGTTCCACGAGATGTCGAACACGACGGCCATCGAGCCGGTCAGGAATCCGACGACGTAGAGCTGGGGCATCGACAGGGCGTGCGCCAGGTAGGCGAGCGGGATGCTGGCGATCAGCGCCGCGCGGGCGATGTCCGCAGCGATCATCAGGCGCCGGCGATGGCGAACCCGGTCCAGCCACACGCCGGCCGGCAGCGAGAACAGCAGGTGCGGCAGCAGGCCCACCGCGAGCAGCGTGCCCATCTGCGTCGCGTCGGCGCCGAGCACGAGCACCGCGACGAGCGGGAGCCCGAGCTGGGTGACTTGGTCGCCGAAGACCGAGATCGTCTGGCCGAGCCAGAAGCGCCTGAAGTCAAGCTCGTGGAGCAGGGGAGACACCATCCGCCCGGCGAGGCGGCGGACGAGGCCCGGGCGCGGCCGGCCGCTCATTGGAGGACCGGCAGCGGGAAGCCGTGCCAGATGATCACGACGGTTCGAGAGTCGGGGTCGGGGTCACCCTGGGCCGCTCCCGCGCGCTGCTGGTAGCGGGTGACGACGGCATTCACCTCGGCCAGCGCGGCCTTGAGGTCCTCCGGGCTGGCGCGGAACGCGAGGTCGCCGAACCCGGCGGCCGCCCGCCACGACGCCGGCTCCTCGGCCTCGCCGCGGAGGTACGCCTCGAGCCTCTGGTCGTATGCATCGAAGATCCGGCGGCGGAGGAGGTCAGCGGCAGCGCTCGACGGGGGCGAATCGCCGAAACCCGAGGGCTCCCACGAGGTCACGTCGTGGCTGGCCTTCCAGGCGTGCTCGCGGCGGTCGCGGCCGGCCGCCTCGGCCGGCTCGATGAACCCCGCCCTGGCGAGCTGCCGGAGGTGGTAGCTGACCGCGTTCGGCCCTGCGCCCACCTGCTCGCCGAGCGCCGTCGCCGTCGCGGGGCCGCCGACGCGCAGCAAGCCGAGGAGCCGAAGTCGGAGTGGGTGGCCGAGCGCCCGGAGCCCGGCCAGATCCGTGACCTGCTTGACGCCTGCTTCGTGCATGGCGCGACAGTAGACCCGCAAGGAACATTGCGCAAGTGTTGTTGCGCATATGCCCGCTGCGCCCTACCTTTCGCCAGCCCCGCCGATCGCCCAGTCGAGGAACGCGAGGACGTCGGCGCGCTCGGCGATGAGCTTGCTGACCGGCTTGCCGGCGCCGTGGCCGGCGTCTGTGTCCACCCGGATCAGCACGGGAGCGTCGCCCGCCTGGGCTGTCTGGAGCGCAGCGGCGAACTTGAGCGAGTGGCCTGGCACCACGCGGTCGTCGTGGTCGGCGGTGGTGACCAAGGTCGGCGGGTAGGCGGTGCCGGGGCGGATGGCGTGGAGCGGCGAGTACGCCCGCACCCAGCGGAACTGCTCGGGGTCGTCGGGGTCGCCGTAGTCGCTCGTCCAGCCCCAACCGATCGTGAACCGGTGGAAGCGGAGCATGTCCATCACGCCCACCTCGGGGACCGCCGCGCCCAGCAGCTCGGGGTGCTGGGTCAGCGTCGCCCCAACGAGGAGCCCGCCGTTCGAGCGGCCGGTGATCCCGGTCCGGGCCGGCCGCGTCCAGCCGCTGGTGGCGAGCCAGCGGAGGGCCGCCGCGAAGTCGTCGAACACGTTCTGCTTGTTGGCGAGGCGCCCTGCATCGTGCCAGGCCGTGCCGTACTCGGAGCCGCCGCGCAGCGACGCGACCGCGAGCAGGCCGCCCCGCTCCATCCAGGCCAGCCACTCGGGCTTGAACCGGGGTCCGACCGCGATGCTGAACCCGCCATAACCGTACAGCAGCGTCGGCACCTCGCCGTTGGGCTCGATGTCGCGCCGGTGGGCGAGGAACAGCGGGAAGCGGGTCCCGTCGGCCGAGACCGGGAACACCTCCTCGGTGACGAAGTCGTCGGGGTCCCACGGCAGGCCGGAATCGGGCAGGGCCTCGACGCTGCCGTCGGCGACCCGGACGGCCAGCACTCGCTTGGGCGCTGTGAACTGGTCCAGGGCGAGGTAGAGCGTCGCGTCCTCGCGTCGGCCGGCCATAGCGTCTGCGGTGCCGGCGCCCGGGAGCTCGACCTGCCCCACGGGCGTGCCGTCCAGCTCGAACAGGGCCAGGCGGCTGTGGGCGTCGTGGAGGGTGACGGCGGCGAACCGCCCGCCCACGAGCGTGACGCGCTCGAGAGCATCCGGGCCCTCGGCGATGACCTCGCGAAGCGTCACGGTCGGGTCGTCCGCGTCGATCGCGACGAGGCGTCGGTTGGGCGCGCCGAGGTTCGTTCGCAGGTACAGCGTTCGGCCGACGGTCGCCACCAGCTCGTACTCGGCGTCTGCGTCGCCAAGGAGCGGGCGCACGACGAGCGGGCCGCCGGCGAACTCGCGGAGGTCCGCCACGTGGATCCGGGTCTCGGGGTCGGTCCCGCGCCAGACCGTGATCACCAGCAGGTCGCCGTCCGCGGAGACCTCCGGCTCGAAGCCCCAGTCGTCGTGGTCGGGCCGCTCGTAGACGATGGGGTCGTCGGCGGGGTCCGACCCCAGGCGGTGGTAGCGCAGCTGCATCCCCAGGTTCGGGGCGTCGAAGGCGGCACCGGGCGCGGGCTCCGGGAAGCGGCCGTAGATGAACCCGGCCTCGTCGTGCGTCCAGGCCGCCCCGGAGAACTTGCTCCACGGGATCCGATCGGGCAGCTCGGTCCCGTCGTCGGTGCGGATCACGCGCCAGGTCTGCCAGTCGGAGCCCGCCTCGGAGGTCGCGATCGCCACGAGTCGCCCGCTCTCCGAGACGGAGATCAAGTTGAGCGTCGTGGTGCCGGCGGTGTTAAGGGCGTTGGGGTCGAGCAGCACCCTGCCCTCGGCATCGGGCGCGTCGGCCGTCCAGAGCACGTCCTGGTTCTGGAGGCCCGTGTTCCGCAGCTGGAACCAGCGCTCCCCGCGACGCCAGGGGACGCCGCGGCGTGGGATGTCCCAAAGCTGCCCGAGCCGGGCCCGGATGGGGTCCCGGGTGGGGATCGCCGCCAGCAGCGACTCGGTCAGCAGGTTCTGGGCCTCGATCCAGCCGCGCGTCGCCGGCGCGTCGGTGTCCTCGAGCGGTCGGTACGGGTCCCGGATCAGCGCGCCGTGGTAGTCGTCAACCTGGTCGGAGGTCGGCGGCACGGGGTACGAGATCGGCATGGTGGGCATGCCAGCATGGTATCGGGCGGGGTCTGGCCGGGGCTCGGGACCGCCTGTGCCCGGCCCTCGGCTGCGGCCCGCGCCGGTTCGGCCCTCGGCTCCCTTCCCGTCGGCCGTCTATGCCCCGTCGGACGGAGCCGAGGTCTCGATCGTCGCGGGCGCTCCGTGGACCGCGGGGATCGTCCCGATCCGGCCGGCCTGATAGTCGCGGAAGGCCGTGACGACCTCCTCGCGCGTGTTCATCACGAACGGGCCCATCCAGGCGATGGGCTCGCGAATCGGCCGCCCGCCGAGGATCAAGACGTCGAACGTGGGCGCGCGCGACTCCTGGACCGCGTCGGCCGAGAAGGTCAGCGTGTTGCCGGGCCCGAAGACCGCGAGCTGGCCCATCCGCACCGGCCGACGCGCGGCGCCCACGGTGCCGTAACCCGCGAGGGCGTACCCGAGCGCGTTGAAATCGCTCCGCCAGGGCAGCACGAGCTCCGCGCCGGGCGACAGCGTGGCGTGGACGAGCGTGATGGGCGTGTAGGTAGAGCCGGGCCCCCTGTGGCCGGCGACCTCGCCCGCGATGACGCGCACGAGCGCGCCACCGTCGGGCGATGACGCGAGCGCCACCTCGCCGGCGCGGATGTCCTGGTAGCGCGGCGCGGCGAGCTTCTGGTCGCGCGGCAGGTTGACCCACAGCTGGAAGCCGTGGAACAGGCCGCCCTGCGCGACGAGCCACTCCGGGGGCTTCTCGATGTGCAGGATCCCCGCGCCCGCGGTCATCCACTGGGTGTCGCCATTGGTGATCACGCCGCCGCCGCCGTTGGAATCGGCGTGCTCGAACACGCCATCGAGCATGTAGGTCACGGTCTCGAAGCCGCGGTGGGGGTGCCACGGCGTGCCCTTCGCCTCGCCGGGCGCGTACTCGACCTCGCCCATCTGGTCGAGGTGGATGAACGGGTCGAGGCTCTCAAGCAGGGCGCCGGCGAAGGCGCGACGGACGGGGAAGCCCTCGCCCTCGAAGCTCGACGGGGCCGTGCTCAGGTCCACGACGGCGCGGTGCCTCGCGGCCATGGGATCGGGCGCGGGGATGCGCGGGAGGACGGTGATGTCGTCAACGCTGACGGCCGGCATGGCGGGGCGCTCCTGAGAGTTGTTGCTCGCGCAACTATCTCACCACGGACGCCGGTCGTCAAGGAGCGAAGTCGCCTGCGAGGCGACGGTTTCTCACCCCAGAGGCCGGTCCGTCGCCTGCCAGGCCACGGTTCGACGCGATGCGCCGACTGGCGGGCACGTTCGATGCCGAATGGTCGACCGGGCGGCGACGAACCAACCCGAGCGGGCCGAATTCGTCGACTCCCGGGCGATTGACGGACCGGGAGGCGAAGGGCGAAGTCGGTGTGCAGGACCAGCCGGACGAGCCGGCGACTACGGCCCGTACGTCGGCGTCTGCACCAGGCCGAGGTTCGAGATCGGCCAGTAGCGGAGCACGGCGCGGCCGATGACCGACGAGACGGGGATGACCCCGAACACGCGGCTGTCCACGGAGACCTGCCGGTGGTCGCCCATGACGAACAGCTGGCCGTCGGGCACCACCCAGTGGCTCACGCCACCGGTGGCGTCGGTGGGCTCGATGTTCCCCGCGTCATTGCGGTAGAGGTAGGGCTCGTTGAGTTGCTTGCCGTTGACGAGCACCTGCCCGTCCCGGAGGTCCACGGTGTCGCCCGCCACGCCGATCACGCGCTTGATGAACGGATCGCCCTGCTCGCCCGCGCCCTCGGGCGGCCGGAACACGATGACCTGGCCGCGCTGGTAGGGGCTCCACAGGTGCGAGAGCCGGTCGATCAGGACGTACTGGTCGGGCTCGAAGGTGCGCTCCATCGAGGACATCTGGACCCGGAACGGCTGGGCGACGAAGTTCTGGATGACGAAGAAGATGACGAGGGTGAGGACGAGCGTCTCGAGGATCTCGAGCGCGCAGCCGACGGCTGTCCGCCCGCGGTCGGGCGCGTGCTGTTCGTCATCCGGCGCCGTCATGAGTCCCCTTGCTGGCTTCGAGGGCGCCGTCCGCGCTGCCGAAATGGTCAGCGGGATCGCGCCAGCGGTCAAGCGCGGGCCCCGCCGGGGTGCCTGGGCCTGCAGGGCTGCCTGGGCCCGCTGGACTCCCGAGAGTCGGTACGCTTGTCCCCCGAGCCGAAGGAGGACCCGCCGATCACCGCCACGCTGCCGGGGCGCGCCGCCGACGCGGCTGACATGGCCGCCTTCACGGCTCGCCTCCGCCGGGCGATCGGCGGTGAGGTGCGCGACGACCGCGAGATCCGCGCGCTGTACAGCTCGGACGCCTCGAACTACCGGGTGCTCCCGGCCGTGGTGGCGGCGCCGGCGACGGTGGACGAGCTTGCTACGACTGTCGCGTTGGCTGTCGAGGCGGGCGTGCCGCTCACGATGCGCGGTGCCGGGACGAGCATCGCGGGCAACGCGATCGGTCCCGGGCTGGTCGTGGACGTCCGTCGGCACCTGGGCGGGATCCTGGACCTCGACCCCGTCGCGATGTCCGCGACGGTCCTGCCCGGGACGGTGCTCGACGAGGTCAACGCGGCCGCCGCCCCGCACGGCCTGCGCGTGGGCCCAGACCCGTCCACCCACGACCGGGCGACCGTGGGCGGCATGGTGGGCAACAACGCCTGCGGCTCGCACTCCGTGCGGTGGGGGACGACGGCCGAGAACCTGATCGGGCTCGAGGTGGTCACGGCCGGGGGCGCGCGGCGACGGCTGGGCGCGCTGGGGCCGACGGCGCCGGGGGCGAGGGAAGGGCCCGGCTCGGCCATCGAGGCGCGCATCCGTGACGTGTACGCCTGCCACGGGGAGCGGATCCGGCGCGAGCTCCCGCCCTGGCCCCGGCGCGTGAGCGGTTACGCGCTCGACTGGCTCCTGCCCGAGCGCGGCGCGGACGTCGCACGAGCGCTCGTGGGCACGGAGGGCACCTGCGCGGTCGTGTCGGCGGTGACGCTGCGGCTGGTGCGCGTCCCGGCGGTCAAGGGGCTGCTGGTCCTGGCGTTCGCCGACGATGTGGCCGCTGCGGCAGCGGTGCCGGCCCTGCTCGCGCAGCGGCCGCTCACCGTCGAGAGCCTGACGCCCGAGGTGCTGGGCGCCAACGCGGCGACGCTCGCGCCCAGTCTGGGCCTGCCGACGGGAGGCGCCTGGCTGCTGGTCGAGAGTGCGGGCGATGACGCAGCAGCGATGCGCGACCACGCCACACGCCTGGCGGCGACGCTCGGCACGGCGCCCGGCCGGCAGGACGCCGCCCTGCTCGAGGGGCTCGGCCCCCAGCGGGCGCTGTGGCGGGTGCGGGAGGACGGCGCCGGACGATCCGCGCGGCTGCCCGGTGGCACGCCGGCGTGGCCGGGCTTCGAGGATTCGGCTGTCCCGCCCGACCGCCTCGCGGCGTACCTGCGCGAGCTCCGCGCGCTCCTTCGCGACCACGACCTGCGCGGCATCACGTACGGGCACTTCGGCGAGGGCTGTATCCACCTGCGGGTGGGCTTCGGGCTGGACCGGCCGGGCGGCACCGAGCGGCTCACGGCGTTCATGGAGGCGGCGTCCGACCTCGTCGTCGCCCACGGCGGCACGCTCTCCGGCGAGCACGGCGACGGGCGGGCGCGTGGCGCGCTGCTCGGGCGCCAGTACAGCGCGCCGATGCTGGCGGCGTTCCGCGACTGGAAGGCAGCCTGGGATCCCGCCGGCCTCCTGAACCCCGGGATCATCGTGGACCCCCTGCCGATCGATGCCGAACTGAGACGGCCGCGGCCCACGCTGCTCGCGCTCGATCCAGCGCAGGCGTTCGAGGCCGACGGCGGCGACCCGCGCAGCGCGATGGAGCGGTGCATCGGGGTGGGGAAGTGCGTGTCGGGGCTCGGGAGCGCCGCCATGTGTCCCTCCTATCGGGCGACGGGCGAGGAGCGCGAGTCCACGCGCGGCCGGGCGAGGCTGCTCCAGGAGATGGCCGCGGGGTCGCTCGCCGAGACAGGCTGGGGGAGCCCGGAGGTGCTGGCCGCGCTCGACCTGTGCCTGTCGTGCCGCGCCTGCCTCGCGGACTGCCCGACCGGCGTGGACATGGCCACCCTCAAGGCCGAATTCCTCCACCATCACTACCTCGGCCGGCGCCGGCCGCGTGCCCACTACCTGCTGGGCCGCCTGCCGATGTGGCTGCGCCTCGCGCGCCGCGTCCCGGCCGGGCCGCGACTGGTCAACGCGCTCACGGGGTTCGCGCCCACGCGCCGGCTGGGGGCGCTCGTCGGCGGGCTGGCGGGCGAGCGGCGGATCCCCGAACTGGCACGGCGCACGTTCGTGCAGGCGTTCCGGGCGCGCGCCGGAACGGCGTCCGCGGCCGCATCGCCTGCCGCTCGCCCCCGCGTCGTGCTGTGGCCCGACACGTTCACGAACCACCTGGCGCCGGGCGTCGGCGATGCGGCGGTCCGTGTCCTCGAGGCGGCCGGGTTCGACGTGGCCATCCCGGAGGACGACGTGTGCTGCGGGCTCACCTGGCACACGACGGGCCAGATCGACGGTGCGCGGCGGGTGCTGACCAGGACGCTGGCGGCCCGCGGGCTCGATGGCGAGGAGCCCGTCGTCGTCCTCGAGCCCTCCTGCGCGACGATGCTCCGCCGCGACCTCAAGGCCCTGCTGCCCGAGGACCCGCGCGTCCGCGCCCTCGCGACGCGCGTGACCACGCTCGCCGAGCTCCTCGACCGCGTCGGCTGGCAGCCCCCGCCCGGCCCGACCGTGCACGCCCTCGTGCAGCCGCACTGCCACCAGCAGGCCGTCCTCGGCGACGCGGCTGACCGGCGGCTGTTGGCCGCGGCGGGCATCGAGGCCGATGCCGTGCTGACGGGCTGCTGCGGCATGGCCGGCAACTTCGGCGCGGAGGCTGGGCACGAGGCCATCACCCGCTCCGTCGCCGAGCTCGGGCTCCTCCCGGCGCTCCGCGCCGCCACCGAGGGCACCGAGATCCTCGCCGACGGGTTCTCGTGCCGCACGCAGGTGGCCTTCCTGGGCGGCCGGCAGGCCCGGCATCTCGCCGAGATCCTCGCTGAGCGCCTCGGCCCGGAGGAGCGCTAGAGCAGCGAGGCGGCGGGTGCCGCCTAGGCCGCGCCGGTCGCCTACTCGCGCGCGAATCGCGAGGGGGTTGGGGGTGCCCTACGGGCTCGAGCCGGTGACCTTCGGAGCCACAACAGCTGGCTCCGTCTGCTCACAGCCAACGTGAGTGTCTGCCGCCTGCCGAACTAGCCGAGGCAGCGAAGCTCCAAGCGGCCCGGCTTCGACCCGCTCTGCCAGATGTCGTACAGCCGCGTCATCCCGTCGATCGCGCCTGGACTGGGAAGCCGAAGTAGTGGCCGCAGGCTGCGAAGCCCATCGTCGACTCGCAGTGCTCGTGCGTCGCGACCTGGCACTGGCGGACGAAGTGCTCCTCGTCGTGGTGGTGCAGCGCCCGTTGGTAGTCCGGGGTCCGGTGTCTCAGCTCGAAGGCGTACTCGGCACGCACGAGCTCGTGGGCCGGAAAGGCCCTCCACCGCTCGAAGACGTCGAGCTCTGAGCGGCCCAAATGCCTGTAACGTCAAGCCGATGCCATCCGTATTGACAGTGTGCAGAGCGAATTGGCGATGGTTAGTGACCGAGATTGCGTCATCGATGCGGCATTTCGCGCTCATGCCGCGGAGGTATATCGGCTGGCGTTCGCGGTTGTGAGGGAGCAGCAGGCCGCCGAGGATGTGACGCAGGAGACCTTCGCCCGCGCATACGAGCGCTTCGCGACGTACGATCCCGGCCGGCCGATCATGGGGTGGCTCCACGCGATCGCAACCCACCTGGCGATTGACCGCGTCCGACACGACAGGGTCCGTCGCTGGGTCGGCCTCGGCGAGCCGCGTCTGATCATGCCCAGAGATGCCACGGCGGCTGACGGCTTCGCCGGCATCGCGGAGCGTGACGCGGTCGCTCGCCTCCTGGGAGTGTTGCCAGCGAGGACGTGCGCGATGCTCGTGCTGCGCCACGCCTACGGCTATGACGACCGCTCGATCGCCGATCTCGTCGGGACCTCGCCGGGGAATGTCCGGACCCAGGTCTCGCGCGCCCAGCAGCGGCTGCGGTCAGTCCTCGCTCAGCCGCGCGAGCCAGGGGGAACGGCCATTGCAGATCGGAGAGGCCACGATGGCGAACGGTGAGCCCGGCGGGCGTGTGGCGGTCACCCCCGGTCAGGAACCTGACGACGGGCAGGTCGGCCGCGCCGTCGCTGCGTATGTCGAGTCGGTCCGGGTCCCAGTCGGCCTCCTCGAGGCCGACTGGAGGTCGAGGCGCAGGCTGAGGCTCGCCTGGGCCGGAGCGAGTCCCGGCACGAGTCGCCGTGCTAGTGGACTCACGGCTCTCGCCGCCGTGGCGGCGGTGTCCGTAATTGCGGTCGTGATCGGCCTCGCCGGTCGCCAGCCGCTGCCGGAGGCCGCGTCCGCGCCGGCGGGTGGCACCCTGCCGCCCTTCTCGGCCTCGATCCCGAGCGTGTTGCTGTCTTCCTTGTCGCCAGCACCCTCCTCAGTGTCGCCCAGCATCCAGGCGGCGCCAGCGCTGGGTGGGGCTGCCTGGTTCTCCATGGCCGGCTTCGGCGGCTGTCCCGCCAACTCGACTTCGGAGCCGCTCAGCGCCTGCTCCGGGACGACCAAGGCCGTGCCTGGGTCGCTGGAGCTGTTCGCGGGCACTCTCGACGGCAGGACTACCCTGCATGTCACGCGCTCGCTGCCGGTGTCAGCCCACCTGTGGGTCGGGCGCGGTTCTCAGCCCGACGCTGCCGGCCCCTTCGACGGCAAGGTGCTCTACAACCTGTTCGACGGCTCCCGCTCCGAGCTCCACGTAGTCGACGCCGCGAGCGGTAGCGACGAGACGGTGGTCACGACCGACAACGTCGTCTACAACGCTGTCCTGGACCCGTCGTCTGGCACGGTTTTCTTCGGCCAGCTCGATCCGTCAACGCGCCACGACCTTGGGGTATGGCGGGTCCGCCTCGGCGGCTCCGCGCAGCCCGAGCTGTTCGTCCGGGCCGCCGCCCACAACTACGGCGGTTCGTGGCAGTGGAGCCGCACGTTGCTGATCACCCCCAGCGGCAGCCGCCTCTTGATCCGCGATTGCCAGGACGCCTCGTGCGATGTGAGCGTCTTCGCGACGGGGGACTCGCATCTCATCTCCTCGGCCAATGGGCTGCGCGACGATGCGGTGTTCGGGGTGACTGACGCCTCCCTCGTCGGCATCCTGGCCTGCGCCGGGTCACCGTGCGGGGTGAGCTCTCTTGACCTGGCTTCCGGGCAGGTCCGCACCTTGACGGATGACCCCTGCGCGCTCAGTGGAACCGGTGTCCTCGCGGCCCGCACCGATGGCACTCCCGTCCTGCTCGTCTCATCGCCAAACCGGGCAGGTTGCCCGTCCGCCGGAAGCGTCCTCGCGCTCGAGCTCACCGGCTCCTTGCCAGAGGTGGTCTGGGGGCCAGGCGCCGAAGACCCCAACACTGGGGGATCGCTGTCGCTCGCCCTCAAGGAGCACGGCTCCCAGGGATACGAGGTGCCCGATGGCTGGCTCCTGGTGGCGCCGAACCAGGAGTTGGCGCTTACCAACCACACTGGCTCTCTCGTGCCCCAGCTCATCAGCCTGTCTGGCGGAGGGTCCGTCTCATTGTCGGTCCAGCCGACCTTCGCGCACTGATGCGCGAGCAGCAACCTGTCCGGCTTTCGGACGGGGCGCGTGAACCATCGCATGTTAGCGGCGTGACTGTATGGGCACGAACCCGCTGAACACGGCGGCGCTGAATGGAGACGTCGACGGCAAGGACGACCAGTTGGCGGATTCTGGTCTCGCAGTATGGACCCACGCTGCACTGACGTCTCGACGCAGTGGGGGTCATCTGCCCGGCCCTGGGGCTGGCGCTGCGCACTGGACGGGCTCGTCGAGGGCCCTCGGTGCTGGTGGTTGACAATCCCAGAGCACTCTCCCTGTGCTCTCAGGCCCTGTCGCACCTCCCCCGCCGCCCACCATCCCGGTGTCACGGACGTATCTGAACGCGATCAGCGTTCACTGGGCTGGGACATACAGCGCTCATCGGCCCGTTCCGCAGGCGGAGGGGCTCCACCAAGGCGGCGCCTGCTTGCTCCCGCCACGCCTCGGGCCGGGCTATAGGGGATGGCCGCGGGCTGTTGGCACCGCGGACCTAGGGCCCAAGCTTGCCGCATCGCTTGTTTCCAACGGCATGAACTACTGCTACCCGCAAATGCTCTATCTCAACGACTACCACCGCGCCAACTACCCGGACCAGGCACGCAAAGAGGCACTGGTCTGCCACGAGCTTGGCCACACGATGGGCCTCGCCCACAGGTCCACGACACCGATCGGCTGCATGCGCAACCCACCGATCGTGAGCTCAAGCACCTACTACAGCAGGCCTCAGGCGCACGACATCATGCACCTCGAGTATTTCTATTGGCCGCAATAGGGGGAATGACCGATGAGAGTCCGACGCCTTGCCAGACGCGCGGCGATGTCGTGGCCAGTTATCGCAGCCACCGTGCTCCTGGCCGGCGGCGTGTTGATCTTTGGAATCCTGGGACGTCCCTCACCTGGCACGACATCAGACACTTTTTGGAACAGCCTCTGGGTGAACGGAACATTCCAGACTTACCCTGATGCGGGTCTGGCAGTGGACGCATCTGACGTGGTGGTCGTCGGCCGCTTCGCGTCGGTGGACAAGGGTAGGACGGCCAATGCCGCGCCCGAGTTGGGCCCGGATGGCCTGCTGTCGTTCGCCAAGGTCCGCGTCAAGGTCGAGGTCGTATTGGCTGGCAGCTACACGCCTAATGCCGATGGCACCCTCGGTCTTGAGCTCTTTCTGCCCGAGGCTTCGGCGCTGGAGGTCATGGTGGCGAACACGCCCGGCGAGAGGACGCTCCTATTCCTAAGGGCGTCTCCATCAGGGGGCAATGATGCGTACGCGCTCCTGAACCCCGAGGCTCTTGTACGCGACCTGCCAGGGAGTCAGACCGTCTCATGGGCTGAAGAGCCATGGCTGCTCGCCCTGGGCCGCCTGCCATTCGACTCAGTTGTTGACTCGGTCCGTGCCGAATCGTAGTGGAGCAGCCTTCCGCTCCGCGAGAGGTCTCGCACCGAGCCATTTCATGGGACTTCCAAGCCGAGACGGTAGGACGAATACGCATCTCGCGCCCTCATGCTGGATGCGCTGCCTCGCTCGCGTCGCGCTCCCACGCGTGTAAGGCCAAGGCCACGTCGAGCCGCACACCAGCAAGGCGATGTCGAGGTTGGTCAGGCCGGCCAGTGCCCGGCACCAGGCCGGCTCCCCTCGTCGGTGCTCAGATCCGGTCCCCCGGGCTCCGTTTGCGGTAGGCCTCCCGGGCCCGCTCGTCGGCCGCCGAGGCGCCGTAGCGGCTGAGCATCTGGCGGCTCTTCCAGCCGGCGAGGCGGATGAGGTCGCCCTCCGTGCCGCCGTCGGCGAGCCGCATGTGGGCGTAGGTGTGGCGGAACTGGTGGGGTGGAGGCCGGGCAGCCCGGCCACGGCGCCGCGGCGCCGGAGCACCTGGAGGACGCCGCTGTCGGTGAGGACGCCCCGCGCTCCCAGCCAGAGCTCCTCGCGCCCGGCCTGCGGGTGCGACGCACGCGCCCTCAGGTAGCGCGACCGCCTGGGCGGTCCTGCTGCCGAATGGGCAGGTCCTCCGTCCCGGCGCAGGCGTCGAGGATCGCCCTGATCTGCTCCGGCCGCAGGATCGGCAGCGGCTCCTCGGGGACGACGGGCGGGATCACTCCGAGGCCAGGCGGGACACCGCCCTGGTCCGGTGCTCCTCGACACTGCAGGCAGCGGTAGCCGAGCGAGAGCGTCACCGGGCGCGATCCGGCGTTCTGCAGGGCGACCAGGGACGCGTCGACGGGCTCCCGCGGGATCCCCCGCGAGCGAGCCCGGCATGCCGCGCCGGGCTGCGAACGCCTGGGACCGCGTCGCCGCGTCGAGGCAGGTCTTGATGGCGGCCGGGCTGCGATTCGCGGCACGGAGGCTGAGGCGCCAGCTGTCGATCGCCGCCCGGAGCCGGAGTAGCTCAGTTGGCAGGGCGGGAGCCTTCCACACCCTGTCCGAGGTGCGCAAGAAGTGCGCCGGCGGACGCTCTGTCGCGGGGCTGGCTGCGGCGCGCGGAGGAGCCGAAGCCGGGCTCGTCGCGCCCACCGCCGGGCGCGGGGCAGCCTCAGGACGCGCGCTCGCAGACCATCGCGGCGAGCATCGCCCGGCTCGCGTCGCCGGCGCTGATCTCGCCGCGCGCCGCCTGCCCGGGCTGCCGACCCCCGGCAGACAGGCCTCGCGGGCATCACTTCGCCAAGGACGGTCAGCAGAGCCAATGGGTCAGTGACACTTTCCCCGGCGACATCGGGCGACGCCCTGCGACACGCCGCGGTCTTGGATCGCGCGTGGGATCAGGGGGGAGTTGGGGTGGCCTACGGGGCTCGAACCCGTGACCTTCGGAGCCACAATCCGATGCTCTGCCAATTGAGCTAAGGCCACCACGCCACGGACCGGCGCCTCGCCGGTCGTGGGACACCGGGTCACTGGCTTGCCGGGGAAGGGCCGACGCAGTATACGCGAGGACGGCCGAGGCAGACGAGGGCAGCGAACAGGCGGTCGGACGGTGGTACCCCGGTCCTGTGCGACCGGGACCTGTGGGTCGGTGAACGCGGCGTCTCCGCGGTCCACGATACGTAGCGCCGGACCCCGACCGGCCTGTTGGAGAGTTGCCTCGGCATGACCGCCCTGCTCGGCCGCCACGAGAGCCGCCGCCGGCTCGCCCCACGACGGCTGATCGCACTCCTCGCCCTCGTGTTCGCGGCCAGCGCCGTGGAACTCGCGGCCGCCCCCGCGGCGATGGGCTGGGACGCGAACACGTTCAGTTCCACCTCCGAGGCGCAGCTGATCTCGCTCCAGAACCAGGCGCGGGTGTCGGGGGGCCTCCGATCGCTTCGACTCGACACGGCGCTGCGAACGATTGCGCGCTGGCGCAGCAAGGACATGATCGACCGGGACTACTTCTCGCACACGATCCTGGGCACGAGCCACAACGTGTTCTGGTACATGCAGTACAAGTACGGCTACTGCTTCAAGCTCGCGGGCGAGAACATCGGGACGGTCACCTGGCCCGGGGCGTCGGAGGCTGACGCCACCAGCTGGATCTTCAACCAGTTCATGAACTCGGCGGGCCACCGCGCGAACATCATGGGCAAGGCCTGGGACGTCGTGGCCGTCGGGGCCTACAAGGGAACCGGCGACACGTTCATGTGGACCGCCCTGTTCGTCCAGTCGTGCTCGGCCGCGCCCGCGCCCACGCCGAAGCCCACGCCGAAGCCCACGCCGAAACCGACCCCGAAGCCGACCCCGAAGCCCGTGGTGACGCCCCGGCCAACCGCGCAGCCCACTGCGCACCCGACCGTCCGCCCCACGACTCGCCCGACGACCAGGCCGACGACGACCCCGACCGCGGCCCCCACCCCCACGCCCAGCCCGTTGCCCACGCCCAGCCCGTTGCCCACCCCCGGCGCGTCGCCGTCGCTCAGCCCCACCACGGGTCCGGACGACGGTTTGCTCGCGACTCCCGGTCCCGCCGCCTCCGAGACGGCCCCGCCGAGCGAGGTGCCGAGCGCGAGCGCGCCGCCGTTCATGCCGCCGGGAGGTCTGCAGATCAAGGACGCGCCGCCCGAGGGCGGTCTGATCGAGTCGATCCTCCAGGTGATCACCGCCAGATTCTTCGGCGGATGACGTCCGCGGCCCCCCGGAGCCTCGTTCTCGGGCTACCGTATCGATGACATCCCGTCCAGCCCGGGAGGCGCCGACTCGCATGACGTTCCAGCCGACCATCGCTGACGAGGCCAACGCGCCGCGTCGGACCGTCCTGCCGATCCTCGAGGCGCGCTCGCTGACCAAGCAGTACCGCATGCCCGGCGAGATCGTCGAGGCGGTCCGCGGCGTGAGCCTCTCGGTCATGCCCGGCGAGTTCGTGGCGCTCATGGGCCCGTCGGGGTCGGGCAAGAGCACCCTGCTCCAACTCCTGGGCGGTCTTGATCAACCGTCGAGCGGCGAGGTGTTGCTCGAGGGCGAGCCGATCGGTCGGCTGTCGGACTCGGACGCGACCCGGCTGCGCCGCGAGCGGACGGGCTTCGTGTTCCAGTCGTTCAACCTCGTGCCGCTGATGAACGTCGTCGAGAACGTCGGGCTGCCGTTCACGATCGCCGGACAGGACCCGCGGTCGCACGAGCTGGCGGCACGCATCCGGGAGGCGATCGCACTGGTGGACCTGACCGGCAAGGAGCGCCACCGGCCGGACCAGCTGTCCGCGGGCGAGCAGCAGCGCGTTGCCGTGGCCCGGGCGATCGTGACCCGGCCGGCCCTGCTGTTCGCCGACGAGCCGACCGGCAACCTCGACTTCCGCACCGGACTCGACATCCTGGGCGCGCTATGGCGGACGTGCATGGAGCGCGGCCAGACGATCGTGCTGGTCACCCACGACGCCAAGGCGGCCGCCTACGCCGACCGCGTGTTCGTGGTGGGGGACGGGCAGATCCAGGACGAGATCGTGCTCGGGCGGCGCTCCGACCACGCCGCCGCGCCGCTGATCGCCCGGCTCGCCCTGCTGGGGCTGTAGCCCGGTGCGCGGCCTCGTCCGCTACGCCTGGCGCGCGCTGGCGGCTCGGCGCGCGCGCACGCTGCTCACGATCGTGGGGATCTCGCTCGGCGTGGGGGTGCTCGTGGCTGCGCTGGGCGTGGACGCCGGGCTGGACGCCTCGATCGACCGAACGGTGGCCTCGATGGTGGGGCGGGCGGACCTGCGGGTGACGGCGTTCGAGGAGACGGGGCTGTCGGCGGGGACCCTCGAGCAGTTGGGCGCTGTACCGGGCGTGGCGCTCACGGCGCCGGCAATCGAGCGCAAGACGTTCCTCGCGTCGCAGGCGGGCAGGCCGGTCGAGACGGCGCCCGTGACGATCCTCGGCATCGACGCCTCTGCTGAGCCGCGCGTCCGCGACCTGGCACTCGCACGCGGGGTCGCGCTCGCGCCCTCCGACGACGCGTCCGCCCTGGTCACCGAGACGCTCGCCGCGTCCGATGGGCTCGAACTGGGCGACGACCTGCAGATCCTCGGCGCCGGCGCGCCGTTGACGGTCAAGATCACGGGCGTGCTCCGGGGCGACGGACCGGAGCTCGGCTCGGGCGGCCGCACGGTGGTCGTGCCCATCCGCACCGCGCAACTGCTGGGCGTCGCGGACGGCGACACCGCCCCGACGCAGGTGGGCGGCGTCACGCGCGTTGACGTCGTGCTCGCGGCCGGGGCGCCCGTGGACCAGGTCGCGGCGTCGATCGGGCAGGCGCTCACGCTCCAGCCGTACGTGCTCTCGCGGCCGCAGGACGTCGCCTCCAGCTTGCGTGCCTCCACGCTCGACATCCGGGCCACGATGGCGCTGCTCGCCGCCATCACGCTGTTCGCGGCTGCCATCCTGATCCTCAACACGATGGCGATGACCGTCGTCGAGCGGATCCGCGAGCTCGGGCTGCTGCGGGCCGCGGGTGCCCAGCGCTCGCAGATCGTCCGCGTCGTCGTCACCCAGGCGCTGGTCCTGGGGGTCGCGGGCTCAGGGCTCGGCATCGTGGTCGGCACGCTACTCGCGTATCTCGCCGCCGCGTGGCTGCGGGCGAGCGGCCAGCTCGCTATCGAGGGGCCCGTGATCGGGCCGTGGGCCGTGTTCGCGGGGATCGCGTCGGGCGTGGGCATCACGCTGGTCGCGGCGGTCGAACCGGCGCGTCGTGCGGCGGCGGTCAGCCCGGTCGCGGTCCTGCGCGTGCGGTCCGACACGTCGCGGCTCGTCCGCGCCCACACCGGCTGGCTCGTGGTCGTGGTGGCGGTGATCGGGACGACGGCCGTGCTCCTGCTGCCCGGCGGCGCGACTGACCTCGCGATCCCGGCTCGCGCGGTCGGCGTGTACGTCCTGCTGCTGGTCGCCGTCCTGCTCATGCCCGCGCTCCTGGCCCCGCTCGCGCGACTGGCTGGGCTGCCGTTCGCCGTCTTGCTGCGGCTCGAGGAGCGGCTGGCGCGGGCGGCGATCCGACGCGACCCGGGCCGCACCACGCTCACTGTCGGTGCGCTCGTCATCGGTCTCGCGATGGTCGTGGCGCTCGCGTCGGTGGCCGGCAGCGCGCGGGTGTCGGCAACCGCATGGCTCGCCGACGTCGTGCCGGGTGACGAGATCCTCACGGCCATCGCCCCGGCGCCGGTTGGCCCGGGCGGGATCGACACGCAGCTCTCGTCGATCGACGGGGTCGCGCTGGCGACGCCGATCGCGTCGTTCGACCTGGCATACGCGAGCACGCGGCTCGAGGCTGTCGCGATCCGGGGCGCGGACTTCCTGGCCGACGGGCGACTGGACTTCACGGCAGGCGATCGCACCGCCGCGCTCAACGCGCTCGATGGCACGGGCGCGATCGTGCTCCCCGCCTCGCGAGCGGCCCGGCTCGGCGTGGGCGTCGGCGATACGATGGCCGTCGCCACGTCGCAGGGCCTGGTCAACCTCAAGGTGGTCGGCCTCGTCGCGCGCAGCTTCCCGGGCCGCACCGGCGACGCGGTGCTGGTGGGCTGGGGGGATGCGACGGCGAAGCTTGGTGTGGTGGGCGCAGATGCGTTCGCGGTGCGGTATGCCCCCGGCCGCCGGGCCGATGCGCAGCCGCAGGTCGAGGCACTGGCGCGGCAGCTCGCGCTCACGGCTTCGCCCGTCTCGGCCGTGTCCGGGGCCGTTGGCGATGCGCTCGACCGGCTGTTCGGGCTGCTGGACCTGCTCGCGCTCGCGGCGGTGGTGATCGCGGCGCTGGGCATCGTCAACACGCTCTCGATGGACACGCTCGAGCGGGTGCGTGAGATCGGCATGCTGCGGGCGGCTGGCATGAGCCGCATCCAGGTCTGGCGCAGCGTGCTCGTTGAGGCGGGGATCCTGGGTGCGATGGGCGGACTGGTGGGGAGTGTCACGGGTGTGCTCGTCGGCGTGCTGCTCTCGGGTGGCGGGGGAGCGGCCGGGCCGATGAGCGTCGTGCCCTGGCCGACAGTGGCCCTCGCCATCGTGCTCGGCATCGCCCTCGCGATGCTGGCCGCGGCGCAGCCGGCGCGGCTGGCCGGTCGCGTGCCGATCCCGATGGCGGTCCGCGGGGAGTAGTGCCCGAACCCGATCCGCAGGCCGCATGGCACGGGACCCGTTTCGCGGTTCGGGTAGACTCCGGGCAACGCGGGTTCCACACCCGCCCTGAGGAGCCGATGTCGTACGCGATTCCCTCCCTGACCCGCGTCTCCGCCGCTGAGCGTGGCCTCACGATCGCCGACTTCCTGGTGCCGGTGCGCGTGGGAGAGCGCGTCTCGCCGCGCAGCCGCGACCTCGGCCTCGTGCTGGCAGGCGTGGCGCTGATGATCCTGGGATCCCGCATCTCCGTGTCGCTGTCGGGAACCCCCGTGCCCTTCACGCTCCAGACGCTGGCGGTGCTGATCGTCGGCGGCTCGCTCGGTCTCCGCCGCGGGGCGATCTCGGTGGGGCTGTTCGTGGCACTCGGCGTCGTGGGCCTGCCCGTCTTCGCCGAGTCGCGCGGCGGATTCCAGGTGATCCTCGGCACGAACGGTGGCTACCTCGTCGGGTTCATCGTCGCGGGGGCGCTGGTCGGCCGCCTGGCGGAGCTGGGTTGGGACCGCCACATCGGCGGGTCGGTCGGGATGAACCTGCTGGGCTCGGTCACGATCTACCTCGTCGGCGTGCCGTGGCTCGCTGTGGTCCTCGGGGTGTCGCCGCTGAAGGCGGTCGAGCTTGGCGTCGTGCCGTTCCTCGTGGGCGACGCCGTGAAGCTGCTCGTGGCGGCTGGTGCCTTCCCGGCGGCGTGGTGGGTGGTCGGGCGACGCCCGAGCGACCGCTAGCCGGCGTTTCGGGCGGGGGGATCCGGCGCGGAGAGCGCGACGGCTCGCGCGAGCCGGGCGGGCTCTACGGTCCTGACTCGGAGGCCTGGCGCCTGAACCGCGAGGCGGCGCTCCTCCTGGGCGCGGGCCCCCTCGCCATCCTGCTCCAGATCGCGCACCCGATCGTCGCCGAGGGCGTCGCCCAGCACTCCACCTTCCGCGAGGACCCCTGGGCCCGGCTCGACGGCACGCTGCGCTCGTACCTGCGGATCGTCTACGCCTCCGCCGCCACGGCCCGGGCCGAGATCCGGCGCCTCAACACGCTCCACCGGACGGTGACGGGGCCGGTCAGCGACCCCGAGGCGGTCTCCCGGTTCGGCCGGGCGTACGCCGCGCGCGACCCGGAGCTCTCGCTGTGGGTCCATGCCACGCTGGTGTGGGCGACGCTGACCACGGTTGACCGCTGGCTGGTGCCCGTGCCGCACGAGCGCAGGGCGCGCTTCTACGCGGAGACGCTGGTGATCGGCCGCGGCTTCGGTGTCCCAGATGCGATGCTCCCGGCCGACCTCGACGCGTTCGAGGCCTACGTCACCGGCATGCTGGGTCCCGGCGGGCCGGTCCGCCCCTCGCCGGTCTCCCGCGACCTGGCCCACGCGATCCTGCACCCGCCGCTCGCCCCGCTGGTGGAGCGTGGCGCGGTGGCACGGCGACTGGGCGCGGCGGCACCACGCCTCGCTGGTCTGCTTCGCCACGTCCCGCGCTCGGCGTTGACGCCGCTGCTCGTGCCCGCGGTCGGGCTCATGCCCGCCGCGACGCGGGCGGAGCTGGGCCTGCCGTGGGGCCCGGCCGAACGGGCGCTCGACGCCTGGCTCACGACGATGTGGCGCGCGTGGCGGCCGCTGTTCCCGCCCTCCGTCCGATGGTTCCCGCAGGCGCTCGCGGCGGACCGTCGCGTGGCGGCGGACGGGGGCGCGGACGGGGGCGCGGACGGGGGCGCGGACGGGGGCGCGGACGGGGGCGCGGACAAGCGCCCGGGCGCGAGGAGCGGCTGAGGCCCGACCGTCAGCCCGAGATCGCCGCCGCCAGCTCGGGCGTGCCCAGCAGGTCGGGGAGCGGCCGGATCGGCACCGGCCGGGGCCCGTCCGCACGCGGGAACAGCTCCAGCTCGAAGAATGAGACGCCGTGCCAGCGCCCGGCCTTCCAGCCGACGCCGTCGAACGTGCCCACGGGCTGGAACCCGAGCGCCCGGTGGAGCCCTTCCGAGCCCGGGTTGGGCAGCGTGACGCCCGCGATGACCAGCCGGAACCCCTGGAGTCGCAGCACCCGCAGGACCGAGGCCATCGTCGCCCGCCCCAGCCCCGAGCGGTGCAGCGAGCGGTCCACGTACACCGTGGATTCCGCTGTCCAGTCGTAGGCCGCGCGGTCTCGGAACCGGCCCGCGTAGGCGTACGCCCGAACCGCCCCGTCCACCTCGGCCACCACCCACGGCGTCCGTGCGAGCGTCCGCTCGATCCGCCCGGCCATCTGCTCGGCGGTCGGAGGCTGGAGCTCGAAGGAGATCGGGGTCTCGTTGACGTACGGCGCGTAGATGGTGGCGATGGCGCCGGCGTCGGCGGGCGTCGCCAGACGGAGCAGGGGAGCGGCAGTCATGGCGGAAACCCTAGTACAGCGACGGGAAGCGCGAGTGCCACCGGGAGGCGAAGTCGATGGGGCTCGCGGCGTCGATCGCGTCGAGCAGCTGGCGCGTGTGGGCCAGGCCGAGGCGGTGGGCCGCGAGGTAGCCGCGGATCGCCCGCCAGAAGGCCGTCGAGCCCATCAGCCGGCGCGCGTCGTCGATCAGGTTGCCGCCCTGGATGTAGATGTCCTCGTAGTAGCAGGCGGAGGAGTAGCGGTAAATCGGGAGGTCCAGCCGGGCGGCGGAGCACTGCGACGCCCGGCGCATGCCCAGCGCGTTGCGGGTGGCCATGTCGGTCATCGCCTCGTCCGCGAACGGCTCGCGCGCCTGGTCGTTGCCGACGAGGCCGAAGAACCACTGGTGCGCGATCTCGTGGGTCACCAGGTACGCGAGGTTCGACGAGGCCACGCGGGGAGGGATCCACACGGTCATCGGTCCCTCCATGCCGTACCCGCCCGCGGACTCGGAGACGGTCAGCAGGCTGTACGGGTACGGGCCGAGCCGCGCCTCGAGCCGGGTGAGGGCGGTCACGGCGGCGGACAGGACGGCGGCCGACGGGAAGCCCGAGCGCGAGACGACCCTGACCCTCGTGCCGTTGACGGTTGCCTGGCGGGTCGTGGCGTCACGGCTGGCGGTGACGACGAAGTCGCGGACGTTGGCGGCGTCGAACTTGGCGGTCAGGCCATCGGCCGAGAGGGCCGTGCGCGTGCCGGTCGTCGCCCAGCGCAGCGGGATGTCCGAGTGGAGGATCACGCGCACCGAGGGGCTCGACGGCGTGACGAAGGGGTCGCCGTAGTTCGGCCGGGCGAACGGCGTCGCCCGTGAGACCCAGGGGATCCAGCGGTAGAGGTCAGCTATGCCGTTCGCGCGGGCGAAGAGCCAGCTCGAGCCCGTGGTCGTCGTCCGCAGCGTGGCGCTGAAGCGAACGACAACGCCGACCGAGGCGCCGCTGGGCAGCACGCCGCCCAGTGGGACGCTGATCGTCTGGTCGCTCACGGTAGGGGTGACGGTGCGGCCGTCCACAGTGGTGCTGCCCAGGCGCAGCCCGCCCAGCCGTGCCATGACGGTGTTGAGCTCGATCCGGTCGATGCCGGAGGCCGACTCGTTCGTGGCTGCGATGGCCACCTGGCCCCAGAGGCGCCCCGATCCCCATGCGAGCGACGCTCCCACACTGTAGGCCGCGCGGAGATGCATGGAGGAGCGGTTGACCGAGCCCGGGACGATCTGCGTCGTGCCGGCGGCACCGGCGCCCGATGACGGCAAGCGGAGGGGCGCCGAGACCCGCGTGTCCGCCGACGCCGACGCCGGCAGGCTCGCCGCAGAGGCCGGAGCCGGGACGCCGATGCCCGTGCCCACGAGCCCCACCGCGAGCGCAGCCGCCAGCACACCCCCACGGGTTCGCATGTCGCCCGAATCGTACGCCCGGCAGGGCGCGCGCCGGGTTGCGATACTTCCGCGCATGGCATCGGATGCGGTCGCGACTCCCAGCGCCCCGGTTCGCGGCAACGGGCCCGCGCTCCTGCGCGCGATCGAGGCGCGCCTGCCCGGCCTGCGCCTCCTCACCGACGCCGTGGACCGCGAGTCGTACCGGCGAGACGAGACGGCCTACCTCCCCACGGGCCTGCCGCTCGCCGTCACGCTGCCGGAGACGACGGAGCAGGTGGTCGAGCTGGTCCGCCTGTGCGGCGAGCACGACGTGCCCATCGTTCCCCGCGGGGCCGGCACCGGGCTCTCCGGCGGCGCGGCGGGCATCGAGGGCGCGCTGACCATCGCGTTCACGCGCATGAACCGGGTGCTCGAGATCGACCGCGCGAACCTGGTCGTGGTCACGCAGCCGGGCGTCGTCAATGCCGACCTCAAGAAGGCCGTGGCGGCCGAGGGGCTGTTCTACGCGCCCGATCCCGCGTCGTACGAGACGTGCACGATCGGGGGCAACCTGGGCACGAACGCCGGCGGGCTGTGCTGCGTGAAGTACGGCGTGACGCGCGACGCGGTGCTCGGCCTCGAGGTGGTCATGGCCGACGCCTCCGTGCTGCGGTTGGGCGGCCGGAACGTCAAGGACGTGGCCGGCTACGGCCTGATCCCGCTGCTCGTCGGCAGCCAGGGGACGCTCGGCCTGGTCACCGAGGCCACGCTCCGGCTCCGGGCCGCCCCGCCGCCGCGCGCCACCCTGCTGGCGTTCTTCGCCACCCTCGACGCCGCCGGGGACGCCGTCGCCATGATCACCGGGGCGGGGATCGTGCCGGTGACGCTCGAGCTGATGGACCGCACGACCATCCGCGCCGTGGACGACGTCCACCACCTGGGGCTCGATCGTGATGCGGCCGCCATGCTGCTCGTCGAATCGGACCTGCCGGGGACCGCCGCCGTGGTGGAGGTGGACAGTGCCGAGAGGGCGTGCGCGGCCGCAGGGGCGAGCCTCGTGGTGCGGGCACAGGATGCGACCGAGGCCGAGTGGCTGCGCGAGGGGCGACGCCTCGCCTACCGCGCACTCGAGGCGCAGGGCGTGGCGCGGATGGAGGACGTGGGCGTGCCGCGGAGCCGGGTGCCGGAGCTGCTCCGGGCCATCGAGGCGATCGGCGCGCGCCACGAGATTGCCATCGGGACCTTCGGCCACGCCGGTGACGGGAACCTCCACCCGACGTTCGTCCTGCGTCGCGACGAGCCTGAGGCGACCGCGGCTGCCCGCCTCCACGCGGCTCGGATCGACCTGTTCGAGGCGGCGCTCGCGCTCGGCGGGACGGTGACGGGCGAGCACGGGATCGGCGTCGTCCGACGCGACTGGCTCGTGCGCCAGCGGGGCGAGCCGGCGGTCGCGGCGATGCGCGCCATCAAGTGCGCCCTCGACCCCCAGGGTCTCCTGAATCCCGGCCGCGTCCTCGCCTAGGGCCGGCGGGCATCGCCGCGCGTTCGACGTCGAAGCGGTCGGCCCACCGGTTGGCATGCTGCTGCCGACCGTGCGTCCTGTCGGCACCGAGCCGTCCGGTTCGTGACCGATGGCCCGGTCCCATGGGCACGGGCCATCGCCGGCAGAGAGCCCGGGAAGGTGGGTGCCGACGGCTCTCCCGACGGCTCCCCGTGGAGCCGACCATTCACGCACACTCAGGGAGCCGCGCCACCCGCATGACCCCGACTCGCGTATGACCCCGACTCGCGTCCTCGTCGCCTTCTCCAGCCGCTCGGGGTCCACGGCGGGCACCGCGGAGGCGATCGCCTCCGTCCTGCGCTCGGCTGGCTTCCTCGTGGACTGCCGCGCGAAGGAGGAGGTCGATGACGTGTCGCCCTACGGCGCGGTCGTCCTCGGCAGCGGCGTCTACGTGCCCAGCCGTGTCTCGGACGGCGGGGGCTTCCTCGAGCGTCATGGGGCCGGGCTTCGCGGTCGCGACCTGTGGCTGTACAGCACCGGGCCCATCGGCGGGCGCGCCGGTCGTGGGACGGGCAGCGCGACCGAGGACGAGCTCGCCGCCGTCACGGTGGGCCGTGCGATCGGCGCCCGGGGCGTCGCGATGTTCGGGACGGTCGGGATGCCCGTGGGCGACGACCCGGTGGCCGCGCTGCTGCCGGCAGACCTCCGCGAGGTCCGTTCCTGGGCCGCGGACATCGCGGCGACGCTCGGCGCTCCCCGCGCCGCGGCCTCCTACCGGCCGCGCCACCGCCACCACATCGCGACTGCGCGCTGAGGGCTGACGCCGGCACGACCTCGCGGTGACTCCCGGGGCAGGACCGGTGCTGCCGACGCGACCGTACGGTTGGGGGGATGGCGGGCTGACCGCGAATGGTCGACCCTAGGAGCAGAGCATTCGGCCGAGAGCGGATGCCGTCATGCCCGGGGATTGAACAGGGATCTCATGCGACGCCTTCTCGCGATCCTGCTCGCGGTCCTCGCCGTGGCCCCGGTCAGCACGGTGCTCGGCGCGGGGACGGCGCTGGCAGCCGCGACCGGCCCAGCCCTCGTCCCGGACGCGGTGGACGGCAGCGCGCCGGTGCGGGCCGGGAGTCTCGACGCCTCCGATCGCTGGATCGTGGTCCTGCGCTCCGGAAGCCGCCTCGATGTCGCGGGCGCCAGGGCCCGAGGCCTCGGCGTTCGGCAGGACCGCGTGTTCAACGGGGCGTTCCGCGGCTACGCTGCGCGGCTCGCCAACGCGCAGCTGGCGCTGCTGCGGGCCGACCCCAATGTCGAGGACGTCGTCCCGGACGACATCCTCGCGGTGCAGGGGCAGGCGATCCCCACCGGCGTCTCGCGCGTCTTCGGCGCCGCCAGCGGCATCGCCCTGATCAACGGGAAGGATGAGCGCGTCGATGCCGACGTCGCGATCGTGGACACCGGCATCGATCCCCAGCATCTTGACCTCAACGTCGCGGGCGGCATCAACTGCGCCAGCCCGGATGCGGCGGCCTGGGCCGACGTGAACGGCCACGGCACGCACGTGGCGGGTATCGTCGGAGCGCTCGACAACGGGTACGGCGTCGTGGGCGTGGCCCCCGGCGTCCGACTGTGGTCCGTCCGCGTGCTCGATTGGATGGGCAACGGCCTGCTCTCCTGGTACGTCTGCGGGCTCGACTGGATCACGGCGCAGAAGGACCCGACCGACGCGACGCGACCCCTGTTCGAGTCAGTCAACATGTCGGTCGCCAAGCCCGGCCACGACGACGGCAACTGCGGCTACACCACGACCGACGTGATGCACCGCGCGGTGTGTCGGGTGGTGGCGGCCGGGATCACGGTGGCCGCGGCCGCGGGGAACTACTCGGGCTCGGCGGCGGCCTGGATCCCGGCTGCGTACAACGAGGTGATCACGGTCTCCGCCCTCGCCGACACGGACGGCAAGCCGGGTGGGCGGGGCGGGTCGACGTGCTCCTCCTGGAACGGCTATGACAAGGACGACACGTTCGCGGACTTCTCGAACCACGGGTCGGACGTGGACCTCATTGCGCCCGGCAAGTGCATCCTGTCCACGCTGCCCGGTAACCGCTACGGCCTGATGTCGGGGACGTCCATGGCGACACCGCTCGTCGCCGGCGCCGCCGCGCTCTACAAGTCCACCCGGCCGCTGGCCACGCCCTACCAGGTCAAGCGCGCGCTCCAGCTGATGGGCAATCTGAACTGGAACACCGCGACCGACCCCGACCCGTACCACGAGCCGCTGCTCGACGTCTCGTGGATCGTCAACATCGGCGACTTCGCCCTCCGCTACGTCAACGGCCCGGTGACCAGCAGCGCCGCGGGCGGGACGTTCACCGTTCCGCTGAGCGCGGTGCGCGCCGAGGACTTCACGCTGCCGCTCAACTTCTCGGCGGGACCGACAGCGCCCCTGACCGCGACGCTCTCGACAACGCACCTCGAGCCCACGGGCGACAGGAGCATGACGGCGGCGATCGCGGTTCCCGCGGGCACGCCCACCGGGATCTACCCCGTCACCGTCACGGCCACGGACGGCAGCCGCGAGCGCTCGACGACGATCGAGGTCGTGGTGGACGCTACGCCGCCGGTCGCGAGGCCGCCCGCGCTCGGCATCGCAGGGAACAGCACCCTGGGGTCGCTCTCGGCATCGGGCTTCGGGCGCTGGGTGGCGGCCACCGACGCCTATGGGAGCGTTCAGTCGTACCAGACGCAGTGGAGCGTGGACGGGGGCGCCTGGGGAAGCACGGCCAGCCTCGCCCTGAGCTCGCGCCAGGTGACGCGGTCATACGCCTTCGGCCACCGCTACTCGCTTCGGCTCCGTGCGCGAGACGTGGCCGGCAACTGGAGCGCCTGGGCCGCCTCGGTGGCTGTGAGGCCCGTGGTCGTCCAGGACACCAGCCGTTACCTCGTGTGGTCGGGTCGGTGGTACCGCGCGACGAGCACGAGCGCCTCCGGGGGGACGACGCGCTACACAACGTGGCGCGGCGCGACGGTGACCATCGCGTTTCAGGGAACTGGGTCCGCGATCGTGACCCCGCGCTCGCCCACCCGCGGGCGTTTCCAGGTCTGGCTTGACGGCGTCCTCAAGGGCACCGTGGACGAGCGCGCCAGAGCCACGCAGGTCCGGCGCGTCGTGTTCGCGCTGGCCGGGCTGGCCCCGCGGCGGCACACCCTCCGCTTGGTCTGCCTTGGGACGTCGGGGCGGCCGCGCATCGATATCGACGCGATCGTCCTGCTCCAGTAGGGTGCTGCGCCCAGGCCAGACGCTTCGGCCCGGGCGGCTCCGGACGGGGCCGACTGGCACGGGTGCCGCACGGGCGGATCGGGCAGGCTCTTCCCCATGGAGCCCCTGGCCACCGGGAACAGCCTCGACGTTTCCGCGCCGCACGTCATCGCGGTGGTGCTGTTCGCGGTCGCCATCGCGCTCGTCGCCGTGGGCATCCGCCGGTTCCTCATGGCGTACGCCGACGAGCTCGCCGAGCTGTGGCGCCAGTACGGGCCGCTCGCCCTGCGGCGCATGCTCGAGCATCGGCGGGGCATGCCCCAGACGCCGTGGTTCTGCGAGCGCTGCCGCTCCGGCAACGGCCGGGCGACGACGCGCTGCTACTCGTGCGGCGCCCGCCGGTCCGAGGCGGAGGCGCCCGTGCCCGACGCCGACACGCCCGCGGGGCCGAGTGCCGGGCGCTCGCAGCGGACGAGGCGCGGCTGAGGGGTCCCGATGAGCGGCCACGCTCTTGGTCTGAGTCGCGTCAGACTCGAATTCGGATCGCACGAGCACAAGCCGTGGGATGAGGCCGAGGTTCTCGCCGTCGGCCATGTATCGAGCGTGCCGGATTGAGTCCGTCGCGACTCAAGGCGGGGCGGCGCCTTCGATGTCCGAACCGCGCTACCGCGCGCCGCCCCCAGGCGGAGGTTCGACGGAGGGCGTCGCGGACCCCGCGTCGTGGTTCGTGATCATCCTCGCCTCTTCGAACTTCGGCTTCGTCGGATCACCCATCCGCCCACGCCTCGCCTACGCCGGACCGCCGCAAGCGTCCAGCCAGGCCCGGGCCCAGGCCGGAGACCGCGTCATGACCAGCCTCGCCCTCCCCGAGGACCACCGCAAGCGTCCAGCCGAGCCCGGGCCCAACGGTCAGCACGGCGTCGGCCGCGTCGTCGGGCCGAGGACGAGCGGCAGCGGGCACGCGCCACCGAGCGCGACATCGTGTTGCGCATCCGGGACGAGAACGACGCCTAGCTTGCCGGGCCCTCGCCGTCGGTCACGACGAACCGGTGCTCGGGCACCTCGACGAACCGGGTCCGGCCGGGCTTGCCGGCCAACTCGCCCGCGACCGTGGCGGGATGCTCGAAGACGATGCGCGGCTCGATGACGACCGCGGGCATTTCGATCCCCTCCCGCTGGCTCCGGCAGGGTGGCGCCTCCCGGCTCGCGCCAGACCCGCAAGTCGGGATGGTGGGAGCTCGTGGCGTGTGAGCTGGGCTGTCGGGGTGGCACGTCCGGACCCGGCGAGCGTGAGTCCGTGAAGGCCGGGGCGATGTCCTCGAGGAAGTTGCTGGGCGGCAGGTGCGGATCCCGCGCCGGTGAGTCGCGTGGGACTCGCTTTGCGCCGATCGCTGCACAGGCGCCTGCGCGGTGGCGCCATCGCAGCGGGCGCGCCTACGTGGGCAGCGGGCAGGCGAGTCTGCCATGACTCGACGAGGGCCGACTCCGACGAGGGGCCGACTCCGACGAGGGGCCGACTCCGACGAGGGGCCGACTCCGACGAGGGGCCGACTCCGACGAGGGTCGACTCCGACGAGGGCCGACTCCGGCGGCGGGCCGGCGAGTCTGCCATGACTGACGACGAGGGCCGACTCCGACGAGGGGCCGTCAGGCGATGAGGTCCCGCTCAGCGCCAGGCGTCCACCGGTGCATTCGGAGGGCAG
This sequence comes from Chloroflexota bacterium, assembly GCA_021802825.1. Taxonomy (GTDB): domain Bacteria; phylum Chloroflexota; class Limnocylindria; order Limnocylindrales; family CSP1-4; genus CAIXZV01. The sequence goes on from JAJZRG010000008.1 coordinate 75,496, forward strand.
GGCCCCCGAAAGAAGCCGAGCAGCGGCTCGCCGGTGGTCTGGCGGAGGGTCACGCGCTCAGCCTGGGGCCGGGGCCCGTGCCGGTTGTCGGGGGCGATCGTGAGCTCGAGCTCTACGTCGTCGTCGCCCGCGTGGTTCGGGTCGTAGACGCGGAGGCGGATCGCGCCGCCCTGGGCCTCGAGCTCGGCCGGTTCGCCGCAACACGCCTCGTCGGCCGTGTAGGCCCAGACGAGGACCTGGTGGTTGCGGATGAGCGCGGCCGGCCAGAAACCGCCGACGCGGATCAGCTCCAGCATGCAGGGGCGGCCGGCATCCAGTTCCGCACGCACGCGCGGCCACTCACGCCGGATCGTGGGCACCCGAACAGGCCCGCGGCGAAGCCCGAGCCTGAGGCCGGCGACCAGATGGTGCCCAACTGCCAGCCCAGAAGGCGCCTCCGCGTGGAGCAGCGCCAGCACCGCGTACCGCAGCGGCACTCGGAGCCAGTCGAGTGACATGACCTGGGCCCGGACCAGCGCCCGGAACCGCCTGCTGCCGTTCGCCGGCGGCTCGCGGTCCTCGGGAGCCGCAACCCCCGCCGCCCACAGGTCCCGCGCGGTCAGCGCCATCCCGCCGCACAGGCCCGAGGACGCGTCGCCGATCCCCACGGCCCGCGGGTCGAGGCGCCCGAGCCGCACCGTGGGCCCCGGGGCAAACGCGTTGACGAAGTGGAGCCCGTGGATGCTGGGGAGAAACCCGGGCACGACGCGCTCGATCATCGCGCCAGCCTACCTCGACGGCACGCGGCTGCCCCGGCGGGCGGCGCTACTATCGAGTCATGGCCAACGCGGACGAGACCCCCACGCGCGCGAACCGTTTGGCCGGGGAGACCAGCCCGTATCTGCTCATGCACGCGCACAACCCGGTGGACTGGTACCCGTGGGGTCCCGAGGCACTCGCCCGCGCGTCCGAACTCGACCGGCCGATCTTCCTCTCGATCGGCTACGCCGCGTGCCACTGGTGCCACGTGATGGAGCGCGAGTCGTTCGAGGACGAGGCGCTCGCCGCCTACCTCAATGCGCACTTCGTCCCGGTCAAGGTGGATCGCGAGGAGCGCCCGGACGTTGACAGCGTGTACATGGCGGCCGTCCAGGCGATGACCGGCCAGGGCGGCTGGCCGCTGTCGGTGTTCCTCGCGCCCGACGGGCGGCCCTTCTTCGGCGGCACCTACTTCCCGCCGGAGCCACGCCAGGGGATGCCGGGCTTCGGGCAGGTGCTCGCGGGCGTGCGGGAGGCCTGGACCCAGCGACGGGGCGCGGTCGAGGAGACGGGCAAGGCCGTGGTGGCCTCGCTGGCGGAGATGCGCGGGATGGGCGATGCGGCCGGATCGCTCCCGTCCGTCGAGGTGCTGTCGGAGGCGGCGGCCGCGCTTGGGGCCTCATTCGACGAGGCGAACGGCGGCTGGGGCCGGGCGCCCAAGTTCCCGCAGCCGATGACCATCGAGTTCACGTTGCGCCGCCACCTGGCGACGGGCGACCCTCGGCCGCTGGCCATCGCGCGCCGGACGCTGGACCGCATGGCCGATGGCGGCGTCCGTGACCAGCTCGGCGGGGGCTTCCACCGCTACTCGACCGACGCCCGCTGGCTCGTGCCCCACTTCGAGCAGATGCTCTACGACAACGCCCAGCTGGCCCGTGTCTATCTCCACGCCTGGCAGCTGACCCGCGACCCGCGCTACCGCGACGTCGCGATGGGCGCGCTCGACTTCCTGCTTCGCGACCTCCGGACGCCGGGCGGCGGCTTCGCTGCCAGTCTCGACGCCGACACGAACGGGGTCGAGGGGGCGACGTTCACGTGGCTGCCCGGCGAGGTGCGCGAGGTCCTCGGCGACGCCGCTCCGCTGTTCGAGGCCGAGTACGGCGTGACGCCGACGGGCAACTGGGAGGGCGTCACGATCCTGTCGCGCGTACGCAGCGATGCCGAGCTGGCCGACCACTTCGGGCTGACGCCTGCCGACGTCGCCGAACGACTGGCGGCCGCACGGGGCGCCTTGTTCGCAGCCCGACGCGCGCGACCCCAGCCGGCCCGTGACGACAAGGTGCTCGCCGCCTGGAATGGGCTCGCGATCGCGGCCCTCGCCGACGCCGCCCGGGCGCTCGATGCCGGGGCGCCCGAGTTCGCCGAGCGCGCCGCCGCATACCTGGCCGCGGCTGTCGCGGCGGCGGAGGACGTGGTGTCTGGGCTGCGCGTCGCGCCGGGGCGGGTGCACCGCTCGTGGAAGGATGGCCGGGCGACGGCGGACGGCGTCCTGGAGGACCACGCGGACCTCGCCGAGGGGCTCCTCGCCCTGTACGAGGCCACCGCCGACGAGCGGTGGCATGCCGAGGCAGTCGCCCTGGCCGAAGGCATCCTCGCGAGGTTCGCGGACCCGGGAGGCGGCTTCCACGACACCGCCGACGATGCGGAAGGGCTGGTCATCCGGCCGCGCGACCTCCAGGACAACGCGGTCCCGTCGGGCGGCTCGATGGCCACCAGCGTCCTGCTTCGCCTCGGCGCGCTCACTGGCGAGCCGCGGTATCGGGCTGCCGCCGAACGGGCGCTGGCTCGTGTCGGGCCGTACCTTGGCCGCTACCCGACCTCGTTTGCGCAGTGGCTGTGCGCGCTCGAGGTGGCCCACCAGGGCATCGTGGAGGTCGCGATCGTGAGCGACGCTGCCGGTGCTGCCGGCACCGAGTCGCTCGTCCGGGCCGCGTCGCGCACGTACGGGGCGTTCCGGGTCCTCGCCGTCACGGCGGATGCGTCGGCTTCGGCGGTCCCGCTGCTTCGCGACAAGTTCGCGCTCCGCGGCCGTCCCACGGCCTTCGTCTGCCGCAACTTCGCCTGTCGCCAGCCCGTCCACGAGCCTGAGGCGCTCGAGGCCCTGCTGGTGGGTACTTGAGCCCAGGCGTGTCCGGAGTTGGCCCGGGCGGAGGGTCGTCAGGCGGTGATCGTCTGCACGGAGCTCGGCATGCGCGTGGCGCAGTGCCTGTCCGCGCGGCTCGGCTTCCGCCGCATCCCGGACCGCAACTTCGACTCCGTGCCCGGGGTGCCTCATCGCCCACCGGCTCGCGCTGTTGACGCGGGACGCGTCGTTGTGGCCGGAGGGACCCAACTCCAAGCCGGCGGTCCGTGCCGCCAGCGGGCCGACGAGGTCGGGCGCGGTCAGGCGGGCTTGGTGCCGCCGTCGGGCTTGGTGCCGCCGTCGCCGGACTTCTTGTCGATGTCCGACTTGATCTCGTTGATCTCGCGCCGGGCCTCCTTGACGCCCTGTCCGAACGCACGGCCGATGAGAGGCAGCGTCTTGGGGCCGCGCCAGATGATCACGATGATCAGGATGACGATGAGGATGAGCAGGAGGTGTGCAGGGCTCATGGCGGTGGATCGTAGCAGCGCGCCGGGGCCGCGTCGCCCCTTCGGCTGAATCTTCGCGGGCAGGACCATCGGTCCCGAATCTGGGGGCCGCAGGCCCCGGGACCTTCGGCCGATGACAACAGGGCCGAAGGGCCCGCAGCGTCATCCGCTGTCAGGCCCTTGGGCACGCGCCGCGGGGAGGCTCCCGGCGGGAGACTTGCCGTGGCTCGAACGGACGGGCCAGGCACACAGGACAGGTCCCACACACAGCACAGCGTCCCACGCGTCCCATCCAGCCAGGTCGGGGCCCTGCTCTCTCCCACCGGGGCCCCGACCTGCCTCTCCGCAACGTCGCGTCAATCGAATCGGCCGGCCGCCTGTCGCATCTCCCCCGCGGGCGGACCGACCCAGTCCCCTGGGACTTCGAATCGGCGGGCCACCTCCCCGGCCCGCCGATTCGGATTCAGCCGGCCATTGCAGGCGGCGCTGATTCCCGTCACGTCAGCGCCGCTCTATCTCAACGTCGACGTGCCGACCCTCCAGCGGGTCCCGGGCGTGCTCAGCTTCTTCCGCGACCACCGTGGCCAGCCGATCGCCAGCTCGGCCCTCATGGCCCCGATCAGCGCCGCGTTCGTGGCGGCGATCAAGGGGTTCAGGCTCCATCGGGAGTGGATCGCCAACCGCCGACGCGCGGAGCAGCTCCTCGCGAAACTCGAGCAGCTCTCGACCGAGGCGGCTGCGCTCATGCTGACCGAACCGGCCTGATGTTGGCGGCCGCCGACTATTTCCGGGGCAAGTAGCTACCTAGCTACCGCCCCGGCATCGCCGTCGGCTCCGATGATCCGCGTTGACGAGCCGAAGGGCCAGACATATGCCGAATGGACTCTCGGCAGCGATTCTGGGACGATCCGGTAACTCCTCGCCGCCCCAGCCGCAGGACCCGCCGCGGTCTCCTGTGGGTGTCGCCCAGATCAGGTCGTCCCGGGTTGTTCAACCGCCAGGGAGGGTGACGTGAAGCAGACCTATCAGGGCCGGTCGCGCCAAGCAATTGGGCTGGTGGCAGGCATCGCCATGGGCTGCGCCATGCTTCTCGGAGCGCAGGTCCCGAGAGCCCAGTGCCGGCGGCCCGCCGGGCGCGACGACCGGCACCGGCATTTCCATCGACCCCAACGGGCCCAGAACCCCGGCCGCGCTCGGCTACACACAAGCGTACGCCGATGCGAAGGGCGCTCAGCTCGCACAGGCGATCAACGACACCTCGCTGAGCGGCTACGAGACACGAATCGTCTACGAGATCGACAGCTTTCCGGAGCCGCTCTACACACGCGTCGACGTCTCCAGCCCCTACTACGTGTGGCACCAGAGCAACTACGCCCTCCACGCGACCTTGAGCGTCGGCTACTGGTCTTCGGGCGCCCAGGTGACGATCGGCGATCCCTACACCGCCTCGACCAGCGGCTGTCCGGAGGGGATCGGGTACCCCGGGTACAGCGCGACGCCCGATCAGGGATGCATTTACTTCGGGTACTCGGCGTCTAGCTACTATCGCGCGAAGAGCGGGGTGGTGCAATCTGAGCTGCCCGAGCAGTACTAGGCAGACCGTGGGCCAGTCGAGGGCAACGGGCAAGCTCCCACTCCTGAGGGCAGCCATCGCGACGCTCGCCGTCGTGACGGCCGGGTGCGGCACGCCGCCGCCGGCGCCCACGCCACACGGCACGCTCGCCGCTCCCACACCTGCCTCGCCACCAGTGACAGCCCCTCACGCGTCAGCCATGCCGTCCGCCTCGGCGACCCCGTCCGCCTTTGCGAGTGGCAGCCCGGTGAGGGTCGTGTCGCTCCCGGACTCCTACCGGGAGCACCGGATGTCGTCCGACGGCCCGTTCGTCGTCCTCGACGAGATCGGGTCCGCGGACGACGCCCTCGCCTCGTCCATCGTCCTTGTCGACCTCCTCGGCGGGAAGTGGCGGACCCTCGCCACGGCCGCCTCCGGCTATCACCCATGGACTCCGCTGATCCGCGGCGACCAGGTGGCGTGGGTCGAGTGGCAGTACGAGCAGCCGCCGGCGTCTGGGGCTTGCAGATGGCGGATTGTCGCCATGAACACCGCGACCGGTCGGAAGTGGATCGTGGCTTCGGGGGTGAACACTCGACTCGAGGGCCTCGGCGCCCCGCCGCCGCCGATCGCGCTCGACGGAGCCGACCTCGCGTACGCCGTGCAGGACACCACGGCATCGAGGCCTTGGGGATGGCGCGTCAAGGCCGTAGACCTGGACAGCGGCCAGATGCTGCGCGAGATCGCCACTGACGAGGAGGTGTACGGATTCGGGCTCTCGGGTGGCTCGGTCGCGTACAGCGAGGGATTGGTCGACTCGGAGCGCGGCTTCGTGTACCGGACCAGGCTGATGGTGTCGACCACAGCCGATCCCGCTCCCCGCCAGGTGGCAGCCGATGCCTTCGAGGTCTCCTTCCGGGACGGACAGCTGGCCTGGGTGGCGGATGTCGAGAGCAGCCAGAAGCAGAGCGGCCTGCAGCGCACTTCGCGGGTGTGGACAGCGACAGGCCCCTCGTGGACTCCACTCGCCGTCACCCCCCAGATGCCGACGGCGACCACCGAGGAGTCATGGCCGGCTGCTGCCGCGGGCTCGGTGAGTTTCGACGAGTCGGACGTGACAGATGCATCCAGGGGCGTGCCGACGTTGTGGCTGTGGTCGGCGCGGACAGGTCAGGCCGAAGCCGTGCCTGGTTCGCTGGGCGCCATCCTGTCGAGCCAGGGAGCGGGTTGGCTGACGTGGGCTGGCGGGTTGGGCGATTCAGTCACCGTCTCCGGCGTGGCGAACTAGCGGTCCGGGTCGCTTGGCGGCCAGGAATCGCCGCGGCCCCGCTGGCGGAGCCGCCGAACCGGAACCGAACATCTGTACGATCTCGTGCTCGACGCCTATACTCGTCATCCCGTGGCCGCGCGCAGCATCGTCGATCCCCTGGCGCCCTTCGGGCCCGCCGTGCGGGCCTGGTTCAGCTCGACATTCGAGGCTCCCACCGACGCCCAGGCTCGCGGGTGGGCGGCCATCGCCAGGGGCGAGCACACGCTGATCCACGCCCCCACGGGCAGCGGCAAGACCCTCGCTGCGTTCCTCTGGTGCCTCGAGCGGATCGCCCGCCAGCCGAGCCCGCGGCTGGAGCGGGGCCAGCGGGGCAGCGTCCGCACGCTGTACGTCAGCCCGCTCAAGGCGCTCGCCTACGACGTGGAGCGCAACCTGCGCGCGCCGCTCGCAGGCATCGCCCTCGCCGCCCAGCGCCTGGGCGAGGCGCCGCCGCAGATCAGCATCGCGTCGCGCACCGGCGACACGCCCGCAGACGCCCGCCGCGACATCGTCCGGCACCCGCCGGACATCCTCGTGACCACGCCGGAGAGCCTCTACCTGCTGCTCACGAGCCAGGCGCGGGAGGTCCTGCGGGGGGTCGAGCAGGTGATCGTGGACGAGGTCCACGCCGTTGCCGGGACCAAGCGCGGCGCCCACCTCGCGCTGAGCCTGGAGCGTCTCGAGCGCCTGCGCGCCGCCGGCGCGATGCCCGTCCAGCGCATCGGCCTGTCGGCCACGCAGCGCCCGCTCGAGACGATCGCCCTGTACCTCGGCGGGACCGGTGAGGGTCGCGACGTCACCATCGTGGACGCCGGGGCGCGGAAGCCGCTTGATCTCACGGTGGTCGTCCCGGTGGAGGACATGGCGCGCCTGGGCGAGGTCCTGCCGATGGACGAGCAGACCGGCGGGCCGGTCATCGGCGGCGAGCTGCGGACCAGCATCTGGCCGGCGGTCCACCCCAGGATCCTGGAGCTGATCCGCCAGCACCGCAGCACCATCGTCTTCACCAACAGCCGACGGCTCGCGGAGCGCCTCGCCCAGCGCCTCAACGAGCTCGCCGGCGAGGAGCTCGTCCGGGCGCACCACGGCAGCATCGCCCGGGAGCAGCGCCTCGAGATCGAGGAGGAGCTCAAGGCAGGACGGCTGCCGGCCCTCGTGGCCACCAGCAGCCTCGAGCTCGGCATCGACATGGGCGCGGTCGACCTCGTCATCCAGGTCGAGAGCCCGACCTCGGTTGCGCGCGGCCTCCAGCGCATCGGCCGCGCCGGCCACCAGGTGGGCGAGGCGAGCAAGGGCGTCATCTTCCCCAAGTACCGGGGCGACCTGCTCGAGACCGCGGTCGTCGTGCGGGGCATGCGCGACGGGGCGATCGAGCCCACGGCGCTGCCGCGCAACCCGCTCGACGTGCTCGCCCAGCAGATCGTCGCCTGGACGCTGTCGGAGACGATCACCGTGGACGAGCTGCTGGCGACCGTCCGACGCGCCGCCCCGTTCGAGACCCTCACCCGCGAGGCGCTCGAGGGCGTGCTGGGCATGCTCTCGGGCGCGTACCCGTCGGACGAGTTCGCGGAGCTCAAGCCGCGCATCACCTGGGACCGGCTGACCGACGCGGTGGCGGCGCGGAGCGACGCGCGCACCGTGGCCGTCACGAGCGGCGGCACCATCCCGGACCGAGGCCTCTTCCCCGTGTTCCTCCAGGGCGAGGGCGGCACGCCGGGGCGCCGCGTCGGCGAGCTCGACGAGGAGATGGTGTACGAGCTGCGCGCCGGGATGCACGGCGACGTCATCGTCTTGGGCGCCTCGAGCTGGCGCGTGGCCGACATCACGCCCAACCGCGTCGTCGTCACGCCGGCTCCCGGGGTCCCGGGCAAGCTGCCGTTCTGGAAGGGCGACGCGATCGGGCGGCCGGTGGAGCTGGGGCAGGCGATCGGCGCGTTCGCGCGTGAAGCCGAGGCGGACCTCGCGCAGGGGCCCAAGGGGCGCGCGAAGGCGGCCGAGCGGCTGCGGGCCCACCACGACCTCGACGAGCTGGCGGCCGAGAACCTGCTCGCCTACCTCGAGGACGAGCGCGAGGCGACGGGCGCGCTCCCCACGGACCGCCGGATCGTCGTCGAGCGCTTCCGCGACGAGCTGGGCGACTGGCGCCTGGTCATCCTCTCGCCGTTCGGCGGCCGGATCCACGCCCCGTGGACGCTGGCGATCGAGGCGCGGATCGCGGAGCGGCTGGGCCTCGAGGTCCAGACCATCTGGTCCGATGACGGCATCGCCATCCGGCTCCCCGAGGGCGATGGCTCCCTGGCCGGGGTGGAGGAGCTGCTGTTCCCCGACCCCGACGAGGTGGAGGACCTGGTCGTCGGGCGGGTCGGCGGGTCGAGCCTGTTCGCGAGCCGCTTCCGTGAGAACGCCGGGCGCGCCCTGCTGCTGCCGCGTCGGCGGCCCGGCACGCGCACCCCGCTCTGGCAGCAGCGCCAGCGCGCGGCGGACCTGCTGGCCGTGGCGAGTCGCTACGGCAGCTTCCCGATCCTCGTCGAGACGTACCGCGAGTGCCTCGCGGACGTGTTCGACCTGCCCGCCCTGCGCGAGGTGCTGGGCGGCGTCGCCCGGCGCGACATCGCGGTGCACAGCGTCGAGACCGCGCGGGCCTCGGCCTTCGCGAGCTCGCTGCTGTTCGACTACGTCGCCGCCTACATGTACGAGGGCGACGCGCCGCTGGCCGAGCGCCGGGCGCAGGCGCTCACGCTCGACCGTGACCTCCTCCGCGAGCTGCTGGGCCAGGAGGAGCTGCGCGAGCTGCTCGACCCCGACGCCCTGGCGGACCTCGAGCTCTCGCTCCAGAGCCTCATCGAGGAGCGCTGGGCGAAGACCGCAGACCAGGTCCACGACCTGCTGCGCCGCCTGGGCGACCTGTCGTCCGACGAGGCGGGTGCGCGGACGGCCGGGGGCAGGGTCGAGGCCATGCTCCACCTGGCCGACCTCGTCGCGTCGCGGCGGGCGGTGCGCGCGCGGATCGCGGGCGAGGAGCGCTGGATCGCGATGGAGGACGTGGCCCGGTACCGGGACGGGGTCGGCGTCTCCCCGCCGCCCGGCGTGCCCTCGGTGTTCCTAGCGCCCGCCGCCGGCGCCCTCGACGGGCTGCTCGCCCGGTTCGCCCGCACCCACGGGCCGTTCACGGCCGAGGACCCTGCACGGCGGTGGGGCCTGCCGGTGGGCGTCGTCGATGACGCGCTGCACCGCCTGGTCGCGGCGGGCTCCGTGCTCTCCGGGGAGTTCCGGCCCGGCGGCGCCACGCGTGAGTACTGCGACCCCGACGTGCTGCGCTCGCTCCGTCGCCGGTCGCTTGCGCGCTTGCGGCACGAGGTGGAGCCGGTCGAGCCCGTCGCGCTGGCGCGGTTCCTGGCGGCGTGGCACGGGGTGGCGCCTGTTGAGGGCGGCCCCGAGGCCCCGGCCTACCGCAGCGACGCATTGATCGAGCGGCTGGCGCAGGTCGTGGACCAGCTGGCGGGCCTGCCCATCCCGGCGTCAGTCCTGGAGCGCGACGTGCTCCCGGCGCGCGTCCCCGGCTACCAGCCTCGGCTCCTCGACGAGCTGGGCGCGATGGGCGAGGTGGCCTGGGTGGGGCGGGGGAGCCTTGGCCGGGACGACGGGCGCGTCGTGCTCTACCGGCCGGGGCGCGAGCTGCTGCGGCCAGTCGGCCTGTCCGAGGTCGTCGCACGACCCGACGGGGCGCTCCACGGCCGGCTTCGCGCCCACCTGGCCCGCCGGGGCGCGTGCTTCTATCGCGAGCTCTTCGCGGCCTCGGGCGCGAAGAGCGACCGCGAGGTCCTCGATGCTCTCTGGGACCTGGTCTGGGCGGGCGAGGTCACCAACGACACGGTGGCGCCGCTGCGGGCGCTGCGCTGGAAGCGGCCGACGCGCGACCAGCGTCCCCGACCCGGCCGGCTGACGGCGCTGGGGCCGCCCGAGGCGGCGGGGCGATGGTCGCTGGTCGAAGCTCCCGCCGGGCAGGACGCCGGGTCTCCCGACGGCGGCTCGGCCGATGGACTGCCCGCAGCAGGCCTCTCGCGGACCGAGCGGCTCCATGCGCAGGCGCTCGCGCTGCTCGAGCGCCACGGCGTGCTGACCCGCGAGGCGGTCGCGGGGGAGGCGATCGACGGCGGCTTCTCGGCGGTCTACCCCGTGTTGCGGATGCTCGAGGAGGGCGGGCGGATCCGGCGCGGGTACTTCGTGGACGGCCTCGGCGCGGCGCAGTTCGCCCTGCCGGGCGCCGTGGACCGGCTGCGCGCCATGCGGGGCCTGCCGGGCGAGGCCGCGGGCGCTCACGGGCGCGTGGTCCACCTGCTCGCTGCCGCCGACCCGGCGAACGCGTACGGCGCCGCCCTGCCGTGGCCGCGTCGAGACGACGCCGACCGCCGTCCGTTCCAGCGGGCCGCCGGGGCCTACGTCGTGCTGGTGGACGGCGAGGCGGCGCTGTACCTCGAGCGCGGCGGCACCTCGATCGCGACGTTCCCCGCGGCGGACAACCCGGCGGTGCTCGATGGGGCACTTCGGGCCCTTGGTGCCCTTGTCGCCGACGGTCGGGTCCGCGAGCTCGTCATCAGCAAGTTCGACGGCGAGCCTGTGGGCAGCGCGTCCCGCCGCCACGCCCTGCTCGCCGCCGGCTTCGCCGCCGGGTATCGCGGCCTCGTCCTGCGCGCCGTCGGCGCAACGCCTCCGTCCGAGCGCACCTACCCCGGGCCCACGCCGCTCAGGCCCACCAGGTAGGGGCGTCGTCGGCCGCGGAGGATCGCGCGATGCCCGAAGGCGACACACTAGCGCGAACGGCGGCGGGGCTGCGGCCTTGGCTGGTGGGCCGGCCCGTGCTTGCCGCGAGGACCGGCGGCCCGGGGGCAGTGCCCAAGGTGGAGCGCGTCGTCGGCGCCCGGGTGACGGCGGTCGAGTCGATCGGCAAGAACCTGATCATTCGGCTCGACAACGGCCTCGAGCTGCGGACGCACCTGCGCATGCAGGGCTCGTGGCATCGGTATCGCCCCGGCGAGCGCTGGCGTCGCCCACCCGGTCGCGCGCGGCTGGTGCTCGAGGTCGAGGGCTCCGTCGCGGTCTGCTTCGACGCCCCGGTCGTCGAGCTCTTCGAGCAGCGGGCGGAGCTCGTGCATCCGTCGCTGTCCGCACTTGGCCCGGACCTGTTGGCCGAGGACGCCGACATCGACGAAGCCGTACGCCGGCTTCGGGCAGCTGCCCGCGCGGCCGTCCCCATCGGCGGGGCGCTGCTCGACCAGCGCGCACTGGCCGGGATCGGCAACGAGGTCAAGAACGAGGCGCTCTGGCAGGCCGCCTGCTCGCCGTGGGCCCCGGTGGGCGACCTTGACGACGCGATGCTCCGCCGCCTGGTGGAGCTGGGGCGGGGCATCCTGCGTGAAGGGGCCGAGACGGGCCGGCGGCCGCGCCACGTCTACCACCGTGCCGGGCGGCCGTGCCAGCGCTGCGGGTCGATCATTCGCCTGGCCCACCAGGGGAGCGAGCTGCCGAGGCCGACGTACTGGTGCCCGGGCTGCCAGGGGCGGGGACCCGACGGGTGAGCCCAGCCCGGGGACCCGACGGGTGCGCCCAGCGACGCGAGCGTATGCTCGACCCGTGACAGCGCCCTCGCGACCCACCCGTCTCCGCTGGCTGGTGGTCCTCGTCCCGACCATCGTGGTCGCGGTCCTCGAGGAGCTCAGCGACACGTTCCTCGACCCGTCGGTGCCGATCCCGCTGGACAACCTCGCGGTGTCGAGCGCCGTCCTCCTGATCGGCAGCGTGTTCGCCTGGTTCGCCTTCCGCCGTATCGACCGGCTGACGGGTACCCTCCGCGCCCGGAACGCCGAGCTCGAGGCGCGCGGCGCGTCCGCGCGTGCGCTGAACCGGGTGTCGGTCGCGATCGCCGCGGAGTCCGGGATCGAGCACGTCCTCCAGGCCGTGGTCGCGTACGCACGGCAGCTGCTCGAGATGGACGTCGCCGTGGTGCTGCTCGAGGGGCCCGACGGTCGCCTGGCCCTCCGCGCCTCCGATGGCCTGGCGGCCGACGCGACGGCGGTGCGGGCCGACATCGACACCCCTGACGCCGATGCCCTGCTCGCCTTCGTGGACCCGAACCGTGCGGTCGCCCGCCTGGCCGCCCCCCTCCAGCGTGGCGGCTCCACGATCGGCGTGCTGGCGGTGGGCAGCGCCGAGGTCCGGGGCTTCGGCGTGGACGAGGTGGAGACGCTCGCGTCGCTCGCCAACCAGGCCGTCATCGCCATCGAGCACGATCGGCTCGAGGCGCGCCTGCGCGAGCTGGCGGTCGCGGACGAGCGCGAGCGGATCGCCCGGGAGCTGCACGACGGGATCGCGCAGGTCCTGGGCTACGTGAACACGAAGAGCCAGGCGGTGGCCGGGTACCTCGAGGCGGGGCGGGTCGATGAGGCGCGGGCGCAGCTGGCAGAGCTGGGGTCCGCGGCACGGGCGGTGTACGTGGACGTGCGGGAGTCGATCATAGGGCTGCGCGGGCCCATCGAGCCCGGGCAGGGGCTGGGCACGGCGCTGGCCGCGCACGCGCGACGGGTTGCCGAGGCGTCTCGGTTCGGCCTGGAGCTCTCGATCGACGCTGCGAGCGCGGGGCTGCGCCTCGACCCGGACGCCGAGGCGAACGTCTACCGCATCGTGCAGGAGGCGCTGACGAACGTCCGCAAGCACGCGTCGGCGCGGCGCGTCCGGCTTGCGGTGGGGGTCGATGGGGGCGTGCTCACCGTGTCCGTGGCCGACGACGGGCGCGGCTTCCCGGCGGTGAGCGCGATCGACAAGCCCGGCTACGGCCTGCGGGCGATGCGTGAGCGGGCGGCGCGGGTGGGCGCGACCTTCGCCGCGGCAAACCGCCCCGAGGGCGGCGCGGAGGTGCGCGTCACGCTGCCGCTCGCGGGGCACGAGCCGGTGCCCGCGGCCGATGGCGACGCCACTCACACCATGGACGGAGGCCCGTCGGGTGGTGCCCAGTTGGCTTCGGGCGTCGCGGACGGGGGTTCGCACATGGGCGACCCCGCTTCGGGCGCCAGCGCGTCCTCAACCTTGGCGCCGGCCGGCTGACGGATGCGCATCCTCCTCGCCGACGACCACGCTCTGTTCCGCGACGGCGTCGCCTCGCTGCTGAGCGCTTGGGGCCACGAGGTCGTCGGCCAGGTGGCGGACGGCGATGCTGCCGTGTCGGGCGCGCTCTGGCTTCGGCCGGACCTGGTGCTGATGGACGTGGCCATGCCGGGCGGCGGGGGTCTGGTCGCTACGCGTCGGCTGGCGGCCGGGGCACCCGAGATCGCGATCGTCATGCTCACAGCGTCCGAGGACGTGGACGACCTGTTCGCAGCCATCAAGGCGGGCGCGCGCGGCTACCTGCTCAAGAACCTGGAGTCGGCCGAGCTGCGCGGGATGCTCAACGCGATCGAGCGGGGCGAGGCGGCGATTACGCCGGCGATTGCGGCCCGCATCCTCTCCGAGCTCGCCCGCCCTGAGCCTGCGCCCGCACCCCCCTCGGCCGAACCCGACCCGGACCGCCTCACGGATCGGGAGCTCGACGTCCTCCGGCTGGTGGTCAGGGGGATGCGCAACAAGGAGATCGCGTCGGACCTGGGAATCAGCGAGAACACGGCGAAGTTCCACCTGCGCAACATCCTCGACAAGCTCCACGCCCAGAACCGCGCCGAGGTGGTGGCACGCGCCATGCGCGACGGCCTGGTCGAGGACGGCTGACCGCCCCCCCGCGCCGCGGCAACCGCCGCGTCGGGCGCAGGGCCCCTGCCGACCGGCCCCTGCCGACCGGCCCCCGGCCCCACCCGAAATGATGGGCGCCCTGCCCACTCGGGTGGGCGTGGTGCGCAACGCCGAGCGCGCCCACCATCGACCTCACCACTAGGAGGCGGTGTATGGGCTATCGGATCGACATCAACCACGCGGGCTGCATCACGTGCGGCATCTGCATGGACGTGTGCCCCGTCGAGGCGCTCGACATGTCCCGGCCCGACCACCCTGGCGTCGAGACCGGGCCGGTCGGCGGGCGGCCGCTGCCGTGGGCCATGGAGCGCCCGCTGCAGGTCGGCGAGTGCATCGGCTGTGGCATCTGCGTCCGCGAGTGCCCGCCCAACGTGATGACGGTCGTCGAGCTGCGGGGCGAGCAGATCCCCCTGGCCGAGCGGCAGGGCCCCATCGAGCGTCCCACGGCGGTCGCCGCGGACGAGGCCTGGCTCCCGCTCTCCGCCGTCACGCGCGAGGCGCTCAAGCCCGTCCACCCGACACCCTGGGGCGAGATCTTCCCGTGGCGCACGAGGAGTCGGCCGAAGCCCTGGCAGACCTGGACCACGATGGTGGACACAGCGCCCGCCACGCCGATGGCCCCGTGCCAGGAGGCGTGCCCCGCCGGCACGGACGCCGGCCGCTACGTCGGCCTCGTCGGGCAGGGACGCTACGACGAGGCCTACCAGGTCGCCGCCGAGGTCAACCCCTTCCCCTCGGTCTGCGGCTGGATCTGCACCGCGCCGTGCGAGTCAGCCTGCCGCCGCGGCGTGCTCGATGAGCCGATCAGCATCCGAACCCTCAAGCGCTTCGCCGTCGAGCACGGCAAGCTGCCCCAGGTGCCCAAGCCCGAGCAGACGCGTCCCGAGAGGGTCGCGATCGTGGGCGGCGGCCCAGCCGGCATGTCGGCGGCGTGGTACCTCGCGCGCCTGGGCTATCCCGTGACCGTGCTCGAGGCCATGCCCGTGCCCGGCGGCATGATGGCCATCGGCATCCCCGAGTACCGCCTGCCGCGCGAGGTTCTCCAGGAGGAGCTCCAGCGGATCCTCGACGCCGGTGTGGAGCTCAGGCTCGACACGGCGATGGGCCGCGACTTCACCCTGCCAGATCTGGAGCGCCAGGGCTTCAAGGCGATCTTCCTCGCCACCGGGGCGTCGAAGTCGCGGCGCCTCGGCGTCCCGGGCGACGACCAGCGCGGCATGATCCCCGCCACTAGGTTCCTCAAGGAGGTCAACCTCGGTGAGAACCCCCTCCTCGCCGGCGACGTGATCGTCGTGGGCGGCGGGTCCACGGCCATGGACGCCGCGCGCTCGGCCAAGCGCTCCGGCGCCGCCAGCGTGTCGATCGTCTACCGCCGCGGCCGGGCGGACATGCCGGCCCAGGCCGAGGAGGTCGAAGCGGCCGAACGCGAGGGCATCACAATCCTCGAGGGGCTCGCCCCCAAGGAGGTCGTGGGGCGCGACGGCGAGGTCGTGGCGCTCCGCTGCGAGGTGACCAGGCCGGGCGCCAAGCCGGCCGACGGCGGTCGAACGCCGTGGATGCCGACCGGCGAGTCTCGCGAGCTAGCGGCGACGGCCATCCTCGTCGCCATCGGCGAGGAGCCGGACCCGTCGATCCTGCCCGAGGGCGCGGGCATCGAGGTCAGCGGCTGGGCCGGCATCGTGGCCGACCCGAACACGCTGGCCACCGGCCGCGCGGGCATCTTCGCCGGTGGCGACGTCGTCAGTGGCCCGAAGACCATCATCGAGGCGGTGGCCGCCGGGCGGCGCGCCGCGGGCTCGATCCACGAGTACCTCTCGGGCGTCCGTGACGGCGAGGCCGACATCATGCGGACGGTCCGCGTCAAGACCCCCGCGGAGGCGACCCTCCGACTCGACATCGCCGACCGGCCCCGCGCCCACGCGCCGCTCCCGGTCGCGGATACCGCCACCTTCAAGGCCACGCAGCAGGGCTTCGGGGAGGCGGCAGCGAAAGCCGAGTCGTCCCGATGCTTCCGCTGCGACGCCGTCTACGCCTGCCCGTCCGTCCAGGTCGTGGCAGGCCGCGGCCCGGCGGACTCACGCGTCGGCGGCCCGTCCGCCGCCCATGCGCCGATCGCCGCCGTGTCGTCGCTCACGCCCGCCACACCCCCGTCCCGCCAGCTCAACCAGGGAGGAGCCCAGTGAACGCAGACCAGGTCCAAGGAATCTTCGGAGCCGGAGAGGCGTTCGTCGAGGGGACCATCGCCGCCGCCCTCGTGATCCTCTGGATCCTGACGGTGGCGCTCCACGTCGCCCGACCGTACATGGCCAGGACGACCGGCAAGTTCACACTCCGGCTCGGCGCGGACCTGTGGTGGATCATCTATGTCGGCCTGCGCGACATCATGCTCCTGCAGGTCTTCCTCGGCTCGTTCATCTTCTTCTACCCCGACGTGGTGAAGGCGCAGAACCTGCCCGTCACCGGCGGCCTCGCGGCCGTGTGCGCCTTCGCCGCGCTGCTGATCAAGCTGATGACCAAGGGCGACGCGGACCTCATGTGGATGCGCGTGCAGGTGAGCCTGATCGGCCTCGGCGCCGCGCTCTACCTGGTGCCCTACCTGTTCGGCGTCCAGGCCGTGGGGCTGAACGGGTCGCGCCTGCTGCCGCTGGCCCAGTCGCTGAACACCGCCACGAACCCCGACCTCGCCCTTCCGCTGTGCTACATCTCCGCGGCCCTGACGGGCCTCCTGGGGATCGTCGCCGTCGCCTACAACCTCCGGCTGTCGATGCGGCAGCCGAAGGCCGCCTGAAGGAGCCGAAACGATGCTCTCCGGAGACACCCTCGCAACCTCGCTCACCCAGGGCGGCGCCAGCTGGATGGTGGCGTCGGTCGCCGCGGTCCTGCCCATCCTCTGGGCGTTCACGCTCTCGCTGCACTTCGCCCGGCCGTACGTCCTCCGCTTCCTCCAGAGCCTGACGCTCCGGTTCGGCGGTGACGTGTGGTGGCTGTCCTACGTGCTCACCCGCGACGCCCTGCTGGTGATCACGCTCGTCCTGTCCACGATCTTCCTCTTCCCCGACGTCTACCTGCGGGGCGACGGCCTCGGCATCACGGCGCCGGTGGCGACGCTGTTCCTGATGTGGGCCGCGCTGGTCAAGCTGCTGGGCGACCCTGACGACAAGCCCTCGCACTTCCAGCTGCAGAGCATCCTGCTGCTGGTGGCCTCGGTGCTCTATATCGTCCCCCAGATCTACGGCATGGAGGCCGCAGACCAGGGGCTGAGCTGGAGCTCGGCGCTCGTGTCGATGACAACCGTGACGCGCAATGGCGTGGACATCGCCGTCCCGCAGCCGATGGCCGAGCCGATCCTGTGGGGAACGATCCTGCTGATCGGCATCACGGGCGGACTGGTGTTCGTCCGCTTCCTGCTCAAGCTCGGGACGAACGAGGCCGGCGAGGCGTCGGCACTCGCCGAGGCATAGCCCATGTGAGGTCCCTGCGGGCCGCGCGTCCCCCCTGGCGTCCCGCGTCCCTGCGTCCCCACTCTGCGTCCTGCGTCCCCCTGGCGGCGCCACCGGTCTCTCCCCCGGTGGCGCCGCCGCTTCTGTGCCCGGGGTGGTCAGGTCGGCGGCTGGCCAACGGCGCCCCCAACTCAACCACAGGTTGGACCGCAGGAACGCGAGGGTCACGCGTCGGCCGCCCGCGTAGAATGCGCGGCCATGTGCGAGCAGTTCATCGCCCGGGCCGGGGAGCCGTTCCGCCTCGACGCGCTGTGGCCCCTTGCGGAGCGCCTCGAGCGGTATGGCCTCGCGGGTTTCGGCTGGGGCGCTTCGTGGGTGGGCAGCGACGGCCGCCTCCACACCCACCGCGACGTCCGCGCCTTCCGCGATGACCCGGCCCGCGACGAGGTTGGCGCCAACGAGACCACCGTCGCGCTCGTCCACCTCCGCCGCCCGTCGCGCCTGTCCACGCTCCAGCTGCCCGACACCCAGCCCTTCGAGGACCCCGCCGGCCGCTTCGCCTTCTCGCACAACGGGGACCTGCGCGACTTCAGGGCCGCGCGCGCCCGATACCGCAAGGCGGGTCGAATCCACGGCCGGGCCGACAGCGAGGTGGGCCAGCGCTGGCTCGAGGATGCCTGGTCGGACGCAGAACCGGTGGCCCATCTGCTGGGCGCCCTCCACGACGAGTTCGGGGGCGAGGCCAACCTCGCGGTCCTGGCGCGCGACGGCACGACGCACCACTACGCGGGCAACCCCCAGAACCCCGTGTTCACGTTCCGCCTGGGCGCGATCGGCATCGCAGCGACGGCCATCTACTCGATCGACCGCTCGGTGTTCCGTTACTGCGCCCCGGGCGCGACCGAGCGCGCGATGGTGCGCCTCCACACGACGGTCGAGCTGGATGCCGCCGGTCGGCCGACGGAGGCCGCGAGGCCGTCGAGGCGGTAGGGGAGTCGCCGGCTGCGGGGGCCGGCGAGCCTCAGGCCCTGTGAACGAAAGATCCCGCACGGAGTAGCCCTTCCCGTGCCAGAGAGCCTGTCGCGGGAGAGCGGCAGACTGCGCCCGTGAGCAGCCTGATCGAGCTGACGGACGCGCAGTGGGCGCTCGTCGAGCACATCTTCGACCCGCGGGGCGGTCGCGGACGCCCGGCCGTGTATGACCGGCGCGAGATCGTCAATGCCCTGCTGTTCCTCGCCCGCACGGGCTGCCAGTGGCGCTACCTGCCGGACCGCCCCCCCTGGCCCCCCGTGTGGCAG
This sequence comes from Chloroflexota bacterium, assembly GCA_021802825.1. GTDB lineage: Bacteria > Chloroflexota > Limnocylindria > Limnocylindrales > CSP1-4 > CAIXZV01. Next base: position 94,240 of record JAJZRG010000008.1, read on the forward strand.
CAGTGGCGTCGGTGGCGCGACGGCAAGGGCCAGGTGTGGCGGCGGGCGATGGCGCTGCTCGGCGCGGAGGTGCGCCTTCACCACGGGCGGCAGGCGACGCCCTCGATGGTCATGATCGACGGCCAGACCGTGAAGGGCGGACGGGCCGGCCCCACGTTCCGCAACGCCGGCGGGCGGGGCGGTCGGACCGTCGGAGCGAAGCGGACGATCCTCGTCGAGATCATGGGCCTCCCGGTGGCGGCCCGCGTGGATCCCGCGAAGCCGCACGACGTGCGCGTCGGGCGCGAGCTGCTCGGCGAGCGCCTCGGCGACCTCCCGCGGGTCCAGGCGGTCGTCGCCGACGGCGGCTACAGGGGACTGGCGAAGCTCGCGGCGCGCAGGCAGGTGCGGCTGGACATCAAGGCCCCGCCGAAGGGGTCGAGCGGGTTCGTCCCCATCGACCCGCTGTGGCGCGTCGAGCACGCGTTCGCCCAGCTCGGCCGGTGGCGCAGGCTGTCGCGCTGCTACGAGGGCACGCCCGAGAGCGCGCGAGCCTGGCTCGAAGTCGCCGCATTCGGCTACCTGCTCGGCCGGCTCTGACCCCGCCCCGCGTCAGGGCGCGACGACCAGCGTGCCCGGGCACGCGAGCCAGGTCCCAGCGCCGTCGATCTCGCCGCCGCCGATCGACACGCGGTCTCCCTCGTGCGCCAGGACGGTGCCGCTCTGGTCGACGACCGCGAGGCGGCCGCCGTCATGGCGTGCGGAGAAGCCGTTGGGCCAGATCACCTGGCGCGCCTGCCCCTGCTCGTCGCGCAGCCGGATGCCGGCGTCCCCGTCCCTGACGAGGGTGCCGGTGACGAGGGCCGCCATGCACGCGGTCGCAGTCCCGGCCGGCTGGGGCTGCTGCTGCTGCGTTCGGAGCGCGATGGCCCCGGGGGTCGCGGTCGCGCCGGAGGGAGCCGATGGGCCAGCCGCGCACGCCCCCACGAGCGTCGCCGCCGCGAGTGCGAGCAGTGCCCGAGCGAACATCCCACTCCCTCCTGACCCGGATCAGACGCCATTCTGACGCCGCGGCGCGGCTCGCGGTTGCCTCAGTTTCAGGTTTCGTTCACAGGGCCTCAGTCGCCGATCTCGATCGACCGCCGCGCCGCGCTCGGCCTCCCCCGCCGGCTCGCCTCGTGCGCCGGGGCGTGGAGGCCCAGGAACACGTTGACGCCCGCGCTCAGCCGCGCCCGCGCCCGGGTCGCCGTGGCCGATGGCGCCGTCCGGAACGCGCGTCCCCAGAGCCCGGCCCGCGCCAGCGCCCGCCCGAACGCCTGCTGCCAGGTCGACGGCCGCAGGAACGCGAACGGGTGCTCGAGGCGCCACCACCAGGGCACTGCGGCCCAGACATACACGAGGTAGTCGGCGCGGATGGGCCGCTGCGTGAAGCCGAACAGCACCTGGAGCTGGATGATCGTGAGCGGCAGCATCGCGAGCGAGAGCAGGCCGGCCAGGGCGAGCCACACGAGGCCGTACGCGCGTGCTCGCGGCGGCAGGACCAGCCACAGGAACGCCGGCACCCACTTCATCCACGTCGCGAGGCCCCAGACCAGCCCGCCCAGCCGCCCGCCGAGGAACTGCGCCCCGAACAGCACCACCGCAAGGAGCAGGTTGACGTTGCCGGTGTCGATGTTCGCCTCGATCGGGATCCAGAGGATCGCCGCCAGGATCGCCGTTGGCAACGGGCGGCGCGCGTACGCCCAGCGGATGGTCCACAGGAGCAGCAGGAGCGAGGCGCCCCGCCACGCGAACCAGGCCACCTCCCAGGGCAGCATCGCCCAGGGGATGAACAGCGGCAGCATCCAGGGGGCGTAGACGTAGGGCAGGAACGGCCCGGTGGGATGGTAGGGATCGCCACCGTCGAGCCACAGGCGCACAGCCGCCCAGTAGGCGCGGGCGTCGGCACCGGCCACGTCGCCCCGGGCCCAAATGGCGGCGCAGGCCGCCGCGAACAGGACGATCAGAATGGCCATTGCCGCGATCCGACGCCGGTCTCGAAGCCGAAGCGCCTCCCGGCGGATGGCGCGCCGCACCGTGCCGTCATGCCGGGCGCGGTAGCGGGTCAGGGCCGACGCGGTGCTCATCGCCGCCATTCTCGCGCGCCCGGGCCAGGAGCGGGCCTCGCCGCAGGAGCGCGCCCTCGGAATCGTGCGACAGCAAGCGCCCCGCGAGTCCCCGTCATGCGCCAGGGAACCGTGGTCGTCGTCGGCGGAGCGGAGGACAGAGTCCGCGACCGCGTCATCCGAAGGCGACCACGGTGCGGACGGTCGCCCACAGCCTCAAGCTCCTGGGCCGGCGCGTCAGGGTGACGTCAACGGACGGCATCCCAGCCGGCGTGCCGTCCCGCGCCGCACCTAGCCCTGCTTCCTGAAGCCGCCCGCCGGCTGCCGCCCGGGACCCCCGCCGCGCGCCGGCGGCCGAGTCGTGCCGGGGTCGCCGCGCGCAGCGGCGTGCGCGGGTCCCGGCCCGAGCCGGGGGCCCGCGCTGTGGCCCGTGCGCGCGGGGGGCGCTCCCGACCCTGACGCGACTCAGCCCGCGAGGGGCCGGCGGATGGGGCGCTAGTGCGCCGGGGTCCTCCGTCGGCGGTAGAGCAGCCCGGCCACCACGAACGGCTCGACCAGGAGCACGATCGCGAGGACGACGAGGCCGACCTGTGCCGCTGCCTGGCCGAGCAGGAAGTACACCACGACCACGCCGAACATCATCAGCCCGCCGCCGATGAGGAAGACGAGCAGGGCCGTGGCGAGCCACGTCGCGAGGAAGTCGGCGGTCCCACTGGTCTTGCGCTGGCTGTTCGCGACGAGCCAGACCAGCGCGACCACGGCGATGCCAAGCACGGTGTAGAGCGCGATGTCGAACGGTCGCATTCCCGAAGTCCCCTGTGGCGGTCGCGGCGGGCGACCAGCTGGATCGCATGGTGACTCACGGCCGAGGGCGCCGGCGCAGCGAGATGATCGACCCGAGGCGGTGCCGGCCGGAAGGGTCAGGCGGACACCCCGCTGCGGGCGCAGCGGCCCGGATTGAGGGGCCGTGGGACCCACTGCTTGGGCAGCCTGCTCCGGGGCGCTCCCAGACGCTGTGGCGCGTGACGTGGACGCGGCGTCGCGCCGCGTGGGCACGCCATCGCGCGGACGGACGCCACTTCCTGCCCCCGGCTCGCGAGGTCGGCGGAGCGCCGGGTTGGCGGCTGTAGACTCCCCGGTGATGGAACCCGCCCTCACCGATCAGGAGCTCGCCGCCGTTCGCGAGGCCCTGGACCTTGCCTATCCCGCGCTCCTCGCCGACCTCGAGCGGCTGGTCAACACCGACTGCGGCAGCTACTCCAAGCACGGCGTTGACACGGTGGGGCGCTGGACCGCCGAGCGCCTCCGTGCCCTGGGCGCCCACGTGACGAGCCATCCCAACGACCTCGGCCTGGGCGAGACCGTGATCGGTGAGTTCGCGGGCACCGACCCGACCGGCCCGACGCTCCTGTGCATCGGCCATCTGGACACGGTGTTCGATGACGGGACCGCCGGCGAGCGACCGTTCGAGGTCAACGGCGGCATCGCCACCGGCCCCGGCGTCACCGACATGAAGAGCGGGCTGTTGGCCGGGCTGTACGCGATCGCCGCCCTGCGCGGGACGCTCGGCGGGCTGCCCCTCGGGCGCCTCTTGTTCATCGCCAACCCCGACGAGGAGATCGGCTCGCCCGCCTCCTCGCCGCACATCCGGCGCATCGCCGCCTCGGCCGACGCCTGCCTCGTCCTGGAGTGCGCGCGGGCGAACGGCGACATCGTGTCGAGCCGGAAGGGCACGATCGACCTCGCCGTCGCGCTCGAGGGCAAGGCGTCGCACGCCGGCGTGGAGCCGGAGAAGGGGCGCAGCGCCATCCTCGAGGCCGCGCGCCTGGTCACCGACCTCCACGCGCTCAACGGCCGCTGGCCGGGCGTGACCGTCAACGTGGGGGTCATCGAGGGCGGCACGCGCCCCAACGTCGTGGCCGAGCGGTGCAGGCTCCAGGTGGACGTCCGGTCGGCGACTCGCGAGGGGCTCGAGGCGGCCGAGGCGGCCGTCGCCGAGCTGTGCGCCACGTCGCGCGCCGTCCCGGGGGTGACGATGACCGTGGAGGAGACCGCCCGGCACTGGCCGATGGAAAAGCTCGAGCGGTCGGGTCGCCTGGTTGACGCGGCGATCGCGACGGCCGCGCGCATCGGCTGCGAGCTCCACGACGCGGCCACGGGCGGGGCGTCGGACGCCAACACCACCGCGGGCATGGGCGTGCCGTCGCTCGACGGGCTGGGGCCGATCGGCGGGCTGGACCACTCGCCGGGCGAGTACCTCGAGCTCGCCTCGATCGTGCCCCGCACCACGCTCCTGGCCGGGCTTATCGCCGCGATCGGGCGCGACCCGGAGGTGCGCCGCTGGGCCCGCGAGCGGCAGGCGAGGGCCGTGGGGGCAGGGGCGTGAGCCGGCGCGTCAGCCGGGCCGCGAGCGGGAGGCTCGGCTCAGGCAGGACGCTCATCTCGTCGGGCGGCGCCTGGGAGTCGGTCGCCGGCTACTCGCGCGCTGTGGCCGAGGGCGCTGTGTGCGAGGTGTCGGGCACGACCGACGCCGGACCGGACGGGGTGTCGATCCACCCCGACGACGCGGGCGCCCAGGCGGAGGCCTCCTTCGCCATCATCGCGACGGCGCTCGACCAGGCCGGCTTCACGCTCGACGACGTCGTCCGGACCCGGATGTACCTGGTCGATGCCGCAGACATCGACGCCGTCCTCGCCGTCCACGGCGAGCTGTTCCGGGACGTGCGGCCGGCGGCGACGCTCGTGCTCGTGGCCGGGCTGATCCACCCCAGCCTCCGCGTCGAGGTCGAGGCGACGGCCCGGCGAGCCTGAGGCTGGATGACTCCGGCCTACGCCAAGCCCGCGAAACGGGCGGCCGCCACGAGCGCCACGCCCACGACCAGCCCGGGGAGCAGGTTCCGCCGCCACGCCACGACCACCAGGCAGGCCGTGACGCCCACGACCTCGATGCCGGCATGGAACTGCGGGGAGCCATCGGCAGCCTTCGCGACCAGCGTGTTGGCGGCGGCCAGCGACGCGAGCACCGCCGGCCCGACGAGCCGCAGATAGAGCAGCGCGCGCGGGGGCAGCCGCTCGATCCCGGGCGCCAGGATGGGCAGGGCGCGCGACGGGTACGTGACGGCGAACATGAGGACGGCGAGCAGGACGAGCTGCGTGCTCACGGCACCGCCCCCTCTCCGCCGCCCGACATGTCGGAAAGCGCCTCGTCGAGCGCGACCGGTGTCCCCGTGAGGTCCGAGTCGGGCCGGGCGGGGGTCGCGCCGCGCCGCTCCGGCAGGGCCATACCCGCGAGCGGGCCGAGCAGCCCGCCCGCCACGATCCCGAGGGCAGGCCCCACGACCAGCGACAGGCCGATGCCGACGATCGCCCCCGCCCCCGCCGCCACGACGCCGCGCCGTCCCGTCGCAAGGCCCACGGCCAGGCCGGCCATCGCCGCCGGGAAGACGATGTCGAGCCCGAACCTCGACGGGTCCGGGATGGCCCCGCCCAGCAGCACGCCGGCGACCGTGGCCACATTCCAGGGCACGAACACGCCAAGGACCGCCGCCATCCAGTACCCGGGCTGATCCACCCGCCCGAGGCGGTGGAAGTGCGCCGCGGAGAGTGCGAACGACTCGTCGGTCAGCACGTGCGCCATGGCCGCGCGCCGCGCCATCGGGATCCCGCGCAGGCGCGGCGCCAGCGACGCTGAGTACAGCACGTGGCGGGCGTTGAGGAAGAAGGTCAGCACCAGGATCGGCGCCCACGTCAGGCCCGCCGCGACATACCCCGCAGCGGCGAACTGCGAGGCACCAGCGAACACGACGATCGACGACGCCATGGCCTCGACCAGCGAGTACCCGGCGTTGTGCGCGGCCAGCCCGAAGACGAGGCCGAACGCCGCCGCGGACACCGCGATCCCGAGCGTGTCGAGCAGGAGCCGACGGCGGGATGCGGCGAGGTCAAGGCGCTCGCCCGCCGAGGTGAGGGAGGCGGGGCTCATGTCGGTCACACCGTGGCCGTGCCGGGCCGAGGAGGGGCGTCGGCGCCTAGCGCAGGAAGGTCTTGCCGCACGTCCCGTCGCAGACCGTGACGAGCGCGTGGCGCTCGGCCGCGTAGCCCGCGACGTGGAGCAGGCCCGGGCAGCCTGCGGTGGGGCACTTGTAGACCCACCACCGCTCCTGCTCGTCGAGCGGGGTCACCTCGGCCTTGAGCTTGTCGGCGAGGTCGGCGCGGTCGGCGAGCAGCGATGCGACGGCCGCCATCCGCTGCGGCTCGCTCTCGCTCGTGTACGGGTAGTTCTGCCCGACGTTCGATGTCACCTGCGCCTCCCGCTCCACACCGAGGCGGCAGCCGCCCGTCGGAGCGCAGGC
>JAJZRG010000046.1 GCA_021802825.1 Chloroflexota bacterium
GGTGGGCTCGACGATGACGCCGCACGGTCGCAGCAGCCCGGCACGCTCGGCCGCCTCGATCATGGGCAGCCCGATCCGGTCCTTCACAGATCCGCCGGGGTTGAGCATCTCGAGCTTGGCGAGCAGCAGGGGCTGGGCATCCGCCGCGCCCAGGCCTCGCGTGACCCGGGACAGGCGGACGAGCGGCGTATGGCCGACGAGGTCGAGCAGCGATTCCGCGTAACTCATGACGCTGGTGGACGCAGCGGGATTGGCGATAGCGGTCATCGGGGGGCTCCATTCGCGGTCGGTGCCCGGTGGAGGCGCACGACCGAGTGAGGGATCAGCAGCTGGCCTGCCCCGATCGGCCGCGCCTCCGACAGTCGAATCGGCGCGCCGTCGACAAGGGCAGTGGCATCCGGGAAGACCCGGACAAGCTGGGGCAGGGCGTCTCGGATGCGGCTCGTCGGGCCGACGGCGCGCCAGCCGCGGTGCGGGAAGCTCACCTCGAACCCGAACTCGGTCGCCACCTGAACTAGCGGCGTCCCCCAGCCGAACGAGCGCTCGATCCCGTGGAAGTCGAAGAGGTGGATCCAGATATCCGACGTCCCGGGCTGCGCGCCAAGGCGGCGCACGAGCGCGGCCGCGAAACCCTCGCCTGGAGAGGATCTCCGCGGGGCCTCCCACCACGACTCCGTCGGGAGCATCGGCGGGTTGACAACCGCGGACCGGGCCTCCGGCAGCCGGATGCCCAGCGCATCGCCGCGGAGGACCCGGAAGCGGTCACCGAGGCCCATCGCTGTCGCCCGCCTGACCGATTCGAGCGCCGCGCCGGATGACACCTCGACACCGACGACGCGCAAGTCCGATCGAAGGTGGAGCAGTCGCATCGCCACGGTGCCGGCCCCCGACCCGATGTCGAGGACGACGCCCGGGGGCACCACGGCTGCGACGATGCGGGCCAGTTGCCGCGCATCATGCTGGTGGGTCATGCAGCACGCCGAGGGTGCGGCAGGCACGTGTGGACTGGCAGAGGCGAAGGGCGCGAGAGTCATGGATCGATTCCCAAGCAGGTTGAGTGCGCGAGGCGCGCGACGACACATCGGCGCGGCATGCGCTGCTCGGGAGAGGCCTCGGACTCGAGGCCTGAGGGGCCACCCGGATTCGGGCCGGCCGAGACGATCAGGTCGTCAGGAGTCCGGGGTCGCGGCCTCTGCGCAGCGCAGCCGCCGCGCACACCTACACCGGAACTCGAGCCTAGTCGCCATGCCGTCAGTCTACAGCGACGTGCCCGACACTCCTCGTCAAGATCTGGTCAAGCCGGAGAAGGGTGCCCCCGACCATGCGCACCCGTTCCGGGCACCCGTTCCGGGCCCCCGTGCCGGTCTCTCGGCGCGACTGAACGTCAGGCCAGCGGCAGCGTGACGGTGAATGTGGTCCCCAGCCCGCGGCCCGGGCTGTCCACGGTGACGGTGCCACCCATCGCCTCGACCAGCGACCGCGTGATCGCAAGCCCGAGGCCGCTGCCGCCGACCTCTCGCGAGCGGGACGGGTCGGCGCGGTAGAAGCGGTCGAACACGCGGCCCGCCTCGATTGCGTCGAGCCCCGGGCCGTCGTCGCGCACAGTGATGACCGCCTCTCGGCCGGAGGCACCGACCCCCAGGACCACCGCGCCGCCCTCGCGACCGTAGCGGACCGCGTTGCCGACGAGGTTGTCGAGGACCTGCCCGAGTCGCATCGGGTCGGCACGAAGACGCACGCGCGGGCCGGCGGCCACGATCGTCATCGATCGGCTTGCTGCCGCAGCGGAGTGGCGCGCCCGGGCGGCCTCGATCGCCTCGACGCCGTCCAGAGGCACGACCTCGAGCCTGAGCCCACTCGAGTCGGCCTGCCAGAGCGTTGCCAGGTCGTTGACGAGGTGCTCAAGACGCGACGTCTGCTCGCTCAGCACGCGCCACGCCTCCGGCCCCGGGGCGAAGACGCCCGCCTCCAGGCCCTCGACGTAACCCCTGACCGACGCGATCGGCGTGCGCAACTCGTGGGCCACGTCGCCGATCAGGTCGCGCCGGCGTTGCTCCTCCGCGGCGAGGCCCGCAGCCATGGCGTTGAAGGACGAGGCCAGATCGCCAAGCTCGCCGGCCCCAGCAGGCACCGGGTGCGAGTAGTCGCCCGCCGCGACCCGCCGACTGGCCTGCGCCAGCTGGTCGATCGGCCGGGAGAGGCGCGTGGCAAGCAGGACGGACACGGCGACCGCCACGACGACGGCCGCGCCGAGGCCGAGCCAGATCGCCGCGCCCACAGCGTCGCCGAACGCGGATCGCAGGAGCGGGTCCATCATCCCGGAGGTGCTGCCGCCCATCATGCCTCCGGAGCCGCCTGGCATCCCGGCGCGGGCCATCGCGTCGCCGAAGGCGCCCGGGGCTGCGAGCCACACGCCGAGAACAGCGGCAATGACACCGGCGGCGGCCACCGCGAGGTTCGCGGCCAGGATCCGCCAGCGAAGTCGGCCGAGGTCGGGGCGGCTCACCGGTCGTTGAGCCGCAGGCGGTACCCGACGCCGCGGACCGTCTCCACGAAGCGCGGCTGCGCAGGGTCGTCGCCGAGCTTGCGGCGCAGGTTGGCGACGTGGACCTCGAGCGTGCGCTCGCCGCCGGCCCAGTCATCGCCCCAAGCGGCGTCGAGGAGCTGCTGGCGCGAGAGGACGACACCCGGGTCGCGGGCGAGCGCGGCGAGCACGCCGAACTCGGTGGCGGTCAGGTCGATCTGCACGCCGTCGACCACGACCAGGTGGCGCGGGGCATCGACTAGCAGGCCGTCCGGAAGGCCCGCGGTGCGATCTGTCATGGGCCGCCGCCGCCGAAGGAGGGCGCCGACGCGCGCCGCGAGCTCCGCCGCCGAGAAGGGCTTCGTCACGTAGTCGTCGGCGCCGATCCGCAGGCCCACGATCCGGTCGAGCTCCTCGGCCCTCGCCGTCAGGAGCACCACCATCGGATCGGAGAACGCGCGCACCTGGCGCAGGACCTCGAGGCCGTCGAAGCCCGGCATCATCACGTCGAGCACGATGACGTCCGGGCCGACCGAGCGGGCAGCCTCGACCGCCGCTGGGCCGTCGCCAGCCTCGGACACCTCCAGCCCATCACGCTCGAGGAAGCCGCGCACGACCGCGCGGATCGGCGGCTCGTCGTCCACGACGAGGACGCGCGGCGGGCGATCGTGCGGGGCCATGTGCGGATCGTAGCCGTCAGCCGACGACGGTGATGGTGCCCTTCATCCCGGCCTCGTAGTGGCCGGTGGCGTGGCATGCGAAGGCGTACGGACCGGAGCCGTCGAAGGTGTAGGTCACCGACTTGGTCTGCATCATCCCGATGTCCGCGACCTCGGGCGTGCCCGCCTGGTCGGCGGCGACGGCGTCGGCTGGGCCGACCATGAACTCGTGCGTCAGGCCACCCATCGAGGTCACCTCGAAGGTCACGGTCTCGCCCTTGGCCACGTTGATCGTGGACTGGGAGAACGTGTAGCCGGGGCCTGCGAGGACGCGGACGACTCGTGGACTTGCCTGGGTGCCCGCTACGAAGCCGGTCTGGCCTGGCTGTGGAGCCGTTGCGGAGCCGTACCCGCCCATCATCCCGCCAGCGGCACCGTACCCGCCCATCATCCCGCCGGGGGCACCGGAGACGCCGGAGAAGCCGCCCATCATGCCGACGCTTCCCGTCCCCATCATGGACACGCTGCCGACGCCCCCGCCGAGAGCAGACCCAGCGCCGATCAGGACGACGCCGGCAACCAGCAGGCCCGCGCCTGCAAGGCCCAGCCGGGTGCTCACTGCTTCGCCTCGAGGATCTGCTTCGTTGCTGCGAACTCCTCGGGTGAGATCTCGCCGCGGGCGAGGCGAACCCGCAGGACCTCCATCGCGTCAGGCGGCGTTCCCGCCGCCGCGGTCGGCCCCTGGGCCGGGGAGGCTGACGTGGCGCCCGACCGCCCAACCGCCCATGCGATCAGCAGGACGAGGCCCACGACGACGGCCACGCCGCCGAGCATCATGATCCAGCCGCCGAAACCAAAGCCGAGCCCAAGCCCGGTGCCATATCCCATCATCGTTGCCGTCTCCGTTTCCAACTTCCCTTCTCGGGTGTGATGACAACGGTGACGGGCCGGCCTCAAGACCGACGACAGGCTTGGCTCAAGAAACCGTCAAGACTTCGGTCTTACCGAGGCGTTCGCGGAGACTTGAGGCCGTCGGTGAGCGCACGAGCGTCATGCCGGCGGTCTGCGAGGAGGCCTCGAGGGGCCCAGCCCGCCTTTCGCTGAGCTGGCCGCTCCCCTGCTTACACGCCCCGTAAGTTCTGTAAGTTCCGGGCGGCGGCGGAGGTAGTCGCCGAAGAGGGGCAGCGCGAAGTCGTAGGCGCCGCGGCCGGCGCGGTAGACGAGGCCGCGCTCGACGAGGCGGCGGACGAGGATGTCGAGCCCCGCCTGGCTGGCCAGCCGCCCGCGGAGGTCGGCGATGCGGACCCGGCCGCGGCCCATGGCCATCGCCGCGAGCACCCGCTGCTCCGTCGGACTGGCGCCCTCGTAGCGGTCCTCGAAGAAGGCGAGGTCGAGCTCGTGCAGCAGCGCCGGCTCGAGGGCCCGGTAGTCGTCGGCAGAGACGTTCTGCGACGCCGCGCCGCGGCAGAGGTAGGCGCCGAAGAACTGCAGGAAGTACGGGTAGCCCCCTGTCGCCTCGACGACGTCCGCGATCACCGAGGGGCCGAACGAGCGGCCGGCCGCGGCGAGCGGCCGGCCCAGCGCGTCCCGGGAGTCGCCGCGGTCGAGGTTGCCGACCACGACGTGGCGGAACATCCGCTCGGCGTACGTCCGGGCGCGCTTGAGGTTGAGGCTGAGGGTGGGGAGGCCGCACAGGACGAACCGGACCCGCGGGTCCGACCGCTGCACGTGGCCCACGGCGGCGAGCAGGCTCGACAATGGGAAGCGCTCGCGCGCGCGGTCCTCTGCGAGGAGGTGGGCCTCGTCGAGGAGGACCAGCGCGCCTGGGCGGTGCGAGTCGCGGAGGGCGGCGTCGAGCTCCGACAGGCAGGCGCGCATCCGGTCGGCCGATTCCGCCGGGCCCATCTCGTAGGCCGGCTCGTACCCGAGCTCGCCGATCGTGAGGCGCCGTGGTCGCAGGTGGCGGACGCCATCCTCCATCGCCTGGCCGACCGCGGCCAGTGGCGAGAGACGGCGGCGCAGCGCGTCGGCGTCCTCCTCGATCGCGTCGGCCAGGCGAGCGTCGTCGCGGTGCCGCTCCCCCACCTCGCGCTGCAGGACGATCCAGCCGGCGCGCTCGGCCCGCGCCGCGAAGTCCGCGAGGAGCACGGTCTTGCCGGTTCCCCGCAGCCCGGTCAGGGTCCAGTTGGGGTGGAGCGGCCGCTCGCGCGTGAAGGCCTCGAACTCCGCGAGCAGCGCGTCGCGGCCGGCGAGGTACGGCGGCGGGACGCCGTTGCCGGGCCGAAACGGGTTCGCCAGCGGCTCGGTTTGGGGAGTCGGCGCGTTGTCGGCCATCGCCGGGTCCTCGTCCTGATCAGGTAGTTCGGCCGGGGAGCGCCGCTGGCGCCTCCCCGGCCGTCGTTCTTGCACCTGTTGAAGCCACACGTGCCCTACTGCGCGCCTTCCGGGACGCGGAACCAGCGCCGACTTCGCATCGCGCACTGGGCCGTGTCGAGGTAGACCTCGCTGTAGGGGACGCTGCCGGTCTCCGCCAGCTGCCAGAGGCAGCTGAGCATCGCGCTGGCGACCATCAGGTTGGTGGCCAGGATCTGGGGCCGCTCGGCCGCAAGGGCCTGGCAGCCGTCGGCTCCCGGCACCGGGTCGCCGTCCGTCTCGCCGATCTCCGGGTGGATCTCGGTGAGGTGGCCGTCGACAGACCAGCCGCCGCGGCGGCGGACGACCTGGACGTTGCCGTCCGTCTCGTCGTTGCCGCCGCTGATGAGCGTCGCGTCCCGGAGGGTCGCGACGTGCCGGTCGATGAGTGCCCGTGCCGGGTGGTTGTCGACCGCGAGGAGGACCAGGTCCCCCTCGCGGACAACGTGCCCGACGTTGGCGCCGGAGACGAACTCCGGCACCGCCTGGACGGCCAGTCCGGCCGATCGGGCGACCCGGGCCAAGGCCTCAGCCTTGTTCACGCCCAGGTCGCCGACCGCACAGGCCTGGCGTCCGAGGTTCCCCGCCTCGAAGGCGTCGCCGTCGACGAGGACGAGGGGCGGCCGCGGCTCGGGCCAGCTCGCGAGGTACCGCACGAGCGGCCCCGCGAGCTGGCTGCCGATGCCGCCGCAGCCGATGAGGACGATCCTGCTAGGCATGGAGGTCCTCCTCTGGCCCGGCCGGCGCTGTCGCCGATGCGAGCCGGGTCTCGAGGCTGTATCCGAGCGAGGAGGCGAGCCTCCCCGCCCGCTCGAGCGCGAGCTCGAGGTCGCGTCGCGTGGGCCTGACGACGTCGTCCGGCGGCCGGAAGGCGCGCCGGGTCCAGTCGGCCATCGACGGCTTCTTGGCCGGTCGGGTCGGGGCCGGCATGACCGACACCCTTGCGAGCCAGTCCGCGGGCGGCTCGGCGAATCGCCGAGGCCGCTCGAGGAGCCGGCCCGTCGGGAGACGGAACCGCACGCCGTCGACGACGATCGCGGCCGCATAGCCGATGCTGCGCCGGTCGAGGTCGCCCACGACCACGTGCAGCCCGTCGAGGCCCGCGTCGTCGTCCTCGTCGGTCGAGCTCGCGTAGGCGCCGAAGCCCCCGTGCGAGTGGATCGTCCCGACCAGGCGGGACCCGGCCGGCACGTCGCCGTCCGAGATCGAGAACTTGACGGTGACCGGGCTGACGCGCTGGCCCGGCACGGCGAGGTCGAACGACCCGTCGCGCCACAGCAGCAGGGCCGCGGCCTCGGTCTTGTGGAGCCGGTAGACGGCGCGGAAGAAGCCGACGGCGCGCCCCACCACGTCCGTGGGGACGGGCGGCAGCGCGTAGTCGAGCGACTCCCGCTCCTCCGGCAGGTGGGCGATCCGCCCGGCCCGCGTCTGGCTCGTGCCGAGGAGCGTCCGCTTGCGCAGGTACACCCCGTCGCGCGCCACGACGAAGGCCGGGAGGGCCGTCGCGGGGGCCGGGTCCCCGGCGGCGAGGATGGGGAACATCACGGCTGCCCCCTCCGCCGCTCGGGCGCCCGGTACACGAAGTTGACGAGCCGCTCGAAGCCCGCCCGCTCGCCGACCAGCTGCTCGCGCAGCGGGCCGGCCTGCAGGTAGACCGACGCGAGGACCGTGAGCGCCGCCTCCTCGACGTAGCGGGGCGGGTACGTCCCGACCCGGCCGAGGTAGGGGGCCATGCTGGCGGCGACCGACCGGGCCCTCGCGGGCTCGAGCCGGCGGACCGCCTCAGGCAGCGAGGTCGTCATCGTCCTCGCCTCCCTCGGTCGGCTCCGGCTCGGGCGTCCGGACCTCGGTCTGTGCGTCCGCCTCCGGGGCGGTTGGCGCTGCGGGGAGGTCCGTCGGCGCGATCCCGGCCATCTGCGCCACGACCTGGCGGAGGGTCCGCCAGTAGGGGTCGTAGGCGAGGGTCAGGGCGGCCAGCGGGTCGTGCCGGCTGCGCGACGCCCAGGCGCGGAAGCCGCCGGTGAACGGCAGCGGGTGGCGCCGGAGGTCGGAGTTGAAGCGGCTCGACCAGAACGCCGCGAGGAGCGCGTCGACCCGCTCGCCGACGCTGGCCCCGCTGACCCTCACCGACCCCAGGCAGACGTTCCCGTCGTCCGAGGTGTTGGGCAGGGTCGAGCAGAGGAGCGCCGCGTCGAGCGAGGCGATCGGCTCGGTGCGGAAGAACGTGGCGAGGCCCTCGACCTGCTCGCCGTAGGTCGCGACCACGAACACCACGTACGGCAGCGCGACCCGGTAGGTGACCGGGTCGGCGCCGACGCGTGTGCTGGCGTGGTACTCGATCGTGCGGCGTCCGGGCGCCTGCTCGACGACGAAGACCTGGCGGCCGGTCGTCCCCGAGCGGAGCCATAGCCGGCAGCCGGCGGGCAGACGCGGGGTGATGACGAGGTGGCTCTGGCTGAGCTCGGCGAGCAGGTCGGGGAGGGTCACCTCCCGGTCGACCACCTCGCTCACGAGGCTCACCAGGTCGCCCTCGATGCGCAGGTAGGTGCGTGACTGCATGGCGGTCGGAGCTCCCTTCTGGAGGGAGCGGCGGGGCCGTCCGGCACGCGTGCCGTCGGGCTCCGCCGCCCCGGGGTCGGACGAGGCGTCAGCGGGCGAGGCCCTTGACGCCGGCCGCCTTCTGGAACTCGATCTCGTCGCCCGGCCGAACGACGTACTCGTCGTCGACCGTGGCGCCGTTGACCGTGACCCGCGCCTCGCGGGGGATGTTGAGGACCTGCTCGAGGGCCCTCCAGATCCCGCGGACGCTCTTGCCGGCGAGGTCGAGGTCGAGCTCGTTCACGCCATAGATGACGCGGGTCGCCGTGTCGGTCGTCTGCATGGCTGGTTCGCTCCTTTCGGTCTCAGATGCGGGTGGCCGCGTCGGGGACTGGTTCGGACCTGGGCAGGCGACGGCACGGGCAGTCGCGGCACGCTGCCCTGCATCGCGGTCCGATCGGCGAGATCGGCCCTGGTCCGGCGCGCATCAGCTGATGGGCACCGGCGGGTGCGCTCGCCGCCGGTCCTCCGAGTCCGTCCTCCTCTGGACATCACCTCCGTTCCGGCGCGGACGCGGTCCGCCACTCCGGGCTGGGGTGGAGCCATGAGCCAGGCACGGGCGCGAGGACGTCGACGAGGGGCACTCAGGGATCCGAGGCCAGGCTGCGCCGCCGCTCGATGACGAGCGGGAGCGCTGGCGGGCCGGCATCGGATCGCCGAGGAGGTGTCCTCGCGACGGCCCGTCCCGGACCGGGTCAGCGGCTCCGCCCGCGCTCAGGAGAGCGGTAGCGTTCGCCTCGCCTGCGTCGAACCGCGCATCGTGATGAGCGCGATAGGCAGCGTCTGTGTGGTTGTTAAGGTGCGGTGCCGCCGCTGGTCCGTTTGGACCGGTGGCGCCGGCGGGAGGAGTCGCAGCGATTGCCGCGGGAGCCCTTGCCGGTGGGCTCCGCCACGCCCGACCTGGGCGCTGGCGGCGGCGGGCCGATCTGCGAGGTCTGCTCTGTGTCAGCCCAGCCGCCGACGTCCACGCTAGCTGACTGCGAAGGCGAGATCAACCACTAATGCGTACGATTATGTGTACGGCTCGCGCTTGCCGGATCGGGCCGGAGTGGCGTATCGACGGTGGTGGGATCGGTCGCTTCGGGCCGGACCCCTCCCCGGCCGTCACCCAGGTCGCGGGGCTGACTCGCTAGTCGCACCCGAACCCGGGAGGGGAACGCAAACCTCCACGGTCGTTCCCTTGCCAGCCTGGCTGACGATGTTGACCCGCCCGCCGACGAGCCGGACGCGCTCCTGCATCCCGACGAGGCCGAGCTTCCCGGCGTCGAGCAGCTCCGAGGCCGAGGGTCGGGTCTCGAGACCGCGTCCGTCGTCGCGGATGACCAGGCGGACCCTGTCTCCCCCGAACTCGAGGCGGACGTTCAGGTGGCGGGCAGACGCATGCCGTTCGACGTTGTGGAGGGCTTCCTGGGCGACCCGCAGCAGCGTGAGCTCGAGCTCCGTCGGCAGTCGGGCCTCCTCGCCGGTGTGCACGAACCTGACGGCGACGCCGGTCCGGCGGGCAACGGCGCCCGCCTCCGACTCGATCGCGGCGACGACGCCCAGGTCGTCGAGGACGGAGGGGCGCAGCGCGCGACTGATCCGCCGGACCTCGTCGGCGGTCCCCTCGGCCAGCTCGCGCGCCTCCTGGGCAGCGGAGCTCCGGTAGCCTGCTTCGGGCTGGTCGAGCTTGTCGAGCTTGCGCCATAGGAGGACGAGCGACTGCAGCGGACCGTCGTGGAGCTCGCGGCCGATGCGGCGCTGCTCCTCCTCGCGCGCCGCGAGCACCTTGCGAGCGTATTCCTCGAGGTCGTGCTGGCGTTCGTGCTGAGACGTGACGTCGTGGAGCATGAGCTGGGTCTCGGCTGCGCCGCCGGGCCCCGTCAGGGGCAAGTAGACGATGGGCTCGACCCAGGTCCGCGGATGGTCGCCGTCGCCCACCAGGGCGACGACCCGCTGCGGCACGCCCCGCAGGAGCTCGTCGGCGGCCGCCGCCCCGACGATCCGGTCGAGCGGCAGGCCCTTCATGGCCGTGCTCGGGCGTCCGAGGAGCGCGGCCGCGGCGTCGTTGGCCTCCCCGACGGTGCCGTCGGGATCGAGGACGAGCACGGCTTCGGGCGCGTTGTCGAACAGGCCCCGGTAGCGTGCCTCGGAGTCTCGGCGCTCTCGCTCGCGCTCCTCGGCGTCGCGGCGCGCCCTGGTCTCGCGGTCGACGCGCTGCCCGACGAACACGGCCAGTGCCAGCACGATCGCCATCTGCCAAGCCTCGCCGACGCGGTCGAGACCGGTGTGCCAGAGGATCGCGTTGGGCATCGTCAAGAGTGCGCCCCACAGGGCCGTCGCGAGCGCGCCACGGAGCCCGAAGTTCAGGGACGCGTAGACGACGGGGACGAAGTAGAGCGACGTTGGGAGCAGGTACAGCGCCGGCGGCTCGACCGCAGGGCGGACGGTCTCGAGCAGCGCGTGCCCGCCGGCGATCAGGAGGACGAGCGCCTGGACGGCCCAGAACTCGCGCCGGTAGATCGGTGGCAGCCAGGCGCGCAAATGCTCCGCGGCGTCACCGACGCGACTCCCCCGGGAGCGCCATGCCTTCCGAAATCCGTGCGTCATGGCATCGGTGGCTTGCGCTCCAGGGAGACCCATCCCCGTGAGGCCGCGTGGACAATGGCCTCGGTCCGGGTGGACACGCCGAGCTTGTTGAAGATCGCGGTGAAGTGCGCCTCCACCGTCCTCGCGCTCAGCGACAGCTGGGTCGCGATGTCCGTGGTCCGCTGACCTCGTGCCGCGAGGGACAGGATCTCGACCTCCCGAGCGGTCAGGAGCTCGTGCTTCCGATCGCCGCCGTGGGCGACGAGGTGCCTCATGACCGCCGGGTGGAGCACGACCTCGCCACGGGCGACCGCGTGGATCGCAGCCACGACGTCGTCGGCGTGGGCGGTCTTGAGGAGGTAGCCGCCCGCTCCGGCCGCGAGGGCGGCGACCACGTAATCCTCGTCGTCGTACGCAGTGAGGATGAGCACGCGGGGCGCCGGCTCGAGGGCGCGGATCCGGCGCGTCGCCTCGACGCCGCCGATCACTGGCAGACCCAGGTCCATCAGGACCACGTCGGGCCTGAGCTTCGACGCGAGCGCGACGACCTCGGCGCCGTCGGCCGCCTCTCCGACCACCGTCAGTCCCGGATCCTGGGCAAGGATCTGACGCGTCCCCTCACGGACCACCGCATGGTCCTCGGCCAGGAGCACGCGGAGCGTCGTCGTCAGGCCACCTCGGCCGGAGTCTAGCACCGGGTCGTGCGGCTGCCGCCGGGCGAAGCCGCACGATTCCTGCGGGTTCCCGCAGGAATCCATCGGGTTCCGCAGATGGCGGGGCGCGCACGCCGGCGCACGATCCGAGGTGAACACCGCGCACCGGGCGTGGGTGCCATCGAAGAGACGGTGATGACATGGCGGTCACCCCGATCGCCCACGGGGACTGGGGCGAGGCGTCAGCGACTAGGTGGCGACGCACCTGGGCCGCGATCGACGAGCGGCTCGGCCTGTCCGGCCTGGCCTACCCGGTCCCGGAGCACGCCAACGGCATCGGCTTCATCCTCGGCGGGATCACGTTCTTCGGATTCCTGATCCTCGCGGTGACCGGCGTCTGGCTCGCCCAGTTCTACCACCCGACGCCCGAGGCGGCGCGCGAAAGCGTCGTCTACATCATGAACGTGGCGCCCGCTGGCGACATCGTTCGCGGCATCCACTTCTGGACCGCGAACATCGTGATGGCGACGATCCTCCTGCACCTCGGCCGGATCTTCGTGACCGGGTCGTACAAGCGGCCCCGCGAGGCCAATTGGCTCGTCGGCCTCAGCCTCCTGGCGATCACGATGGGCCTCATCTTCACGGGCACGGTGATGAAGTGGGATCAGGAGGGCTACGAGGCCCTTGGCCACAACGTCGAGGCGGGCAAGCTGCTCGGAGCCCTCGGGTTCTGGTTCTCGAGCGACTTCGAGGCGAACCTGCCGCTGCTCGGCCGGCTGTACATGGCCCACGTCGTCATCCTGCCCGCGCTCGGGACGCTCGTCCTCATCGCCCACTTCCTGCTGGTCAAGCGCCACGGCATCTCGTCGCTGCCCGCCCAGGCGGATGCGGCCGTCGACGGTGGCCCGGCCCCGGCCAAGAGCGGCTCGACGTTCGCGGCGCATCTCGTGCGGATGGCGGGCTTCGGCCTGCTGATGCTGGCCGCGACCACGGTTCTCGCGATCGTCCTGCCGGCCATGCTCGGGGCGCGTCCCATCCCGGGCACGGAGACCACCAAGCCGCCGTGGATGTTCCTGCCGTTCTACCCGTTCGAGAACTGGTTCGGCCTGCCGGCCCTGATCTGGGTCCCGTCCATCCTGTTCGGCGCCCTCGCCCTGCTGCCGTTCATCGATCGCAGCCCGTACCGGTCGCCGGCTCGGCGAAGGGTGCTGATGGCCATCGGCGCGGTCGTGGTTGTCAGCCTCGTCGGGCTCGTGCTCTTCGCGATCGCGAACGCTCCCCAATCGCACATTGGGAAGATGTGAGATGGGCAGTGTGATCCTGCGCCTCGTCCTGCTCGCATGCGGCATGGCCTTCAGCGAAGTGGGCGTCGACTCGCTCGCCCGTGGCGGCGACATCGCGGTCGCCCAACTCGGCGTGGCCCTCGTCCTGCTCGTGGCGGGCTCCGCCGGCTTCATCGTGCCGCTGCTCTCTGCGAATACGCGACAGGAGGCCTCGCGCCATGTCTAGCAGTCTTCTGCGTGCCCTTGCGGCCGCAGCCGTGATCGGAGCTGCGGTCGCCTTGCCCGTCACGGCGCACTCGGGCCCGGGGGCTTCGGGGATCTCCGTCGAGCCCGCCCAGGTCACGGCCGGCGGGACGGTCGTCCTCGCCGGCAACGGCCTCGAGCCCAACAGCGACCGTCAGATCGACCTCGTCGGGCCCGATGTCACCGTTCCCTACCCAGCGGTCACCACGGACGCATCGGGGATGTTCAACGTCACCCTGACGATCCCGGCCCACCTGCCGGCCGGCACGTACACGTTCCAGGCCATCGGCGACGAGACGCTCACCACCACCTGCGAGATCCTGGCCGCCGCCGGAGTGACCAACGTGGAGCCGGCCAGCGAAGCCGCGGCGGTGGCCGTGCCAAGGACCCGCTCGTCGTTCGAGATCGGCATCATCGGGGTGCTGCTTGTGGTCACGGTCGGCCTGGGGATCGTGCTCGTCGCGCGCGCAGAACGGATCCGGGGCGGCGCTCGGACCTGATGTGGTCGTCTCGCGACGGCGAGCATCCCGTCCCTAGGACGTCGCGAAGGGAAGATGCGCCCCCGCGCATCGCGGCGAAGGAGGCCACCGTCGGCCGGGTCAGCGGCTCCACCCGCATCACGAAGAGCGGAGGGCGCGCCTCGCCTGCATCGAACCGCACATCAAGAGATGAGCGCGATTGGCACCGTCTGTGTGGTTGTTGAGGTGCGGTGCCGCCGCCGATCTGTGCGATCAGCGGCGTCGGCGTTGGGGATAACGGCACAGCAGCGATCGCGGTGCGAACCGCCGCCGCAGACGCGCCCGCGGCCCGTCGGACTGACCCGGGGGTGACGCCACAAGGTGGCTCCCGGCACGCACCGGGTGACCTTCAGCCCTCGGAGACCTGTCATCTGGGCGTGAGAGTCTCAGCACCACATGATACAGTCGCGGCTGAGATGTTCACCCAGCCACATTCCCGACCACCCAGCGCGCAGCCCGAGCCTCCCTCCCCAGCATCCCCGCGGAGGTCCCCGATGTCGACTGAGATCCCGGTCCTGCCGGACCTGCGCCTGGAGTACCGCGCCCCGGACGTGGAGTCGCCGCTCTCGGTCGCGACGCTGCTGGCGGACCGGACGCGGATGGGCATCCTCGCGCTGCTGGCCGACGGGCCGCACTGCGTGTGCGAGATGGCGGCCGCGCTCGGCGCCCGCGAGAACAACGTGAGCAACCACCTCGCGCTCCTCCGCGACGCGGGGCTCGTCCGGGCGAGCCGCCACGAGGGCGACTCCCGCCGCGTCTACTACGAGCGCGACGAGCAGGCCGGCGCCGCCGCGCTCGCCCAGTTGCGAACGCTCCTCGAGCCGGGCCGATGACGACCCTCGACCTGCGCGCCTCGCACCGACCTCACCTCCCGCTCAGGGCCACGGTCGCCCTGTCAGTCGGCGCCTGGCTCGTGGCGTGGCTCGCCGAGGCGCCGCTGGCGGACTGGCTGGCGTTCACGGCCTTCGGCCTCGAGCGCGGGTCCCACTTCGGCGAGGCCGTCGCCTTCTTCCTGCTCGACGTGCCGAAGGTGCTGCTCCTGCTCCTCGGCATCATCACCGTCGTCACGCTGATCCGAGGCTTCTTCCCGCCGGAGCGCGTCCGGGCGGCGCTCGCGGGTCGGGGCCTCCTGGCCGGCACGGTCACGGCGGCCTCGTTCGGCATCGTGACGCCCTCCTGCTCCTGCTCCGCGGTGCCGCTGTTCATCGGCTTCGTGGAGGCCGGCATCCCGCTGGGCGTGACCTTCGCCTTCCTCATCAGCTCGCCCATGGTCAACGAGGTGGCCCTGGTCCTGCTGTGGGGCCTGTTCGGGCCTGGCATCGCCCTCGTCTACATGACGGCAGGACTGGTGGTGGCGATCGTCGGCGGGCTCGTCATCGGCAAGCTCGGCATGGAGCGGTACGTCGAGGACTACGTCTGGGCCCTCCAGGGCAAGGGCGGGACGGTGACCGCGATCACGATCACGTGGCAAGACCGCATCCACGAGGCCTGGGCGTACACCAAGGAACTGGTCCGGCGGATCACGCCCTACCTGCTGATCGGGATCGGGATCGGGGCCCTGATCCACGGCTATGCCCCGACGGAGCTAGTGGCAGCCATCGGCGGCCGCTCGAACCCGCTCGCGGTTCCGATCGTCGTGCTGATCGCGATCCCGCTGTACTCGAACGCCGCGGGGACCATCCCGATCGTGCAGGCGCTGCTTGGCAAGGGGATGCCGCTCGGGACAACCCTCGGGTTCATGATGGCCATCACGGCCATCAGCCTGCCCGAGTTCATCATCCTGCGCCGCGTGATCCGCTGGCCGCTCGTCGCGACCTTCGGCACGGTGGTGACGATCGGGATCCTCTGCATCGGCTACCTGTTCAACGCGCTCATCCCGTGATCGGCCACGGCCACAAGGAGACAACTGCCATGAAGAAGATCGAGGTCCTCGGGCCCGGCTGCAACAACTGCGTGCGGCTCGAGAAGAACGCCCGCGAGGCCGTCGCCATGGCCGGCGTCGATGCTGAGGTCACCAAGGTGACGGACTATGCCGAGATCATGGCCTACGGGATCATGAGCACGCCCGGGCTCGTCATCGACGGCAAGGTCGTGAGCTACGGGCGGGTTCCCTCGGCCGGCGACATCGCGGCCTGGCTGAGCGAGTAGGCGCGTCGCCGGCCGAAACATCCGGGGCGGGGTGAGCAGTGCCCCACGACGAGGGTGACGACGTCCGCGCCCACGTCCCGCCGAGCCGCTCGCCTCTGGGCAGGAACGCCCCTGGGGCGCGCGTGTTCGCACCTCCACGTGGTGCGGAGCGCCTTCTCGTTCAGGCTGCGAGGGACATGCCTACGGACACCGGATGAACCCCTGGGCCCAGAGGCAGCCGCCGCAGGCCGGCGTGGGGCTGCCGAAGCAGTCCTCGAGGTTCTCGGCGGCCATGTCGCAGCTGTTGCAGATCGAGCACGGGGCGAAGTCGAAGGCCAGGAGCCGCTCCCGCAGCTCGACGTACGCCGGGTCGTTCCATGTGTCGAGCAGGCCGCGGTCGTTGATGTTCCCCACCGCGAACGCACGGTTCGTCCTGGGCCGGAAGTCGAGGTAGCTGCCATGCGTGTGCAGCAGTGGCAGGCAGGGGCTGATCGCCCCGTCCCAGCGGACCGAGACGCTCCCCTTCTCCACGAACGGACAGGTGTTGGCCCGCCCGTCGCCCTGTCGGCCGGCAGGCGTGCGCCCGCGCCGGTCGGCCTCCGCGCGCACCAGCGCGCCGAGGGTTCGCGGCTCGATGTCCATCCGGGGCAGCGAGATCTCCGGTGACCAGGGCGAGGGGTCGAGCTCCTCGGTGTCGATGCATCCGGCGTACAGCACCTGGTCGCGCAGCTCGGAAGTGTGTGCCAGGACGTTGCTGACCGAGAGCCGGTCGGCGCCAAGGCGCTCCCCCAGCCGGATGACCTCCGGCAGGTCAGCGATGTTCCGCTTCATGGCCACGAAGGCGATGCCGAGCCGCGGCAGGCCCGAGCGGCTCGCGACGCGCAGGTCCCGCAGCGCGGCGAGGTCCTCGATCAACTGGGGCAGGGCGTCCCACAGCCGGACATCCGCGTAGCTCTCGGGGGTCGCCCCGTCGATGGAGACCCACACCCGGTTCACGCCGATCCGCACGAGCTCGCGCCGGGCCGCTCCGTCCAGCATGGTCCCGTTGGTGATCACCTCGACCACGCAGCCGGCTGCCTTGGCGGCGGCGAGCATTGCCAGCAGGTCCGGGTGGGCGAAGGGCTCGCCGAACCCGCCGAAGAAGACGGTCGGGCGTGGCGACGTCTCGCGCACGCCCTCCATGACCCTCGCGAAGATCCCCTCCGACATCGTCCCCGGCGACTCGCCCCAGACGTTGCGGACACAGGTGCGGCAGCGGAGGTTGCACGCGGTCGTCGGCTCCACGTAGACCCGAGCCAATGACGCGGTCGACCGGCCGAACAGGACCGCGTTGTCGCGCTCCTCCACGCGGACGAGCGCCCCATCGACGAGCCCGAGACGCACGGCGAGATCCGGCGGCAGGACAAGGCGCCCCTCCTCGTCGACCCGTACCAGGACCGTGTGCGTCCTCATCCTCGAAGCTCGTCCTTCGGGAGCTCGGCCGGCGATCAGCCTTCAGTTGTGAATGCGCGGCGCTGCTCCGCGAGCCGGGATCTGGAGCGGCGGCCGAGGGCGTCGGTGTCCCCTTCTCCGCAGGGATCGCGATCTGCCTCGCGGCAGGCGCGAAAGGGTCGGTGACGCGGTCGAGGCGGATGACGGCGAGACGCCGGTCGTCGAGACCAGCCGGGCGCACGCGGAGCGCTCACCGGAGGACGTCGGCGAGCGCCCCGCGGAGGGATGCGATCGCTGCCTCGTCCCGCTCGTAGTACGTGAACCGCAGGTTCGCCTCGTTGCGGGTTGCCCGGACGAGGCCCGCGTGCCGCAGCCGCGCCAGGTGGTTCGAGAGGTTGCTCTCCCCGACGCCGAGGGCGGCCGCCATCTCGCACACGCAGTAGGCGCTGTCCGCGAGCATCCGCAGGATCGAGGCCCGGGTCGGGTCCGCCAGCAGCGTTGCGGCCGCCACGGCCGAGGTGACGTCGGGGACCGGGATGAAGTCCCGCGCCCGGCAGGTGGTCGTCTCGGGCGCGCCGGACACGGTCACGGGCGGGCCTCGGCCGACTCGGTCGCGGTGGCCAGGCCTCCGCCCACGACCGCGAGCGGCTTCACCCCGAACAGGCGCGGGGCGAGGCGCATGGCCGACCAGACGAGGAACAGCATCACCGGCACCTCGATCAGCGGGCCCACAACCGTCGCGAGGGCGACCGTCGGCGAGAAGGCCGTGATCGCGATCGCGATGGCGATCTCGAAGTCGCGGCCGGTGGCGTTGAAGGCGACGGCGACCGCGTCGCGGTACGGGAACCGCAGCCGCCAGCCGACGAGGAACACCGTGAAGAACATGACCGAGAAGAACAGCGTCATCGGGATGGCCATCTCGAGGACAATCCCGGGCTTCTGGAGAATGAGGTCGCCCTTGAGCGCGAACATGACGATGAGAGTGAACAGCAGCCCGAGGATCGACACCGCGTTGAGGGCCGGCTTGAGCGCCTCCATGCCGGCCTCGCCGCGCCGCCGCACCACGATCATCCGCGTGGCGACCCCCGCCACGAGCGGCAGCCCCAGGTAGAGGACCACGCTCTCGGCCACGACCAGCACGTCGAAGTTGACGTTCCCGATCAGCAGCCGCGCGTACACCGGGATGAGGATCATCTGGGCGATCGAGTTCAGGGCGACGAACACGAGGGCCATGGGGGTGTTCCCCTTGGCCAGGAACGTGAAGATGATGACCATCGCGATGCACGGCGCGAGGCCGTACAGGACCAGCCCGGTGTGCAGCTCGGGGTCGGAGACGAAGACGTTGGCGAGCCCGAGCATCACGAAGGGCGCGATCAGGTAGTTGAAGAACAGGACCACGCCGAGCTGCCTCGGCGACCGGAACGCGATCCCGACCTCGCCCAGGCGGACGTTCGTCATCGCCGGGTACATCATCGCGAAGAGCCCGATCGGGACGCCCAGGCTGATCAGCGCCGGCACGGTCGGGTCGAACGTCCCGGCGGCGATCGACTTGATGGCGTCGATCGGCGGCGTCAGGGCGAAGTCCGAGATCTGGAGGGCATTCCCGATGAGGATGCCGACTGCCATGCTGAACAGGACGAGGAACGGCAGGAGGCGGAAGTCCTCGAGCTTCAACAGCAGGCGGCTCATCGACAGGGCTCCATGGTGAGTGCGGGGATTGGTGACGGATCAGCGTGTGGTGAACATCTCATGCCGGCGTGGGCCGTGGACAGGGTCGAAGGTCCCCTCGCCGGGGCCACGCCGGCTCGCGGAACGTTCCTCTCGGCCTGCCGGCTGGCGGGAGCGGGCCAGGGGGGCCGGCGGCCCCCTGGCCCGTGGCGCTTGCGCGTCAGCTGTTGCCTGGGAAGACGAGGCTGAGCGGGCCGCTCCTGCCCGGGTCGGGCCACCGCTCGGTGACCATCTTCTGCTGGGTGAAGAACCTGACCCCGTCCTCGCCGCGCATCGCGAGGTCCCCGATCGAGGACTGCTTCGCGCCCCCGAACGAGAGGTACCCGGCAGGGACCGGGATCGGCACGTTGACGCCGATCATCGGCACGTCGACCTCGAGCTTGAAGCGCCGCGCGGCGCCGCCGTTGGTGGTGAAGATCGCCGTGCCGTTGGCGTACTTGTGGGCGTTGATGAGGCCGACCGCCGCGTGGTATGTGCCGGCCCGGACGATGCCCAGGACCGGGCCGAAGATCTCCTCCTGGTAGATCTGCATCTCGGGGGTGACGTGGTCGAACAGCGACACCCCGAGGAAGAACCCGTCGGGGCTGGTGGGATGCACGAACGGGCGCCCGTCGACGACGAGCTCGGCCCCCTCCGCGACCCCCTTGTCGATCCAAGCGATCACCGACTCGCGGTGCTCCTTCGCGTAGATCGGGCCCATGTCCATCCCCGGCTCCATGCCCGGGCCGACCTTGAGGCCCTTGATCCGCTCGAGCATGAGCGGCCGCAGGCGATCGCCGGAGTCGCCGACGGCGATGACGAGCGTCTGGGCCATGCACCGCTCGCCGGCGGATCCGTAGCCGGAGGCAACGGCCGCGTCGGCGGTGAGGGCCATGTCGGCGTCCGGCAGGACGATCATCGCGTTCTTCGCGCTCGTGAACGACCCGATCCGCTTGCCGTGCTTCGTCCCCTCCTCGAACACGTAGCGCCCGACCGCAGTGCTGCCGACGAACTGGATGGCGGCGATGTCCGGGTGCTCGACGATCGCGGCGACCGCCTCGCGGCCGCCGTAGACGATGTTGAAGGTCCCGTCGGGCCCGCCTGCCTCCTTCCACAGCTCCGCCTGGAGCTGCGTGGCGCCGGGCGTGTGGGATGACGGCTTGAGGACCAGCGTGTTCCCGCACATGAGGGCGATGGGGTAGATCCACATCGGCACCATCGCCGGGAAGTTGAACGGCGTGATCGCCGCGGTCACGCCGAGGGGCCCGCGCAGGGTGAACGCGTCCACGTTCGTCGCGACGCTCGGCGTCATCAGGCCGGCGAGCTGGGTCGGGAGCCCGCAGGCGAACTCGATGGTCTCGAGGCCGCGGACGACCTCGCCCAGCGCGTCCGGGAAGGTCTTGCCGTGGTCACGCGTGATGAGCGCGGCCATCTCCTCCCGGTGCCGCCAGACGAGCTCGCGGAAGGCGAAGAACACCTCACTGCGGGAGATCAGGGGCGTGTCGCGCCATTGGGGGAAGGCGGCCTTCGCGGCTGCGACGGCGGCGTCCACCTCGGGCGCGCCACCCCGTGGGATCCGGGCGATCACCTGCCCGGTGGCGGGGTTGTAGACCGGCCCGGTGTGCTCGGGGAGCACCTCCACAGGGCGCCCGTCAATCCAGTGCGACAGGATCGGGAGAGGGGCAGCCTCCGCTGTCTCGGACCCGGTCGACAACGAGATCGTGGTAACCATGGCTCCAGTCTCGAATCGGGGTGGAATGGCTCAACTCGGCTCCGTCGGACCTCCTTCTCGCCCGTCCCGGGTCGACGCTCGTCGCGGACCCGGCTGGTCAGCGGACGACCAGCACCGGACACGGTGCGTGGCGCGCCACGCTGTCGACCGTGCTCCCGAAGAGCACCTCCTTGACGCTGCGGTGACCCGTCGCCCCCATTACCACGAGGTCGACGCGCAGCTCTCCCGCGAGGGCGACGATCTCCTTCGGCGGATCGCCGGCCCGCACGTGCAGCGGCACCTCATGGCCCGCGGCGAGGAGGAAGCCGGCTTCCTCGGCCAGCCGCTCGCGCACCCCGGCCACGACCTCGGCCTCGAGCTCCCGCTCCGCGTCCTGGAGCCCGTCCTCCCCGAGGACCGACACCAGGGCCGGGGGCAGGTCGCCCGGGTCGGGCGGGATCACGGTCACCGCCTCGATGGCGGCGCCGGCCCAGTTCGCCAGCGTCAGCGCCGTCCGGCCCGCGTCGTGGGCGGGCGCGGAGAAGTCCGTCGCCCACAGGATCCGCTCCCACATGGCCGACCTCCTCTCTCCACCGGAGAGCCTTCGAGTGCCCTCAGCAGCTCGTTGGTGCGATGAGCTTCGCGTAGTCGGCGCCCAGCTCGCGGCTGACCTCGGCCGCGACGAGCGGCAGGAAGGCCTTGACCTCATTCGAGGCCCGCAGGTGGGCCATGATGACCTCGTTGTGCCGGACCTCGGCCTGGACCAGGCGGAGGTCCTCCATGGCGTCGGGCGCGGCCGACTCGCCGCTCTGCTGCGCCGCGATGAACGCCTGTTGGAGGCGGCGCAGCTTCTCCATGAGCGCCAGCGCACCGGGGTCGGCGTCGAGGGCCGCCCGCGTCGTGCGGTACGCGGACACGGCAGGGGCCTGGTTGAGGCTGCGGCCGAGCTCGGCGGCCGCCTCGTGGATCTCGGCGGTGAGCATGGCGTCCCTCAGCCGCCGCAGCAGCCGCCGGAGCGGCTGTTGGCGGCGAAGTCGATGCCGATAAGCCCGCTCACGACGGCCGAGGTATCTTGGCAGAGGGCCGTGAACGCCGAGAGCGCGTCGACGTAGCTGACGACCGACGGCACCGCGTGCATCGCGTTCATCAGGCGATCGAGCTCGACGGCCTGCTCTTCGGTGAGCAGGTTCATCGCCGCCTCGACCCGGAAGTCCTGCTGCTTCTCCCGGCACGCGGCTATCGCGTCCTGTGCGACGCTGTCGGCCGTCAGCGCCGCGGATGCGGCGAGCAGGGCGGCGAACTCCGGGGTCGCCCCGAGTCTGGCGCCGAACGTTCCCCCGGCCACAAGGGCGTCGATCTCCGCCGCATCGCTCGCGGCGGCGAGCGCCGGATCGTGGGCTTCTGCTGAGACCATCGGTGCCTCCTGCTAGACCGGGACCGCCGCCGACCGCAGGGCGGGTGCGAGCAGCTCCGTGAGTCGCTCGCGGCCGATCACCTCACCGTCGAGGAGCGGCACCTCCAGCACGGGCGCCGCGAAGCGGCCCTCGATGTCGGCGAGGTACCTCTGCTGCATCTGCCACCGCGAGCGGGCGTACGGCGTGCGGCACGCGTCGGCGGGCAGGACCATGTTCGCCACGACCAGCCCCAGCGGGATGCCGAGCGACGCGAGCTCGTCGATCGCCCGGCTCGCCTCGACGATCGGGGTCGCCTCCGGGTACATCACGAAGGCGAAGGTGCTCCGCGACGGATCCCGCATCATGTCGATGACGCCCGCGAACCGGGCCTTCGCCACGTCGTCTGCGGCGTCCCCCTCGACCGACGCGAACACCTTGACGTCGAGCTGGCGGCTCCAGTCGATCGGCAGCTCCAGCAGCCGCATGGTGTGGCCCGTCGGCGCCGTGTCGAAGATCGTCACGTCGAACGTGTCGCGGCTCGCGAGCTCGATGAACTGGTCGAATGCCGCCATCTCCTCCGTGCAGGGGGAGTCGAGCTCCTCCCGCATCGCCGCGATGGACTGGGGGCTGCGGCCCTTGGCGACCGCGTCCTCGATGATCCGGTCCGTGTAGGCGACAGCGGCCGCCTTCGCGTCGACGCGTGCCGCCCACAGCCCGTGAACGGACGGGACTGGCGTCGGCTCGGTCGCGATCGTCTCGCCCAGGACCTGGCCGATGTGGGCCGCCGGGTCCGTGGTGACCAGGAGGGTCCGGTAGCCTTGCCGGGCCGACCACACCGCCGCGGCGCAGGAGACGGCGGTCTTGCCGACGCCTCCCTTGCCCGCGAAGAAGACCGTCCGCGGGCCGTCGCCCGGGCGCAGGGCGGCAACGGCCGCGGCCGTGTCGTGGGCCTGGCGCAGGCCTGCGTCCTCCGGCGCGCCGAAGACCGGGCGCGGGGCGTGGGGATCCGCGAGCAGGGGCACGAGCGCCCGGAGCCGGGCAACGCCGCGAACCTCGCCGTCGAGCAGGGGCATCCGGCGCGCCTTGTGCGGGAGCTCGCGCGCGATGACCTCGAGATACCGCTCCTGCATCGCGATGCGCGACGCGAAGAACGGGCCCGCGCGCTCCTCGTCGGGGATGAGCCCGTTGACGACGTACTCGGTGGTGCGGATCCCGAGGCGCGCGAGCTCGGCGCCCGCGCGCTTGGTCTCGGCAACCGACGTCGCCTCGGCGTGCAGGACGAACACGAACCTCGTCCGCCCCGGGTCGCGCAGGGCGGCAAGCGCGCGGTCGTACTTCGCCTTCGCGTCGGCGATGGCAGCCGCGGGGCCGATGCAGGTCTGCCCGGCGCCGGACTCGGCCTCGCTGATGCTCTTGGACCACGCCTCAGGCAACTCCAGCAGCCGAACGGTGTGGCCGGTCGGCGCGGTGTCGAAGATCACGAGGTCGAAAGCCTCGCCGCTCTTGGGCACGACGGCGGGCAGGGACGGGTCGAGGAAGTCGGCGAACCGGTCGAAGGCCGCCACCTCGGCCGTGCACGGCCCCGCGAGCTGCTCCTCCATGACCGCGACGATCTGCTCGGGGAAGATCGCCCGGATGGGCGCGAGCGTGCGGTCGGTGTACTCGGCGGTCGCCTTGTCGGGGTCGATCTCCATCCCCCAGAGGCCGGGCACCGCGGCGATCGCGGTGACCGCGTGGCCGATCGGCTGCTCGAAGACGTCGGCGAGGTTGGACGCCGGGTCCGTGGTCACGATCAGGACGCGCTTGCCGGAATCGGCCTCGGCGACGGCCGTCGCGCATGCCATCGTTGTCTTGCCGACGCCGCCCTTGCCCGAGAAGAAGAGGAACTGGGCCATCGTGGGTGTGCTCCCTCGGTGCCGGTCAGGCGCCGGCGGCGAGCGCGGCGTGGAGCTCGTCGATCGTTGGATAGGCGGAGGTCTTGACGACCTGGCCGCGCACGACGGTGATCGGCAACGCCTCGAGCTGGCGCGCCTTGATGAGGTCGTACACCGTCCTGTTGCGCATGAACGCCTGCGGGTCGCTGGTCATCATGTGGCGGACGACCGATCGGCCCTCGGCGGTCAGGGTGGCGACCGCGTCGGCGAGGTCGACGAGGGTCGCGTCGAGAACGGGGCCACACAGGCCCGTCGGGCAGCAGAGCGGCGGGTCGAAGATCTCGACATCGAGCGGATCGGTCACGGGTGCACTTCCTCCGGGGTGGCGCGCGAAGCCCCGAACGCGCCGGCGACAGCACGCTCGATGGCGGACAGGTTGAGCTTGCCGCCCGACGAGGCGAGGACCCCGTCGATCAGGACGATGGGCGGGATCGCAATGCCGGAGGCAACCATCGCCTCGACCTCCGGATGCTGTGCCATCTCGCGGCTGAACAGGTCCACGTAGGCGAAGTCGATCGCCCCTGCGAAGCGCCCGCGGAGCCGCTGCTCGAGGATCGACGCCGCCGCGCGCCAGGTCTTCTCGGGCGGGCAGCCGGCCGAGGCGGGATACCCCACGACGAGCACGCGGGTCATGCGCCCACCCGGGCAGGCTCGGCCTGTCCACGCTGCCCCGGGTCGCGCCGACGGGCCGGCCGGCGCGTGCCGCAGTCCGACCGCTCGCAGGTCCGCGTGGCGGCCTCGCCGGGGCTCAGCAGCCGGTCGACGGCCGCACGGACCGCGGCGAGCCGCTCGGCGTCCAGGGAGTAGTAGACCCAGCGGCCGGCGCGGCGCTCCCCGACCAGCCCGGCCCCCACCAGGACCCTGAGGTGATGCGAGACCAGGGCGGTGCTCAGGCCGAGGGTCTCCCCCACCTCGCAGCCGCAGTGCTCCCCGTGGCCCAGGAGGGCCACGATCCTGGCCCGGTTGGGCTCCGCGATCGCGCTCAGCGCGGCCACGCCGAGCCCATCGAGCACCAGCTCGTCCCTGTGGTCGCGCTCCGTGTCCATGCCGTTAGTCTAACGGTGGTTTGACAAACCGTGATTTGACTGATGTCACAATTGCGCGCCGATAGGTCATGCGGCGGGGTGACCTCGGGCGCATGCGGGCACCGCGTGGGTCAGGCCGGGACTGCCGTCCCATCCTCGGCCCGCGGCCGCTCACTCTGGCGGCGCTCCCGGACGATCTCCGCCAGGATCGAGACCGCGAGCTCCGGGGCCGTGCGCGCGCCGAGGGCCAGGCCGATCGGGCCGTGGATCCGGGCGAGCGATGCGCTGGGCACCCCGGCGGCTGCGAGGCGGCGCAGGCGCGCCGCGTGGGTGCGCCGGCTGCCGAGGGCCCCAACGTACGCGGCCCCTCGGGCAAGGGCCGCGATGATCGCAGGGTCGTCGTGCTTCGGATCGTGGGCGATGGCGGCAACGAAGGTCGAGTCGTCGATGCTGGCGCGTTCCGCGAGCTCGTCGGCCCACCCCACGAGGATTGCGTCGGCGTCGGGGAACCGGTCGCGGCTGGCATACGCCGCCCTCGCGTCGATGACGGTCGTCCGATAGCCGATCGCGTGGGCCAGCCGGGCGAGATGCACGGCGATGTCGCCGGCGCCCTCGATGACCAGGTGCGGCACGTTCACGACCTCGATGAACACGCGCCGTTGTGCGGTGTCGACGACGCGGGACCGCCCGTCGCGGAGCGCGGCAATGGCGTAGCCCGCCGCCTCCGCGTCCAGCGCCGGATCGCCGAGGGTGCACGACCGGCGTCCCGTTCCGTCGACCGTGAGGTAGGCCGACTGGGCGAACTCGCGACCGGCGGGGAGGGTAGTCGCGACAGCGATCGGATCCGCCGGCGGCGTCGAGGCGACGAGAGCCTGCGGGACGCTGGGCTCGATGAGGACGTCGCTCCTTCCGCCGCACGTCCCTGGCGCATCCGCGGGCGCGTCCTCTTCCGGCCCGAGGCTGATCACCTCGCGGTAGCCGCCGAGGCGGGCAGCCGTGACCGCCTCGACGGCGGCGCCCTCAGCGCATCCCGGCGAGACGCCGCCCGCGATTCGGCCGTCCGCGCCGACCAGCAGCGTGCTGCCGACCTCGAACGCCGAGGGCCCTGACACACGGACGAGGACCGCCCTACCGAACGCAATGCCGTCCGCTGCCCATGCCGCGGCCGTGCGGGAAACGCTGCTCATCGCCCCGTCCCCCGTCCGCAGCATTCGCCGACCTCATCGGGCCCGGGCTCAGCCGCGGCCGAGGCGGCGACACTCAGGGCCTCGAGGACCCCTGCGACGCGCCTGAGCACCGCGGGCTCGACGCGGTACCTCACGAACGAGTGGTTCCGCTCGGACCGGACGAGCCCGGCTTCGCGGAGCACGCGGAGGTGGTGGGAGACGGTCGGCTGCCCGATGCGGTGGAGCGCCCGGAAGTCTCCGCAGCACACGTCGCCCTCGCTCACGAGCTGCCGCAGCATGTCCAGGCGGATGGGATCGGCCAGGGCGGCGAGTGCTCGTACGTCGAGGTCGGAGGGATCCACCCGCCTCATCTCGATGCCTCGGGTGTCTGCCCGCATCGGGAAGGCACGATCTCGCTCTGCATCACCTTGGCGCACCTCGGCGTGGGCTGTGTCCATGGCCAGCGCGGAGCCCACGACGCGTTGGCCACGATCTCTGGGTGGAGGCGCCCCGGCCCGGTCCGGCTGGCCGGCGGGCCGGGGCGCCGGGTCATTCCCTCTGGAGCCAGCCGGCGATCTCGCGCGGGCTGGGCACGCGTCCGGACGACACCACGACCCCGTCGACGACGAGGCCGGGAGTCCGCATGAAGAAGCCCCGAGTCACGATCTCGACCGGGTCGGTCACGTAGCGCACGTCGGCATCGGCAGCCATGTCGGCGACGACCGCGCGCACCTTGGCGTCGAGCTCCGTGCAGCGCCGGCAGCCGGGCCCGAGCACCTCGACCCGCGTCACGATGACCGCCTCCCTCGCTCGCGCGACCGCATCAAGGGAGCGGCCGATCGCGGTGAGTTGGCTCGCGCCCACGACTTACAGCAGGACGGGCGGGCGGGCCGTGCGGCGAGCGCCGTCATCCCAGCAGCTCGGCGAGCGACTCTCGGGCGGCGCGCACGGCCGCCTCGTCACGCTCGTAGTACAGGAACCGGCCGTTCGCGTCGTGGCGGATCGCCCGCACGAGGCCCGCCTCACGGAGCCTCGCGAGGTGGTTGCTCACGTTGTTCTCGCGCTCGCCGAGCGCGGCTGCCATCTCGCACACGCAGAGCGGCCCGTCGCGGAGCATCCGCAGGACGGTCGCGCGCGTGCGGTCGGCGAGCAGCGCGGCCGCCGCCTGCGCGGTGGACACGTCCGGGGGGATGAGGTCGAAGCGAGGTTCAGCGACGACGGGCAGCGGGGTCGGCACGGCGGGACCTCGGGTCAGGAGGGCGGAGGTGCGCTGCCACGCCAGTCGGCAGTTCCGGGCCAGCGAGGCGCCGGAGGAAGAGGCCGATCTCCGGGTGCGTGGGCAGCGCGAGCTTCATGCCCACAACATCACACGATCCGCTGACATGTCCAAGGGGCTTGGGTCACCAAGGCCGTGTCAATCGGCCCGGCGAGCACCCCACGAAGGCGTCCACTTGTGCCGGCGGCCGGGCTGGAAGGCCAGCGGTCGCGGCGCGCGTTAGGACAGCGGGCTGCGATCGCGGCGACCGGCAGCGCGCAGCGCCACCTCGATGAACGGCCGGAGGCGCGCGGCCACTTCGAGAGCCGTGCGACGGAACGCCTCGAGCCGCTCCTCGTCGCCGCCCTCGACCTCGGACGGGTCGTCGAGGCCCCAGTGGAGCGAGTTCGTCGAGCCGGGGAAGGCCGGACACGTCACCCTGGCCCGGTCGCAGACGGTGATCACATAGTCGAACCGCTGGTCGAGGAACCGCCCGATCGCCTTGCTCTCGGCCGTCGACCAGTCGATGCCAGATTCGGCGAGCACCGCGATCGTCTCTGGCCGTACCCGAGTCGCCTCCGTGCCAGCCGAGGCCACCTCGAAGTCGGCTCCGCCGTACTCGCGGAGCAGTGCCTCGGCGATCTGGCTCCGGGCCGAGTTGTGCGTGCAGACGAACAACACGCGGATCGGCTGGTCGGGTGGCATGCGCCTCCTCCGCACACGGCCGGCTGCCGCGATCGTCATCTCGAGGTCGAGAAGCTCGCCCTCGAGCCGGTCGAGGTCGGCCCGCTGGCGGGCGATGGCCTCGCGCTGCTGCGCGAGCAGCGGGGCGAGGTCGGCGTCCACCTCGCCGTGGTCGAGGCAGAGCCGGGCCAGCCGCCCCGCGTCCTC
>JAJZRG010000047.1 GCA_021802825.1 Chloroflexota bacterium
CTCAACCCCGACGTGCAGGTGGTGGCCCATGAGGTGCTGCTGGGGCCAGACAACGCGGCAGACATCATCGCGGGTTACGACGTGGTCATCGACGGGACCGACAGCTTCGAGACCCGCTACGCGCTCAACGACGCGGCGGTGACGGCGGGCATCCCCGTCGTGCACGCGTCCGTGTACCGCTTCGAGGGCCAGCTCTCGGTCTTCGTGCCGGGCGCGGGCCCCTGCTACCGGTGCTTGTACCCGTCGTCGCCGCCCCCCGAGCTCGCGCCCAACTGCTCGGCCGTGGGCGTGCTGGGGGTCGTGCCCGGGATCATGGGGCTGCTCCAGGCGAACGAGGCGCTCAAGCTGCTGCTGGGCGTGGGCGCGCCGCTGGTGGGCCGGCTGCTGCTGTTCGATGCGCTCGACGGCGAGTTCCGGGAGCTCGAGATCCGACGCGACCCGGCGTGCCCCGCGTGCGCGGGGGTGGCGGCTTCGAGCTCGGCCTCGGCTGCGTCGGCGTCGCCCCCCTCGGGCCCGACTTCGCAAGCGTTGCGAGCCGCTGGGGCGTGAGTGGCACATCGGTGGAGACCGTCCGCCTCCCGCGCCCCATCGCCGACGCCATCGCCCGCCATGCCCACGAGGCCCGCCCGAACGAGTCGTGCGGTCTGGTCGTGGGGTCTGCGTTTGCCGGTGACGGCGGTCGGGCGCTGCGCTACGTGCGCTGCCGGAACGCCGCCTCGTCGCCGTCGCGCTACGCGATCCATCGCGACGACCTGCTCGCAGTGCTGGCTGAGCTCGACCGCTCGGGCGGGGAGCTGTGGGGCGTCGTGCACTCGCACGTCCGCACGCCCGCGGTACCGTCATCGACCGATGTCGGCGAGGCGGCCTGGCCGGCCGCCGTCTACCTGCTCGTGTCGCTCGAGGCTGAGCCGCCGCGCCTGCGCGCGTGGCGGATCGCGTCCGGGGCGATGAGCGAGCTTGCGCTCGAGATCGGCGACGACGTTCTCGACGACATCGGGGAGGCCGTGACGTGAGCATGCGTCTGGCGTGGGTCCTGACCGGGCTCGCCGCCATGGTCATCGGCGCGCTCGCGGGCTGGAATGCCGGGCTGTTCGAGGCCCTGGCGCGGCCGCCCGCCCTCATCCGGGCGCTGCTGGTGTCTGCGATGGTCCTCGTCGCGCTGCGCCTCCTGGCCGAGGCGATCCGGCGCATCGACGCAAGCCGCCACGTGGCCCCGGGCACCGCTGACGCGCGCGATCTCGCCACGCTCATCCGCGGCGTTCGGTTGGTCTTCCTCGCCGTGGCGGCGGCCTCGGCTGCCGGCGGCTGGCTCCTCGGCAGCGCCCTGCCGATCGTCACGGGGCTGCTGATCGCGGGCGTGGACGTGATCGAGACCGGGTTCCTGCTGATCGTGGTGTCGCTGCGCGGGGAGCGGCCGGCGGGCTGAGGGCAGCTCGCCTCTCCTCGCCCCTCCTCGCCCAACCTCGCCTCGCCGGGGCGCGTTCGCTCGGCGGGCGAGCAGGCCGCGGATGCCCCGCTACAGCCTCGCGCGGACGATCAGCACCGAACAGCGCGCGTGGAGCAGCACGTTGCGGGCCACGCTGCCGAGCAGGAGCCGCGCGAGTCCCGTCCGGCCGCGGGTCCCGGTGACGACCAGGTCCACCTTGTGGGTCTCGGTGTAGCGGATGATCTCCGTGGCCGGGTCGCCCTCGAGCGCCACCGCCTGGGCGCGGAGGCCGGCGGCGGTGAGGCGCTGGGCCGTGACCTTGGCATCCTCGGCCGATGCCTCCCGCGCCGCCTGGGCAGACCGCGTGTACGACTCGAGCACCTGGTCGTAGAGACCGGTGGTGAAGCCGGCGGCGACCGGCACCGCCAGCTCGGCGACGTTGAGGACGTCCACCTGGGCGTCGGCGAACATCGGCCAGCTGGTCAGGACCGTCTCGGCGCGCCGAGCCTGCGGCGACCCGTCGTCCGCGAAGGCGACGTGGGCGATCTGCGCGCCGCGTGCCACGAGGACGGGGCACGGCGCGTGGTCCACGACCTCCGCCGCGGTGCTGCCGAGGACCATCGTCGCGATGGTGCCGTGCCCCCGGCTCCCCAGGACGACCAGGTCGGCGCCCATCCCCGTCGCCTCGTCCACGATCGAGGACGCGGCACGGCCTCGGACGAGAAAGCCCTCCACCGTCAGGCCCTCGCGCTGCAGCGCCGCCTCGCTTCGGCCGATGGCCTCCCGGAGGTGGCGCGCGTCGCGCTCCTCCTCGGACTCGAGGTTCGCGCTGACGTCGCCAGCCGCCGCGTAGGAGAGTGCGAGGGCATCGGCGTACGGCTGGAGGACTGCCACCACGCGGACCACCGAATCGGGGGGCAGGGGCAGCGCGGCAACGAGCTCCGTGGCCAGGTCGCTGCAAGCTGAGCCGTCAACCCCGAGCAGGATGCGCATCGCAGACCTCCGATCTCACTCCATGGTCGCCATGGGGTCAGGCGACAGGATCGGCCGAACGTCCCGAAAGGCGGGCCGGTTGGGCGAGGATCGCCCGATTCGCGCCTTCGGATGGCACACGGCCTGCGCTCCTGCCTGGCCCGCGCGCCCCGCGGCGAGCCCGCCGACGCGCTCGACGAAGCGATCCAGGAACGCGTGCGCATCGGCCTCCACGACGACATCCGCGTTCGGCCGCCGACCCGTGGTCCGCCGCCAGTCGGCGATCGTCTGGCCGTCGCCCGGCCCGTGGCTGGCATCGACGTCCACGGAGACCGACTCCGTGCGGATCAGCGCCCCGTCCAGGGCCGCCGCCACGACGAACGGGTCGTGGACGAAGGCGCCATAGAAGCCGTCGTAGCGGGCGTGGAACTCGAAGTAGTAGCGCAGGGCGTCACGGGCGAACGCGGTGAGGCGGCCGTCTCCGGCCCGAGCCGCCAGCGCGTCGAGGTGCGCGGGCAGCAGCCGGGCGCGCTCCGTGACGTCGAGGCCCATGAGCGTCGCCCGCGGTTGCGCCTCGTCCGCGTCCACCGCCGCCTGCCACGCGCCCAGGGCGATCCGCGCGGCCTCGGGGTCGCAGTGGATGTTCCACTCGCTGACCGGCGTCGTGTTGCCCGGGACCCGGAAGGCGCCCGCCATCGCGATCCAGCGGCGGAGGAGTCGCGGCAGCTTTGGCTCGGCCAGCACGGCGACGGCGAGGTTCGTCAGCGGGCCCAGCGTGACCAGCGTGAGCTCGCCCGGGCGCTCGCGGGCGGCGTCCACGATCACGTCGGGCCCGAAGCGGTCGGAGCGCGGGGAGCCGGGCTCGGGCAGCGCGGCGTAGCCCAGGCCGTGCGGGCCGTGCGTCTCGGGCGTGGTCTCGAGGGGGCGCAGCAGGGGCGCCGCGCTTCCCGCCGCCACCTCTACGTCGGCGCGGCCCGCAAGCTCGAGGACCGCTCGCGTGTTGCGCTCCGTGTCCCCCACCGGCGCGTTGCCGTGGAGCGCGGTCACGGCCACCAGCTCCGCCTCGGGGCTCGCGACGGCGTAGAGGAGTGCCAGGGCGTCGTCGATGCCGGTGTCCACGTCGAGCAGCAGCGGGATTCCCTGGCTCGGGCGTCCGGTCGCCGCGTCGCGCATCGTTCGGCGCCCTCAGCCCGGCGTGGCCAGCGTCGCCATGACCGCGCGGTCCGCGAGGCCCAGCGGCAGCGAACCGGACGACGCGAGCGCATCGTGGAAGCCGCGGACCTCGGCGATCGGCACGTCGGCCGGGCTCACGCCCGAGAAGCCGCGCGCGGACAGGTACCGCTCGCGCATGCCGAGGATCTCGAGGCAGCCGGTGAGGTACGAGGATGCCTGCGTCGGCCACGTGCAGTAGCGGCCCACCTCGGCCTTCGCGACGGGCTCGGGGAGGGCGGCCCGGTCCACCATGAACGCGACCGCCTCGTCGTGGCTCATCTCGCCCAGGTGCAGCGAGGTGTCCACCACGATCCGCGCCGCGCGGAACAGCGTGGCGTTGAGGTGCTGGAGCACGTGGAGCGGCTGCTCGAAGAAGCCGCGCTCCCGCATCACGTGCTCCGCGTAGAGCGCCCAGCCCTCGCTGAAGTACGGCGTCGAGTACACGCGCCGCACGGCTGACGGGTTGCGCTTGCGCATGACGAGGTGCCAGTGGTGGCCCGGGTAGGTCTCGTGGGCTGCCGTCGTCGGGATGCCGCCATAGGAGTTGTTCGAGAGGCGGCCCTGGACCTCCTCCTCGGACGCCCCGTCGGGGGCGAACGGCACGAAGAAGTGGCCGCGCTGGCTGTCCGCGAAGGCGGGCGGTGCGATGTACGACGCGACGCCCAGCACCGGGCGCTGGAAGACCGGCGACGGGACGACCGCGCACTCCTCGCCCTCCGGGAGCGTGACGAGGCCGGTCTGCGCCAGGAAGGCTCGCGCCTTCGCGGTCCACTCCGTGTAGGCCTCGAGCATCGCACGCTCGGTGGGCGGGTGGTTCGCGTCGTCGGCGCGGAGGACCTCGACGTAATCCGCGTTGCCCGTCGCCTCCCGGGCGAGCACGGCCATCTCGGCGTCCAGGCGTTCCAGCTCGGCCTCGCCGCGATCCCGGAGCGAGCGGGCGTCGTAGGGGAGCACCTCACGCTCGCGCAGGATCCGCGAGTAGGCCTCCTCGCCCAGTTGCCAGCTGCCGTGGGCCTGGTGCACAAGGGCCTCGAGATGGGCGATGTAGCGGTCGAGCTGGGAGGCTGCCCGTTCCCCGGCGACGCGGAGGCGCTCCCGGGCGTCCCGGTCCTCGACGTCACGCCAGACCAGGTCGCGGACATAGCGCGCGCCACCCCGCGCGGCGCCCAGCCCGCGCTCCGCGATCAGCGGGTGGGTAAGCGACGGGTCGAGGTTGGCGATGCCGGCATCCACGACACGCCCGGCCTGCTCGAGACGGGCGACCGCGGCATCGACCAGGTCCGCCTCGGGGCGGAGGCGGTGCAGGAACAGCGTGAACAGGCCGGACGTGATCGGCGCCGAGTACGTGACGGGGTCTCGTCGCCACTGGGCGAACGGGGCCACGATGAGGCGACCGCGGAGCACGGATCGGGCGAGGTCGCGGTCGATCGCCTCGTCGGGCGTGAGGCCCTCTTCGGGGATGCCGTCGAGGCGTGCGAGAAACACCGCAGCGGTCGCGTCGCGGGCCGCGAAGGCCTCGCTCGACACGTCGTCGAGCCGCTCGTCGAACTCGGTCCTCCCGACCTGGGAGGCCATCACCGGCGAGGCTTCGAAATCGGCGGTGAGGAGGTCGGCGAGGGCGGCGGCGAGTTCGGGCATCGGCTCTCCGGTCGGGTTCGGCGATCGAGAACAGGGTACGCGAAGCCCGGGGGGAGACCGGCTCTCGTCCGCGGTCGCGAGCGCGGCGGCCTCAGGGTGCCTTGGGCGAGACCATCCGGCAGCGGTCGCGCAGGGGGCAGATGTCGTGGGCGGGGCGCTGTGCGTGGCAGATCTCCCGCCCGTGGTGGATCAGCAGCACGTGGGCGGCGTACATGTGCTCGCCGTCCACGAGCTCGAGGAACAGGTCGTGCGCCTGGTCGGCGGTGGCCTTCTCTGGGATGAGCCCGACCCGCTTCGACACCCGCTCCACGTGGCGGTCAACGGCCATCACCGGCGCGCCGAAACAGAACGCCAGGACAATCGACGCGGTCTTCTTGCCGATGCCGTCGATCGAGGTCAGCCAGTCCCGCGCCTCGAGCACGGGCATCTCGGCGAGGAACTCGAGGTCGTACGAGCCGCGCTCCTCGCGGATCTTGGCGAGCGTGGCCTGGAGGCGGGGCGCCTTCTGCGGCGCCAGGCCGCCGGGGCGGATCACGTCGATGAGCTGCGGCAGGGGAGCGTTCTCTACCCGGGACCAGTCGGGCGGGGGCGCGGTCGCCAGGCCGTCGCCACCCCAGCCGATGCCCGGGCGGTGCTCCTCGGGCTGGCGCTCAGAGGGGTAGGCGGCGCGCAGCGCCTCGTACGCCTTCTCGGCGTTCACGTCGGCCGTGTTCTGGGTCAAGATCGTGAGGATCAGCTCGCTGACGGGGTCCAGCCGGCGTTCCCAGTGCTGTGGCCCGTACCGCTCCGTGAGCCCGTCCAGCACGAACGGGACCAGCCCCGGGCGATACCGCCGCAAGTACGACGCCCACTTCTTCGCGGGGTCGGGCGCGCGGCGCTTCTTCGGCGCGGGCTTCTTGGCCGCTGGCCTCTTCGGCGGCGTCGTTGCGGCTGCCTCCGCGGCTGCCTTCGGCGAAGGGGACTTCGCGGGTGTCACCAGGTCGTCTCCACAACTCGAAGAGGCCAAGGGGCGGGCGGGTCGTCACGGTCGGGACAGCTGGGTCCTCCCAGCATGGACGTTGACGATGCTCACGCGGCCGATCGTGTCCCAGTCCAGTCAACTTCGTCAACACTGGGCCGCGGACTGGGCGGAATCCCCCGTATCTCCTCCGGGAGGCGACTACGAAGCGCCCGCCGAGGTGCCCGTGCTCGCCGAGCATGGCCAGATGGCCGGTATCTGCCCGGAGAGCAGATACGGTGGGGGTTCCGCGGTTAAGCGTCTCCCGGAGGAGATGGCGGGGACGCCGCGCGGCGGACGCACGCCGCGGCGACGGCAGAGTGCACAACGGTCAGGCCGCGGTGGCCGATGCCTCCAGCCGCTCGGCGCGCTCCCGGATGTTGAGCAGCATCCGACGCATCATCCAGATGTCGCCGAACTCGAGCAGCGCCGAGAACGCCATCGACGGCGACATCGGGCGGCAGCGCGCCCGGACGCGGGTCAGGAGTCGGGTCGAGGCGTCGCGTCGAGGCGTCGCGTCGGGAGTCCTCGGGGCGTCGATCGCGGCGCCGGCCGGGCGCGCTAGGCGCCGCGCGCCAGGCGCTCCCCGCAGGCGACGAGCGGCGCGGCGCCCGCGGCGATCGCCTCCGGAAGCGAGAGTGGCGGCTCCGAGGCGCCCACCGCCCGGGCGCCGACCGCAGCCAGCGCCTCGGCGCCCTCGGGCGTGACGCTGCCGCCAATCGCGATGCACGGAACCCCCGCCGCCTGCGCCCGCCGCGCGACCCCCAGCGCCGTCTTGCCGAACGCGGTCTGGGCGTCGATCCGCCCCTCGCCGGTTAGGACGACGTCGGCCTCGGCCAGCGCGGTGTCGAACCCCGCCGCCTCCATGACCAGCTCGATGCCGGGCCGGAGCTCGAGCGAGCCCAGCAGATCGGCGAGGCACAGGAGGCCGAAGCCGACGCCGCCCGCAGCGCCCGCGCCCGGCGTCTCGCGCTCGGCGCGGCCGGTCGCGCGCTCCAGCGCGTCCGCCAAGCGGGCGAGGCGCCCGTCGAGATGCGGCACGTCCCA
The DNA here is from genome assembly GCA_021802825.1 of Chloroflexota bacterium. Taxonomy (GTDB): domain Bacteria; phylum Chloroflexota; class Limnocylindria; order Limnocylindrales; family CSP1-4; genus CAIXZV01. The sequence continues at coordinate 7,293 of JAJZRG010000047.1, forward strand.
GGGCGAGGCGCCCTTCTGCGGCCCGTAGACGGCGGCCGCGCCGTGCGGACCCAACAGGGGGTTCGAAACGTCGCACGCCACGCGCAGGCGCAGTTCCGCGAGGCGCGGGTCGAGGTCCGCCAGGTCAACCGAGGCGAGGTCGTGGGCCACGCGGGCGCCGAGCGCGGCCAGCAGGCCCGCGGCGCCGTCGGTCGTGGCGCTGCCGCCGATCCCGAGCACGACGTCGCGGATCCCCGCGTCGAGCGCCGCGCGCAGCAGGTCGCCCGTCCCGGCGCTCGTCGCCCGCTCCGCGTCGCGCTCCTCGGTCGCCACCCGCGACAGCCCCGAAGCCGCCGCCATCTCGACCACCGCGGTCGCCGAATCGTCGCGCACGAGCCAGGGCGCCCGAATTGGCCTGCCCAGCGGGTCACGCGCCGTCGTCTGGCGCCGCTGCCAGCCTCCTGCCGCCTCGATCGCGACCAGCGTTCCCTCGCCGCCGTCGGCCAGCGGGGCGAGACGGATCTGATCGCTTGGCCGCGCCCGTCGCCAGCCCTCGGACAGCGCCTGCGCCACCTCGACGCTGGTGAGGGTTCCCTTGTACGAGTCCGGGGCGATCAGGACGCGCATCAGCATCCGCCCCGTGCCCAGGCGGCAGCTCGGCTCACTCGCCCGGGGCCTCGCCCGCAGCCTGCCGGCGTCGCTCGAGGTACTCCGGGATCCGGATCATCGGCGGGCGCTCCTGGTCGGCGACCTCCTGGACCTCGAGGGACAGCCGTCCGTGTCCGGAGCGGGGCAGCTTCATCGTGTGGCCGAGCTCGGCGAACAGCCGGGACCGGCGCCGCTCCTCGAGCCGCTTCATGACGGCCTGGAGGATCACGAACGACATCTTGGACAGCCCCTCGAGCTCCTGGTTGCGGTGCAGTCGCCGTTCGAGGTCCACCTGCCCCAGGCCTTCGATCCCCACCTTCTCGAGCGCGTCGATGAGGTGCCCGATCTCCACCGCGTAGCCGGTGAAGAACGGGATCTGCTCCAGCAGCGAGCGGCGGCCGGCGTACTCGCCCGCCAGCGGCTGGATGAACCCGGACAGCTCCGGGAAGAACAGGTTGATGAGCGGTCGCGCCACGAGCTCGGTCACCCGGCCGCCGCCGCCCTCCTTGAGGACGCCGCCCTCCACGATCGGGCGCTGGTAGTAGCCCTTGACGTACTGGAGCCGCGACTCCACCAGCAGCGGCCCGAGCGTCCCGTAGACCATGCGGCTGTGCCAGCTGCGGACGTCGGTGTCCGCCCAGACGACGATGTCGCCGCTCGTCTCGTGGAGCGACTTCCAGAGCGCCTCGCCCTTGCCTGCGAACGAGCCGTACCTCGAGAGCACGTCCGGGTGCTGAACCACGCGGGCGCCCGCGTCCTCCGCGATGGCACGCGTGGCGTCCGTTGATGCGGAGTCGATGACGAGGATCTCGTCGAGCAGCGGAAACCGCTCCTGCATCTCGCGGATGGCACGCGTCACGATGGGCCCGATCGTCTCCGCCTCGTTGAGCGTGGGCAGCACGAGCGAGATCGTGAGGCCCTTCTTCTCCTTGAGTTGGACAAGCCGCCCGAGGTCGGCGAACTCGGCGTGGTGGAAGTTGGCCTCCGCGAACCAGCGCTCCACCTTGGCCGGCACGGCGCGCGACTCCTCGGCGGCTCGGTCGGCCGCGGCAAGGGTCTCGGCCTTCTGGGCGAGGGCGTCGAAGGTGTGGCGGCCGATGGCCTCGTGGGTCTTGACGACGATGACCGACGGGCGGGCCCGCTGGGCGATGGCCTCGGGCAGGGCGCCGAACAGCGAGCCGCCGGGCTGGCCCGGCGGTGCCGATGCCCCCATGACCACCAGGTCCGCGTGCTCGGCCTCGCGCAGGATCGACGTCCGGACATTGCGCGTCTCGCGCAGCACGGGCTCGGCGCGAGCGGTGATGTGCTGGCGCACGAACGCCGCGAGCGCCTTCTCGGCCTGGGCGCGGACCCCCTCGGTCACCCCGGCGGGCACGAAGTGGATGACCGCGACCGTGGCGTCGTGCTGGTGGGCGAGCGCATCCGCGAACCGGAGCGCCAGCTCCGCGTGCGGGCCGCCGCGGACCGGGACGAGGATCCGGCGGATCAGGCGGGCCCCGCGCTGCTTGACCACCGCGATGTCGCAGGGCGCCTCGCGCACCACCTCGTCGATGGTGGGCGAGATCGTCGGCGCGGGGCTGCCGTCGCGCCCCGACGCGGACTTGCCGCCCCAGCCGAAGATCAGCAGGTCCGCCTCCTGCTCAGCGGCGGCCTCCACGATGCCCGCCGCCGCGCGTCGCCCGATGCGCACCAGCGGGTGGATCACCGTCCCCTCGGGCACGTAGTCGAGCACGCGCTGGAGCAGGCGCCGGGCCTGGCGGGCACGGGTGGCGCCCTCGGAGAGCGGCATCCCCTCGGGCACCTCGACGATGCCCAGTGCCGAGAGCTCGCCGGTGCGCGGCTCCAGCAGCGACGCGCCGATCCGGATCAGCTCCTCGGCGGTGAGCGGGTTGGCAACCGGGATCAGGATCCGCGACGGCAGGGGTACGACGCTCACGGGGCCGTGTCCTGGGGCGGCTGCGCCTGCGCCGCGACGGCCGTGGCCTCGGCCGCCTCGAGCGCGCGCCAGCGCTCCACGAGATACGGCTTGAGCAGCTCGAACTCGCGCGCCTGGCGCTCCACGCGCTCCTCGGCGTCGGCGGTGTCGATGTGGCGGTTCTCGACCACGAACGAGCCCACCCGGCCGAAGTAGATGGGCACGAGCGCAGCCACAAGTTGCGAGAGCTCCAGATCGGCCCGGCGCGCCGCGAGCACCAGGTCGTAGACGACGCGGGCCCACAGGTCGTCAGGGAAGTGGAAGCGGGCCAGCGCCTCGGCCATCTCGAGCGTGGACGGGTGCGCGGTCTCGCCCTCGCCCCCGACACCCAGCTTGCGGGCGGCCGCATCGGCCAGGGGCCCGGCCTCGGCGGCGAGCTCGAGCACGGTGGCCGCCGTGGCGGGATCGAGCGCGCGGCGCCAGATGTCCGCAGCTGTCAGCGAGCCGCCGTGGAACTCGGCGAGCAGGCGGATCGCGTTCACCTCGAGCGGCGGCGGGTCGATGATCCGCTCGAAGCCGTACGCCGGCACGTCGTGGCTGCCCTTGACGTCCAGCCAGGCCTCGGGATGCGCGACGGCGAGCCGCAGGATCGTGCCCACGACCTGGCGGAACATGGGGCCTAGGTCCGAACCCGGGTCCTTGGGGTCGTGCACCTTCGCGCCCAGCCGTGTCTGGCAGACCGCGAACCCGCCCGTCAGGGCGGTCGTCGTCATCCAGATGTCGATGCCGAACTTGCTGATGTCGGGCGTCCAGTCGTCCTGCGCCAGATAGTGCCGGACGAGGTCGCCACTGACGCCGAAGTCGCCGCCGATGGGCTGCCGGATGCGGTGCCCGTAGAGCGCGCGGGTGAGCGGGTAGGTGACGGTGTTGGTGATCGTGCCGTCGTACTTGTAGCGCGCGTACAGCGGGGCCACGAAGTCGTAGCCGCCCTTGAGGATGGGCCCGGCGAGGAGCTCGATCCACTCCGGGACGATGCTCCGCAGATCGCTGTCCACCACGACGAGCGCCTGGACCTCGAGCGCGGCGGCGATCTCGAAGATGGTCCGCAGCGCCGCGCCCTTGCCGCCGGTGCCCTCAATCTCGGGGTAGGTCAGGGTGACCCGGTCGAGCTTGTTGGTGGGCCGCACGAGGAGGATCGACTCGACGTAGGCCGGCGGCTCGGTCTCGATCACCACGCGCTGGGTGCCGTCCGGCGACCCGGCGTCGGAGTTGACCAGGACCGGCTTGAGCTCCGGGAAGTACTGGACCAGCCCGGCATGCGCCGCACGGACCACATAGCCGATGGTCGCGGCGTTCTTGAAGCTCGGGATGCCGACCATGATGTCGGCGCGGTCGAGTCTGGCGATCTCGTCCCGAATGGCGGGCGTCAGCGTCGTCGGGGGCACCGTTTCACCGTACCACCCTGCGAGCAAGACCGGGCGAAATGACCGGGCCAAGACCGGGTGAAACGGCCGGCCAGGCGTCGCTCTCGTTGCCCGCGTGGGCGCCGCACGGGCCGTCTGGTGATCCGCAGTCACCAAATCGCCCGGGCATCGCCGCCGACGGCACGTGACGGTGACCCATGGTCACCAAGTCGCCCGTTTGGTGACCGGCAATCACCAATTCCGCCCAGACAGGCGCCGGCGAGCGCTATTTGGTGATGCCATGACTCACCGTCACCAGCCCGCTGGACGCTCGGCCCGCCGGGCGGGCCCTCACTGCCCTGCGGATCGGGCGGAATCGGGAGCGGTGCCGCCTCTATGATCCGCCCGAGGCCGGCCCGCCGCCCGCGCCGCCCGCGCACCCGCGCAGAGGAGTCGCATGACCGCCGCAATCGCCGCGACCACCGAGCTGACCGACCTCGAGCGGCGCAACCATCGCAAGATCGCCCGTGGAGGCTGGGCGCTCTACGACCTGGCCGACACGATCTGGTCCTTCGCGATCTTCTCGCGCGCGATCTCCCTGTTCCTGGTGGACCAGCTGGGCGACAGCGCGGGAAACCTGTGGCTCGGCCTGTCCGTGGCACTGTCGGTGGGCATCAACGCCCTGGTCTCGCCATTCCTGGGCGCGGTCTCGGACCGCTACGGGCGTCGCCTGCCGTTCCTGTTCGGCTTCACCGTCGGCGCCGTCGTGCCGTCGATGCTGATCCCGTTCGTCCCCGTGCCCATGGGGATCGGGCTGTTCTGCCTCGCGATGTTCTCGTACCAATCGTCGCTGATCTACTACGACGCCACCCTCCAGCTGGTCAGCACGCCCGAGAACCGCGGCCGCATCGCGAGCCTCTCGACCGGCGTCGGTTACATGGGCACGGTGCTGATCGCCGCGATCCTGATCGTGACCCATCTCTCAGTCCAGATGACCTTCGTGGTCGCCCCGCTGATGTTCCTCGTCCTGTCGCTGCCGACGTTCATCCTGCTCAAGGAGGACCCGAGCCTGCGGCGCAAGGACCCTGACCCGCTGGGGGCCGCGTGGACCCAGACGTGGCGGACGATCCGGTCGCTCGACAAGTACCCGGGGCTGGGCCGGTTCCTCGCCTCGCGGTTCTTCTACACCGATGCGCTCAACACCAGCATCACGATCATGACGATCTTCTCGGTCAAGGCGGTGGGCTTCACCGAGGACGAGTCCACCTACGTCCTGCTGATCCTGACCCTCTCGGCCATCGTGTCGGCGTTCATCTGGGGCCGCCTGGTGGACCGCTACGGGCCGAAGCGGACCCTGTTCTCGGTGCTCGTGCTGTGGGCCGTCGCGCTCGCGGTCGGGGCCACGCTGATCTCGAAGGGCCCGTTCCTGGTCGCCGGACTCGCCATCGGCGCCGGGTTCGCGGGGCTCCACGTGTCGGACCGCGTCCTGATGTACCGGCTCAGCCCGCCCGACCGCCTGGGCGAGTTCTACGGCCTCTACGGTTTGGTTGGGAAGGGATCTCAGGTGCTCGGCAACCTGTTCTGGGGCCTGGTCCTGTTCCTGACCTTCGACACGCTCGGCAAGGGCGCCTACCAGCTCGGCATCTTCACGCTGCTGTTCGCGATGCTGGTGGGGCTGTTCCTCCTCTGGCCCGTCCCCGAGAAGCGCGAGGGCTGAGGGTACACGAGGCCGGCGGGGCCCGCGGAACCCAGGGGAGGCCGTCCACGTCCCCGAGGCGTCCATGCGCGAGGGAAGGACGTCTTGATGCAGCCAGGACCGCCGCTCGTCGAACCGCGAGCCGGTCGACCCCGACCCGGTCCCCGCGCGCTCGCGACGCTTGCCGCCGCCGCCAGCCTCCTGCTTGCGCTGGGCCTGGCGCTCGCGTGGCAGCCGAGTCCCCCGGCCCCTGGCCCCGCGCAGGGGGCGACCTCAGGTGTCTCGGGCGTCTCGCCCGGTTCGGCAGCCCCGACGCTCAGCCCCTACGACGTTGACGGGGTGCCGCGACTGATCGGCAGCGAGCCGGTGCTCCGGGGGTCAGCGATCGTCGAGCGGGCACGGGAGGGCGGCAGCGAATCCTTCATCGTCGCCGGATGGCACACCCAGGATCCCATGCCGTCCTGCGCCCCCAGCAAGTACCACTGCGGCTTCACGTCGCTCACCGACGGTCCGGGAGACCGCCAGGGAGGACGGATCACGCTCGACCGGCCCGCGGGCACGCAGTTCTCGTTCGAGGCGACAGCCCAGTGGGTGGGTGGCTTCTACGTCCTCCGAGTCAGGCCGGCATGCAGCTACTTCTCGGGGCTGTGCCTCGTCGTGGACGAGGAGATCCGGCCGCCAGGCATCCTGCCCGCCGGGCCGAGCGGCTTCGACAGCGATGGCCTGCCGCGGACGGTCGACGGCCAGGCCGTGGTGCGTGGCATCGAGGTGGCCACTCGGCTGCCCACAACGCCCTACGCAGGCCCTCTCTACGTCGCCGGGCAGGTCGAGACGGTGGCACCGAGCGCGTTCTCCAGGTGCCCCGACCCCGTGACGTGGGAGGCGCACGCCTGCCCGGCAGTCAGGCTCGCCGACCCCGCCCAGGGCCGCCCGTTCGACGCGACGGCACCAGAGCTCCTCGTAGCGCGCTGGGGTGTCCAGGAGGCGTGGGACGGCACCGCGCTCTGGCCCGGTGGCTACGTGGTCCTGCGCGCCGATTCGCGGTTCGTCTTCGGTTTCGTGCCGGCGCCGGGCTCCAGCCCTCAGGCGACGCAGGCGCCGATGCCATCCATGATCGTCTCGTCCTGGGCCCAGAACGGCCGAGTCGTCGAGATCGAGGGCCGGCGCGTCTCATGGGGCGTCGCCATCTCGGCGTTGCTGGCACGCGGAAGCACGGCGAGTTTCCTGGTCACCGGCGTGGTGCGTGACCTTCCCTGCGGCGATTGTGACGGCGGCACGATCCCGGTGCTGCGGGAACCACCGGTGAGGGGCGTGAAGGACGGCGGGACGGAGTACCCGCTGCTCCGGGCCGACGGCTCGGCATTCGTTGTCGGCAAGGCGATGCTGTGGACCGAGCCGAAAGGCGCGGTTGTCCTGGAGGTCCGCCGCTACGTCGGGCGATGTCCGGCTGGCATCGACTGCGCCAACAGCCTGGAGGTTGTGAGCGTGGCCGCGCCGCCGCCCTGACGCGACGCTGCTAGCCCCCGCCCTGACGCGACGCCGCTAGCCCTGCTTGCGGGGGAAGCTGCTGACCGTTTGAGTGCCGGGCGAGCCGATGCCTGCGATCCTACGGACCGGTCTCGTGACCCCGGACGATCGGGCGGTCGGCTCCCGGTTGCTCTCGTGGCCAGGCCGCTCCAGCAGCCGGCACCGGAGCACGCGCGGATCAGTCCCCGTACCCCTCCGGGTGCGCCCGCCGCCAGGCCCAGGCGGAGCCGATCATCTCGGGCAGGGTGGAACGCCGTGCCGTCCAGCCCAACACCTCGCGGGCGCGCCCGTTCGAGGCCACGAGCACGGGCGGGTCGCCCGCGCGCCGGGCCCCCACCGTGTGCGGGATGGGCTTGCCGATGACGGCTTCGGCCTCGCGCAGCACGTCCCTCACCGAGAAGCCGCTGGACGTGCCCAGGTTGGCGATGACAGGCTCAGTCGGGCCACCGGCAACCGGGCCGGTCCGCGCATCGGACGGGTCGGTCGCCACCAGTGCCGCGACGTGGGCGTCCGCGAGGTCGGCGACGTGGATGTAGTCGCGGATCGGCGTGCCGTCTGGGGTCGGGTAGTCCTCGCCGAACAGCGTCAGCGCGGGGCCGCCCTCGCCCGCGATCAGCAGGTTCGGGATCAGGTGCGTCTCCGGGCGGTGGACCTCGCCCAGGCGCTCGGTCGCCCCGGCCACGTTGAAGTAGCGCAGGATCGCGCTCCGCAGTCCGTACGCCGCCCCGTACCAGCGGAGGGCCCCCTCGAACGCGCGCTTGGTCTCGCCATAGGCGTTGATGGGCCGGAGCGGGGCGTCCTCCGTGATGGGCGTCGCGTCCGGCACGCCGTACGTCGCGGCGGATGACGAGAAGACCACCCGCAGCACCCCCGCGGCGCGCGCTGCCTCGAGCAGTGCCACGCCGCCAGCAACGTTCTCGCGGTAGTACCTCGCCGGGTTGGCCATGCTCTCGGCCACGAGCGAGCGGGCGGCGCAGTGCAGGATCGCGTTCACGCCCTCGCGCTCGAGCAGGTGGCGGGTGCCCTCCTCGTCCGTGTACGTGCCGCTCACCAGCCGAGCCTCGGGATGGACGGAGCCCGCGTGTCCGGTGGACAGGTCGTCGAGCACCACCACCTCATGACCCGCGGCGAGCAGCGCGTCAACCGACACGCCGCCGACGTACCCCGCGCCACCGGTGACCAGGACCTTCACGCATCACCCTCCCGCTTGGGCAGGGCCTCGCCCCGCGCTGTCATCACTTCCTCGAGACGCGCGGCGAGCCGAGTTGCTGCGGCGTTCTCCGGGTCGATCTCCAGCGCCCGCCAGGCGAGGCGCAGCGCCGCGGCGTCGTCCGCGCGCTCCAGCGCCACTCGCGCGAGCCCCACGACCGCGATCGAGTTGTGGGGGTCCGCCGCGATCGTCTGGCGGTAGAGGCGCTCGGCCTGGTCCACGAGCCCCGCGGCCAGGGCGCGCTCCGCCTGAAGCAGCACCTCGATCACGGGGCGTCCACGGTGTCGGCGTACATGTCCGCAAGGATGCCCTGCGCGAGCAGCAGGAGCGAGCCGCGCTCGTTGAGGCCGGGATCCGCGATGACCCTGTCGAGCAGCTCGGCGATCACGCGCCCGAGGCGCGGGCCGGGAGCGAGGCCCAGCTCGGCCATGAGGTCGTTGCCGTCGATGGCGAGCGCGCTGCGGTCGAGCGGGTGGGCGGCGTGGAGCTCGCGGTCGATTCGGGCGCGGAACGCGCCCATGGCGGGATCGTCGGGCGACACCCCGCTGCCGATGTCGTCAGCGCGACGGAGGGCGAACAGCGCGTCGAGGTGCTCCGCGCCGACGCGCTTGATGAACCTGCGGATCGCCGCGTCGGTGGCATCGGGGTCGGCGTGGAACATGTGGTGCCGGACGAGGTGGACCACCGTCTCGGCAGCCGACCTCGGGTAGCGGAGGCGCCGGAGGAGGGCGTCCGCGAGGTGCGCGCCGACGGTCTCGTGATGCGGGAAGCGGCCGTCGGTGATCGTTGCCGGCTTGCCGATGTCGTGCACGAGCGCGGCGAGGCGGACGACGGGGCGCTCGGCCGGGGCGGCGTCCACCGTGCGCAGCGTGTGGTCCCAGAGGTCCTCGCCGGGGACCTTGTTCTGCGGGACGCCGCGCTGGGCCGCGAGCTCCGGGGACAGGACCGCCAGCAGCCCGGTCTGCTGCGCCAGGGACAGGCCGATCGAGGGCCTCGGCGCCGCGAGCAGCTTCTCCAGCTCCGCGCCGATGCGCTCGCCGGAGAGGTGCCGCGCGAGCTCCGCGTTGGCCGTGATCGCGGCGAGGGTGGCGGGCTCGATCTCGAACGACAGCGTCGCGGCCAGCCGGACCGCGCGGATCATGCGCAGCGCGTCCTCGCGGAACCTGGCGTCCGGGTCGCCGACCGCGCGCAGCGTTCGGAGGGCCAGGTCGTCGCGCCCGCCGAACGGGTCCACCAGGCGGTTGGCGTCGGTCGGTCGGTCGGGGTCGGCCGGTCGGTCGGCTTCGGACGGTCGGTCGGCTCCGGCCGGCGCCCCGGCGCCCGCGTCTGGACCGGCCTCGCCCCGCGGCCCGCGACCCCAGGCGATCGCGTTGACCGTGAAGTCGCGGCGCGCGAGGTCGGCGACGATGTCGTCCCCGAACTCGAGGCGGTGGGGCCGTCGGAAGTCCGCGTACTCGTGCTCGAGGCGGAACGTCGTCACCTCGAACACGTCCCGATCGCGGCGCACCGCCACGGTCCCGAACTTGTTCTCGTAGACCGAGCCCGGGAACAGCGCCACGAGCCGGTCCGGCCGAGCGTCGGTCGCGAGGTCCCAGTCCGCCGGCATGCGACCGAGCAGCGCGTCGCGCAGCGATCCGCCCACCACGTACCCGGCGTGGCCGGCGCCGACCAGCCGGTCGATGAGCGCGGTGACCGCCGGCGGGACGAGGGCGGCGAGATCCGACGGGTCCCCGAGCGAGGCCGGGACGGCAGCCGCCGCCGCGGGGCTCCCGGGCGTGGCGGGATCGGGCTCCGGTGTCATGCGGCCCCGCCGCGCCTAGTTCCTGCCGAGGAACAGGTAGGTGCGCCAAGCCTCGTTGCGCGTGTCCTCGAGGTAGGGCGAGAACAGCGAGTACAGGTCGCTCCGAGGCTCGAAGGGCTGGCGAAGCAGCCGCAGCCGCGCCTCCTCGGGGGTTCGGCCACCCTTCCGGTGGTTGCACGGCCGGCAGGCGGCGACGAGGTTCTCCCACGTGTGCTGGCCGCCGCGGTGGCGGGGCAGGATGTGGTCGAGCGTGAGGTCGTTGCCCGTCTTGCCGCAGTACTGGCAGGTGTTCCGGTCACGGGCAAAGATCTCGCGCCGGGTCAGCTTCACTCGCGGTCGCGGCCGGCGGATGTGGTGCTGGAGGCGGATCACGCTGGGGGCCCGGTAGACCTCGCGGATCGAGCGGATCTCCTGGTGGTCGTACTCGATCACTTCGGCCTTCGAGCCGAACAGAAGCCGGAACGCCCGCGGGAGGTTGCAGACGTTCAGAGGCTCGTAGTTTTGATTCAAAACGAGTACGACCCCGTCCACGCTGGAACCATAGCAGCGCGGCGCCATCCGCGTCTGAGCGTGGCCGGCGAGTGAACTGGCGGCTGGGTGCGCTGGTTACATGCGCGGGGGCGTCATCTCCCGCTCGACGCGCGCGATCTCGACCTCGATCCGGCCCACCTCGGCGGATGCCTGCTCCCACTCGTGGCTGCCGGGCTCCGCGGCCATGCGCCGACGGCGTGCCTCCCGATGCAGCACGAGGAGCTCATCGCGGGTGGCGGGCAGCTGGGTTGCCGGCTGCTTGGCGCTCATGGGTCCTCCGTGTCGTTGCCGCTAGCGTAGCGCCGCGGGGCCGGGCGCGTTGGTGCCGCGCGCGGTGCCTAGGCCCCAGCTGTCACGTTCCCACATGGCACGCTTGTGTGCCGGCTGGCGCTCCTCCCCGCACGAGGTGTGACGGTGTGCGGAGTCACAGGCGGGCGGCGCGCTCGCGTCCCCCCCCCGCTCTGGCACGGACGTGTGCCTAGGCCGCGTCGGTCCGGGCGCGACTCGTGCCGCGCGGCCGTGAGCGCCGCCCGCGACTCACCGTGGGTCAAGAGCCGGGTCTGCGTGCGTGGATCAGACGTCAAGTCCGCATCTCGCGCCCCGGCCAGGCTGGTGGCGTCCCGATCCGACACATTGCTGAGTTGCCGGTCTCGAGGCTCGACGACCCGGCGAGCCGATGCCTACGCGGCGGGAGCGCCGCCGGATCGCGCGGCGCCGGCGGCGGGAGCGCCGCCGGATCGCGCGGCGCCGGCATGCTCCAGTCGCACCGTCATCCCCGGCCGAACCTCGCCCCCGCGCAGGACCCGCGCGTACCAGCGGGTGTCCGCTGGGTTCACCTTGGCGCTGATCCGCGCGATCCGCCTCTCGAGGAACCAGTGGGCGATGGTCTGGCAGGGCGTCGTCGGCTTCGTCAGCTCCAGCTCGAGCGTGTCCTCGCCCTCGCCGACGACGAGCCGGTCGCCCGCGACCAGCGCCGCCCAGTCGATCCCCACCAGCGTCAGGTTCTCGCCGAACGCGCCCGGGAACGCCTGGTGCCCATCCGCGCGCACCCGCTCGATGGCCTCCTGCGCGTAAAGGCACACGGCCTGCTCCGGGCCGCCGTGGACGGGCACGGGCTCCGTGTGGGCGTCGCCGGCGAGGCCGAGGGGACCGACGGGGGCCGAATCGACCGGCGCCTTGGGCACCCCGCCCGAGTTCGCATTGACGGACGCGACGATGCCAGCCCCGCCCGGGTCGATGGACGTGCGCTCCGCCCACAGGACCTCCGTGTCGTACGGAAGCTCGATCTCGGCCGCCCCCGCCGTCAGCGGGTCGGAGGCGAGATGCGACCGCACCTCGCGGAGCACGGACGCACGCACCTCGGGTGACGCGGCGGCGACGAAGCTGACCGACGCCGCGCGGTCGAGGACGCCTTCGGGCGTGAGCCGCTGGACGTGTCGGAACAGGAGGCTCTGCCACGGGCCGAACAGCGCGCACCGCGCGAGGGCGTCGCGCCATGCGCTGTCCCAGACCTGCGGCTCGCCGGCGGAGATGCGCCGGATCGCCTCGCCCATCCCGCGGACCCACGGGACCGACTCGTCGCGCCTGTTGAAGACGAGGACCACGCGGCCGGCCGACCGCAGCACGCGATGGATCTCGGAGAGGGCGCGCACGGCATCGAACCAGTGGAAGGCCTGGGCGACGACAACGGCGTCCACCGACGCGTCCGGCAGCGCGATCGCCTCCGCCGTGCCGCCCACGAGCTCGACCCCGGGGACCACGTCGAGCAGCTTGGCGCGCATCGCCTCGACGGGCTCCAGCGCAAGGATCCGCGCTCCCGCCGGGACGACGAGACGCGTCAGCTTGCCGGTGCCCGCGCCGAGCTCGAGCAGGGTGCGGTCGGGCGCGAGCCCCAACGTCTCGACGATGGCCTGCACCGCGTCCGAGGGGTACGTGGGGCGGGTCCGCTCGTAGGCGTCAACGCCGGCGGCAAATCCCTGAGCGGCAGCGGCGTGGATTGCATCGGTCATGACCGCGACTGTAGCCGTTCGCGCGGCAGGCTTCACGCCCCTCAGCGCTGCGTCGGCCGCGCTGCCCTCAACCCGCCGCGGGGCCCTCCACGGCGTCGACGATCCCCACGATCACCGTCCGCAGCGGCCCGTGCGGCGCCCCGATGATCTGCCGCGCGCTGGTGCCCTCGTCGAGCACCAGCACGGTCTCGCCGGCGCCGGCGCCCACCGTGTCGACCGCGATCAGGTAGCCGCCCGCCTCCCGGCCGTCCGGCTCGAGCAGGTCCACCAGGAGCAGCGTCCGGCCCTCGAAGATCGGCGAGGCGACCGTCGAGACCACAGTTCCCACCACCTTCGCGAGCTTCACCGACCCAGCACCTCGACCGCGTCCACGATCCCGACGATCGCGTGGTCCACGGGCACGAAGCGATTTGGCATGGCCTCGGCGGCCTCGCGGGCGCCGACGATGTAGACGAGCTGCCCGGGGCCGGCGGTCTCGAGCGCATCCGCGGCGACCACGGGCTGGCCGACAGGCTCCAGCTTGCGGGTGAGCGGCTGCACGATCAGCAGGCGCACGCCCTCCATGTTGGGCGCCTTGATCGTGGCCACGACCGTCCCGGTCACGCGCGCGAGCTGCACCGCTACGCCTCCCGCCCGACACGGTCCGCGAACCGCGGCGCCGCCTCGAGCTCCGCGCGCATCCCGGGGTGGAGCTGCGCGATCACGCGCCCAATCGGCGACCGCCCGCCCGGCACCGCGCCCGTCCCCGCCAGCTCGTCCTCGACCCGCTCGAGCGCGATGGCGACCGCGGCCTCCACGTCGGCCGCCGTCCCGTCGAACAGCAGGTAGCCCTTGCCGCCCAGACCGTCGCCCAGCCGCAGCTCCAGCAGCTCGACGCTCGCGCCCTTCGCCCCGGCGTCGGCTGCCTGGATCGTCGCCGCGACGGTGGCCGTCTCCACGATGCCCAGCGCCTCGCCGACTCCCGCCCGGCGCGCCCCGCGCAACGCCGCCACCACCTGGCCGTGCACGTGGGGCAGGAACACCGAGTCCACGAGGCACGGCTCACCAACCGCGAGCCCGGCCGCCAGCGCCTCCTCGACGTCCGCGACCTCCCCCGTGACGAGGACCAGGTACTTGCCCGGGTGGATCGTGCCCGCGCGCAGCACCTCCACGGGCGCGCGCTTGACCATCGCGTCGCCCGCCTCGATGCCGACCGCGATCGACGCGAGCTCGATCAGGGCCAGCGCAGGCTGGAACGAGGGCTGGAGCGACTCGGTCACGGTCAGACGATCCGCAGCGCGCCCACGACGGTGATCCGCCGCTCGCGCGAGAAGGTTCTGGGCCGGGTCATGCCGTCGCCGGAGGGCGACGCGATCGACATCGTGGCGAAGCCCTCGCCGCCCTCGCCAAGGCCGCTGTAGTTGGGCCCGTTGGCCACGAAGATCGAGCAGTTCATCGCCCGCGCCATGCGGGTGATCGTGTCCACGTTCGTCGAGTGGATGGACGCGGTGTGGCGGAAGCCGTGCTCAGAGCGGACCGCCAGGTCGATCGCCGCGGCGACGTCGGGGACCCGGACCACCGGCAGCACCGGCATCATCTGCTCGGTCCACACCAGGCTGTGCTCGACCGGCACCTCGGCCACCAGCAGCCGCGGCTCGACCGACGGCCGGACGCCGATCTCCGCGAGGATGCGCGCCGCGTCGCGCCCCACCCAGGCCGTGTTGATGTGGCCGGGCTTCCCCGGAGCCCCGAGCTCGCTGAAGATCACGCGCTCCAGGCGCCGCAGCTCGTGCTCGGCGACCACATAGGCGCCGTTGGCCGCCATCGACCGCACCAGCCGGTCGGCGACCGAGGCGACTGCGATCGCGGTCTTCTCGTCGGTGCACACGATGTTGTTGTCGAACGAGGCGCCCCGGACGATGTCGGCGCCCGCCTTCTCCACGTCAGCCGTCTCATCGACCACCGCCGGCGGATTGCCCGGCCCCGCGGTGATGGCGCGCTTGTCGGTCTTGAGGGCCTCGCGGACCACGCCCGGGCCCCCGGTCACCAGCAGCACCCGCACGTCGGGGTGCGCCATGAGCGCGCGGGCGCTCTCGATCGTCGGCTCGGCGACCGAGGTGACGTAGTTCGCGGGCCCCCCGGCGCCCACGATCGCGCGGTTGATCAGCCGGACGGCCGCATTCGAGGTCCGCCGGGCGGACGGGTGGGCGTTGAACACGACCGCGTTGCCGGCCGACACGATCGAGATCGTGTTGTTGATGATCGTCGCGGCCGGGTTGGTGACCGGCGTGATCGACCCGACGACGCCAAACGGCGCCCACTCGGTGATCATCATCCCGTTGCGGCCCGAGACCGCGAGCACCTCGAGGTCTTCTGGTCCCGCCGTCTTCGCCGCCACGAGCCGGTTCTTGACGACCTTGTCGTCCACGCGCCCGAGGCCCGTCTCCTCGACGGCCAGCCGCGCCAGCGGCTCCGCCTGCTCGAGCGCCGCGCGACGGACGGCCTCGATGAGGACCTTGCGGCGGTCGGGGTCGAGCCGTTGGTCGCGGAACGCGTTCCGGGCCGCGGTGACGGCCTCGTTGAGGGTGGCGAACACGCCGTCGCCCACCTGTGCCGCTACCGGCGCGGCCAGCTCCTGCTGCACCGCCATGCGGCGGGCGAGCTGCGGCCCGGGCTCGCCGACCCGGCGACGGACCCGCTCGATGATGTCGGTGACTTCGCGTTCGTCGACCACGTTACTTGTGATAGACCTCCGAGCCGCCGACTTCCCAGGTGTCGACGATGGCCATGATCACCGCGTCGCACGGGCGGTCCCGCGTGACCTCGGTCTGGCGCGCCGAGCTGCCGCTCGCGTAGAGCACGATCTCGCCGACCCCGGCGCCGACCGTGTCCACGCCCACGACATAACCGCCCGTGGGCTTGTTGTCGACGCCCAGCTGCTGCACGACCAGCAGCCGCCACCCCTCCATGAGGGGCTCCTTGCGGCTTGCGACGACGGTCCCCGCGATCCGTCCCAGAAGCATGGTTCACTCCCGCCGGCCCGGGAGCGGTCCGCGGCCGGTCGCCCGGCCGAGCCGCCCCCGGAGGGGTCCTGCTGGCAGCCCCGCGTCAGCCGCCGAGCTCGGCCTTGGCCTCATCCGCGCGCCCGAGCGGCAGGACGGTGTCCACGTTGGCGTGCGGGCGGGCGATCACGTGCGTGGCCACGACCTCCCCGACCTTGGTGGCGCTGCGCGAGCCGGCCTCCACCGCTGCCTTGACCGCGGCCACGTCGCCGCGCACGACGGCGGTCACGTAGCCGCCGCCGGTCTTCTCGTACCCCACGAGCTCCACCTTGGCGGCCTTGACCATCGCGTCGGCCGCCTCGACCACCGCGGCGAACCCGCGGGCCTCGATCATTCCCAGTGCGTCTGCCATCGGACCCTCTCCGTGCGCTGCGTGCTCCGGACGGCCGGGCGGCCGCCGGGGTGGATGTGCTGGTCTGCCTCGTCTAGGCCTTGGCGTCGCGGCCCTCGATCGCCTCGATGGCGGCCACGGCGGCCCGCCAGGCGACGTCGATGTCCGCCTCCTCACCGCCCAGGTACACCCGGCCCATCGAGCCGAATGACCGGACCTCGAGGATGTTGATCCGAGCCGCCTTCTCGGCCTCGTTGGCGGCCAGCGGCGCGTAGGCCGCGGGCTCCATCTCGAGGACGTAGAGCGTCTGGCCGCCGATGATCATCTGGCCGTGCCGCGTGCGGTTGATCAGCTGGGCCTGGTGGTCGTCGATGCGCCGAATGATCTGGCTCGACAGGATCCGCGGCTTGATGCGCGCGGTCTCCTCCACGCCCAGCTCCGCCAGGATGGCGGCGCCCGCCGCACGCACCTCGGCCTGCGAGGGCGAGTGGATCTCGAGCAGGCCGAAGTAGCGCTCGATGATCTGCATCCCGGGCTTCACCGACGTGCTCTTGAGCGCGATGTCGGTGAGCCGGTTGATCTCGATCCCCGGGGACACCTCGATGTACAGCGAGGCGTCGCCCGGCAGCGGCAGGAAGCCCTGCGCGACGGTGCCGAGGAACGCGGCGTACTGCGCCTGGAGGCTGTCCAGGAAGCAGTAGGCCCGCAGGTCAATACCGGCCACTGGAACCTCCCTCTCCGGTCACGATCTTGACGCCCGCCGAGGCCCCGATGCGGGTCGCGCCGGCGGCGATCATCTCTTCCACGTCATTCCTGGTCCGGATCCCGCCCGACGCCTTGACGCCCATCTTCGGCCCGACCGCCTCGCGCATCAGCGCGACGTCGAACACGGTGGCGCCACCCGAGGCGTACCCGGTGCTGGTCTTCACGAAGTCCGCCTTGGCCTGCTTGGCCAGCTGGCAGACGATGACCTTCTCGCGGTCGGTGAGTAGCGCGGTCTCGATGATCACCTTGTTGAGCGCGCCCGACTCGTGGCACGCGTCGCTGACCCGCCCGATGTCGTCCCGGACGACGTCGTGCATGCCGGACTTGAGCGCGCCGATATTGATCACCATGTCGATCTCGCGCGCTCCGGCGCGCACGGCGACGCGCGCCTCGTGGGCCTTGATCTCGGCCGTGGTGGCGCCGAACGGGAAGCCGATGACGCTCGCCACCGGGATACCCGTGCCCCGCAGGTTCGCCGCGGCACGCGCGACCCAGGCCGGGTTGATGCACACCGACGCGAAGTGGAACTGGACCGCCTCCGCGCACAGCTTGTCGATGTCGGCGGCGGTCGCGTCGGGCTTGAGCAGCGTGTGGTCGATGTAGCGCGCCAGGTCGGCGGGGACATTGCCCGCCTCGCCCGAGTAGGAGACCCGTGTCGCGCCGCCGGCCACGACCTCGGCGACCTTGGGCGCGCAGCGCGCCGCGCAGCCGCCCGAGCAGGTGGCGCACTGGCCGGAGGCGAAGCCGTCGGTCGCGGAGAGCGAGGCCATCACCTGGCGCGTGATCGCGTCGATGAGCTGGGCGCGGTCGTCGGGCGGGGCGGTCATCGCTTGGGGTCCTCTGCGGAAGGGCTGCGGTACTGCTGCTCGATCTGGGTGATCTTCGCAACGCGCCTGCCGTGCCGCTCCGCGCCCCACGGGGTGGCGAGGAACGTGTCGACGACCTCGAGGGCCAGGCCCTCGCCGATCATCCGCGCGCCGAGGGTCAGCACGTTGGCGTAGTTGTGCTCGCGCGCGTTGCGCGCCATCGAGGTGTCGTGGGCGTTGGCCGCCCGGACGCCCGGGACCTTGTTGGCCGCCATCGCCGAGCCGATGCCCGCGCCGTCGATGACGATCCCGGTCGCGCAGGCGCCGGTCGAGACGAGGCGGGCGACGACGTGGGCGAAGTCGGGGTAGTCCACGGGCTCGCTCCGGAGCGTCCCGCAGTCGGTCACGCCGAAGCCCTTCTCGGTGAGGTGCTTCACGAGCACGGCCTTGAGGGCGACGCCGCCGTGGTCCGCGCCGATCGCGACGGTCTTGGCGTCACCGGCAGGGGCGACGGGCACCGGCGTCTCGGCGGGCGTGGGCGCGGCACTCGCCGTGCTCGGCGCGGCGATCGCCTGACCCCCGGCCTCGACCGCCTCGAGCGCGCGCTCGACCAGCTGGCGGATCACCACGGGATCGGGCGTCCGCGACTCAGCCATGGGTGAGCACCCACTCGGCAGTGGACTCGTCGCAGGCGATGACGTTCAGCACGCGCGCCCGGATGGCCGCGAGCGCGATCGGCCCACGCCCCGCGCCCGCAGCGATCCCCATGCGCAGCGGTTTCGAGGCCAGCTCGGCGAGCGACAGGCCGATGGTCCGAGCGTCCAGCTCGGGCCACGCGACCTGGCCATCGGCGCCGAGGAAGCGGCCGATGACGTCGCCGGCCGCGCCCATGCTCCGCAAGCGCGCCTGCTCCGCCTCGTCAACGAAGCCGGACGCGAGGTGCGGACTGTCCGGGGCCGGGATGCCGAGCCCGAAGACGGCGGTGGTCGCGGTGCGCGCGAGGTCGATCGTCTCGCGGATCGCGGGGTCCCTCATGAGCGCGTCCCGGAGCGCCGCGCTGCCCACGATCGCGGGCGCCGCGAGGCCGCGGAACGAGGCGCCGGAGGTGCTGGCGAACCGCTCGAGGATCTCGCCCACGCGAGTGGGTTGGTCCGATCGGGATGCCGCGCCGTTCAGCTGCACGATCTCGGTCGCGGAGGTCCAGCCCTGCGCCAGCTTCCGCGCGACGGCCAGCATTGTCCGGCCCCAGGACACGCCGATGACGCCCCCGGGACGCCGTTGCGCGAGGAGGTCCGCCGCGAGCTCCGCGACCGCATCGCGAGCGAGGTCGTCTGCCGCGTCACCGGACGCGGCAGGCACGTCCGCCACGAGGGCCGCGTCGAGCCCGAAGCGCCCGACGAGCCGGTCCTCGAGGTCCACGAGCCGCGCGGCCGGATGGACCACCTCGATCCGGACGATGTTCTCCTCCAGCGCGCGCTCCAGCAGCCGACCCACCGCGAAGCGGCTGAGCCCGAGCTGTTCCCCGATCTGCGCCTGGCTGAGATGCATCCGGTAGTAGAGCTGCGAGATCCGCACCAGCAGCCGCACGTCTCCGGGACTGCCGCGCTTGGCGACCACACATCCTCCGCTTCGATAGTGCACATATGAGCATGGATACTACTCAGATGTGCACGATGAGGACACGATAGGCATCGAGAGGGTGTATGTCAAGAGCCCGAACCGCGTTTCGGCAGCGAACTGGCCGAGGTCAGCGGATGGCGGCGTAAACCGAGAACAGGGCCTCGTCGATCACGGCTGACGGCATCCCCCACGAGGCAGTCAGGTAGACCACCACCAGATCGTGCTCGGGGTCGATCCACAGCCGGGTGCCCGAGGCGCCGCCGTGCCCGAACGCTCGGCTCGACGCCGGGTGGCCGGCGCCCCGCGTTCCCCAGCCCAGCGCGTAGTGCTCGTCCTCGAGCCGGTCGGAGGCGCGGCCCAGGCCGTCGATCGTGATCTCGCGCGTCGCCAGGTCCACAAAGGCCGGCGACAGGATCCGCGCTCCCTCGAGCTCGCCGCCGCCAAGCATCGCCCGCCCGAACCGCAGCAGGTCCGAGGCGGTGCTCCACAGCCCGCCGCCCGCAAGGCGCAGCGCGGTGTAGCGGTCCCGCAGGCCGATCGCGACGAGCGGGTTCTCGCTGCCTGAGAGGCGCGTGCCGTCCCACTCGCCCAGCGAGACCGGCGCCATCCGGCCGGCGCGCTCGGGACGCGGGTCGAAGACGGTGTCGGTCATGCACAGCGGGCCGAGGACCAGTTGGCGAAGCAGCTCGGGGAGGGGCTGGCCAGTCGCGCGCTCCATGGCCAGCGCCAGCAGCTCGAAGGTGAAGGTCGCGTAGCGGAAGACGCTGCCCGGGGCCGCGAGGAGAGGGCCCGCCAGGGTCCGCGCGAGCAACTGGTCGCGATTGATGCCCTCGCGCAGTGGCGCCTCCAGGTCCTCGTCCTCGAGGCCGGTCGTGTGGGACAGCACGTGCCATGCCGTCATCCGCTCCCGCCCGTCGCCCGTGGCGAGTTCGGGCAGCCAGTCCGCGAGCGGCGCCTTGAGCCCCAGTCGCCCCTCCTCGACGAGGCGCAGCGCGGCGGTCGCCACGATCGGCTTGGTGATCGACGCCAGGAGGCACACCGCGTCCGTGCCGACGCGGCGGTCGCCGCTGGGCGCCGTGGCCGCCTCGACCCGGATCGTGCCCGCGGCGTTCGCCACACCGAGGATGACGAACGGCAGCTCGCACGATTCGGCGCGGCGCGCGGCAACCGCGAACGCATGGTCGAGCGCGACGGGGTCGAGTCGGTGGGTCCGCATGGAGCGAGAGTAACGCCGCAGTGACGCTGCGGCATCGGCTGAGTGTCCTGCGTTTCGCTGGGAGTCATCGCTCCTGTCCAGGGCACGAAATCGGCTAGCGCTGGCTCGCACGTTATGGGAGGCCCGCGGAGTAGGATTCGCGCGTGACCGCTGCCACCGCTCTCCGCGTCGCTCCCGCTCCCGAACGCCCCGCGAGCCCGATCGCCGAGGAGATCCGGCTGCGCCTCGCCGACGCCTGGGGCGACATGGGCGCGGCGTGGGGCGTGGCCCCGGCGATCGCCCGCGTCCACGC
>JAJZRG010000009.1 GCA_021802825.1 Chloroflexota bacterium
AGCCCCTCCTGCTCGCCAAGCTCGAGATGCTCAACCCCGGCGGATCTGTGAAGGACCGGATCGGGCTGCCCATGATCGAGGCGGCCGAGCGTGCCGGGCTGCTGCGACCGTGCGGCGTCATCGTCGAGCCCACCTCGGGCAACACCGGGCACGGCCTCGCGATCGCGGCGGCACTCAAGGGCTACCGATGCATCTTCGTGATGGCCGACAAGCAGTCCGAGGAGAAGCGGTCGCTGCTGCGTGCCTACGGCGCCGAGGTCGTCGTGTGCCCCACCGACGTGCCCCCGGAGTCGCCCAACAGCTACTACAGCGTCGCCCGGCGGCTCGTGGAGGAGACGCCCGGGGCCTTTAGCCCAGGCCAGTACTGGAACCGAGAGAACCCGGCGGCCCACGAGCGGACCACGGGTCCGGAGATCTGGGAGCAGACCGCGGGGCGGATCACGCACCTGGTCGCCGCCGCCGGAACGGGCGGGACCATCAGCGGCACTGGCCGCTACCTGAAGGGCCGCAACCCGGCCATCGAAGTGATCGGAGCCGACCCCGAGGGGTCCGTGCTCTCCGGCGACACGGCGCGGAGCTACCTCACGGAGGGCGTCGGCGAGGACTTCTTCCCGGGAACCTTCGACCCGGCCATCGTCGACCGCTGGGTCCGCGTGCCGGACCGCGATGCGTTCCACGCGGCGCGAAGGCTCGCCCGCGAGGAGGGGATCCTGGCCGGCGGGTCGGCCGGGACCGCAATCGCGGCCGCCCAGCTCCTGGTCCGGGAGCTCACCGAACAGGGTCGTGGTGATGCCGTCATGGTCGTCATCCTCCCGGACACCGGGCGAAACTACCTCACGAAGTTCTACGACGACGACTGGCTCCTCGCGCGCGGACTGCTCGGGGAATCGGAGGCGCCCGCAGGACCGCGCTTCGTTGCCTGAGGGGGGACGCGGAGAGGCGACCGTCGAGCGGTGAGTGACGACAGCGGGGGTGTGGTGACGGCGGCGCCACCACCGCGTATCCTCTGCCGACCATGATCCGAAGTCGTCCCATCGCGGTTCCGCTGTGGCTGCTCGCCGCGGCCGTGGGCGTGGGTCTCGCCGCCGTCCACGCGATCGCCTATACCGTCGGCTATGGGATCGCCGGCTACGAGCCGGCAATGGCCGCGTCGGGTCACGAGCCGTGGTGGACCGTGGCGGCCTTGACGGCGGTCGCGCTGTTCGTCTGCGCTGCCGCCGCGGCGCGGTCGCGGGTCCATTTCGCCCGGACCGCGGCGGTCAGGAGTCGGCGGGCATATGCCGCCCTCCTCTTGCGCATGTGGTTGGGCCTGCTCTTGGCCGCGATCGCCGGGTTCGTCCTGCTGGAGAACGTCGAGCACATCCTGCTGGCGGGCCACCTAGCGGGCTTCGCGCCGCTCGCCCAGATCGCCCGCCTGGCGGCGCTCGGGCCAGCGCTCCTCTTGCTGGCCGCGGTCGCACTCTTGGCGCTGGCAGTGGCCGTGGTCGGACGCGTGGAGTACGCCTCCGTCCTCGCTGGCTCCTACGCGGGGCTGGTCGCGGACGGCACCTTCGACGCGAGCTTCACGCAGTCACCGTGGGCGGTGACGTTCTTGGGCGACGTCATCGGCCCCGTCCTCCACGATGCCGCCTCGGACGGGAGCGTCCTCGAGGCCGGGTGCGGCACGGGCGTGTGGCTGGAGGAGGTGTCGCGACTCTCCGCCTCGTCGACCGCGCTCGCCATCGGCGGCTTCGACCTCTCTGCCGACATGGCCGGCGCTGCGGCATCCCGGCTCGCGCGCGCTGGCGTCGCCGCCACGGTGTGGCAGGGCGACGTCCTCGACGACGGCGCCTACGCGATGCACGGGCGCACCCTGCACGACCTCGTGTTCGCCTACGACGTCGTGCAGCAGCTCCCTGCGGACGCCCAGGCTGATGCCGTCGAGGTCATGCTCCACCACGTCCGGCCGGGTGGGCGGCTCGTCGTCTTCGACCATGACCGCCGCTCGCGGTACGGCCGGACCATGGGCGCCAAGAAGTGGCTGCGGCGGTACCTCGGCCTCCCGCTCGTGCCCCGGTACTACATCCACGCCCGCTATCCGGAGCTCGAGCGGCTGCGCAGGCGGCTCGAGCGGGAGGGGCACGGGGCGACGATCACCGTCGAGCCCCAGGGCCGGAAGCGGGCGCTCGAGGTTCGCCGGGCGGCCTGAGCGGCGCCGCGGGCCGCTGCTACATCGAGGGGGTGAAGCCCTCCGCGAGGAACGTCTCGGGGTCGTCGCCGAACTCGAGGAAGCAGCCCTTGCCGCAGAAGATGTACTGGCGGCCCTCGTACTCGCGGGCGAGGCCCTTCTTCACGGCGTCGGCGACGTCGACGGTCATGCCGCAGACGGGATCCTCGTTGGGGGCGACGGTGCGGTGCTCGGCCATGTCGGTCTCCTTGCTGGTTTCGGGGTGAGGGTCAGGACGCGGTCACGACAGGGGCGCGCCGGACGGCGGCAGCGGCCTCGGGTGCCCGGACGCGGAAGCGCCGCAGCCGGAGCGCGTTCGACACGACCGTGACCGAGCTCGCCGCCATCGCCGCCGCCGCGAAGATCGGGTCGAGCAGCATCCCATTGACCGGGTAGAGCACGCCCATCGCGATCGGGATGAGGATCACGTTGTAGCCGAAGGCCCAGAACAGGTTCTGGCGGATGTTGCGCATGGTGGCGCGCGACAGCGCGATGGCGGTCACGAGGCCGCGCAGGTCGCCCGACATCAGGGTGACGCCGGCGGACTCCATCGCGACGTCGGTGCCCGTGCCCATCGCCACGCCGACGTCTGCGGAGGCCAGCGCCGGGGCGTCGTTCACACCGTCGCCGACCATGGCGACGACCTTGCCCTCGGTCTGGAGCGCCTTCACGGCAGCGGCCTTGCCGTCCGGGCGGACGTCGGCAACGACGCGATCGATCCCCGCCGTGCGGGCGATCGCCTCGGCGGTTCGCTGGTTGTCACCGGTCAGCATGGCGACCGCGATCCCCAGCCGATGGAGCTCGGCGACCGCCTCCACGGAACCCGCCTTCAGCGTGTCGGCGATCGCGATGACCGCTGAGGCACGGCCGTCGACGGCGGCGAAGACCGGGGTCTTGCCATCGGCGGCGAGGGCCTCGGCTGAGGCGACCAGGCCAGTCACGTCGATCCCGAGTGACTCGAGGAAGCCGGGTCGGCCCACCAGCACGGCATGTCCGGAGACCATGGCCGAAACGCCGCCGCCGGCGACCGAGAGGAAGTCCGTTGCGTCGGCGATGGCGAGTTGCCGGGTCTGCGCGGCCTCGCGGACGATCGCGTCGGCGAGGGGGTGCTCCGACCCGCGCTCGGCGGCGGCGACCAGGGCCAGCAGTTCGTCCTCGGCTAGGGCGCCCTCGGCCCGGACGACGTCGGTGACCCGCGGCTTGCCCTCGGTGAGGGTGCCGGTCTTGTCGAGGACCACCGCCTTGACCGCGCCCAGCCGCTCGAGCGCCTCCGCGTTCCGGAAAAGGATCCCGTTCTCGGCACCCTTGCCGGTGCCCACCATGATCGAGGTCGGCGTGGCGAGGCCCAGGGCGCAGGGGCAGGCGATGATCAGGACGGCGACCGTGTTGAGCAGCGCCATGTTGAACGCGGGCTGCGGGCCCGCGGCGAACCAGACCACGAAGGTCAGGGCGGCGAGGCCGAGCACGGCCGGCACGAAGTAGCCGGTCACGACGTCGGCGAGGCGCTGGATCGGGGCGCGTGAGCCCTGGGCCTCGGACACGAGCCGGATGATCTTGGCCAGGACCGTGTCTGCGCCGATGCGAGTGGCGCGGAACGTCAGCGTGCCGGTGGTGTTGAGCGTGCCGCCGACCACGAGGTCGTCAGGGTGCTTCGAGACGGGCAGGCTCTCGCCCGTGATCATCGACTCGTCGACGCCCGAGGCTCCGTCGGTGACCACGCCATCGACCGCGATGGTCTCGCCGGGTCGAACGCGGACGAGGTCGCCCACGCGGACGTCGCCCACCGCGACATCCAGCTCGATCCCGTCACGGATCACCCTTGCCGTCCGCGGCGCCAGGTTGATCAGCCGGCGGATGGCGTCGGAGGTGTGGCTCCGGGCCCGCGCCTCGAGGAACCGGCCGAGCAGGATCAGCGTGATGATCGCCGCCGACGTGTCGAAGTACATCGGCAGGGCCCCGCCGTCCATGCCCAGGCCGGCAGCCCGGAAGAAGTCGGGGACGAGGATGGTCGCCACGCTGTAGGCGTAGGCCGCCGACGTCCCCACGGCGATCAGGGTGTTCATGTCGGTGGCCTTGTGGCGGATCGCCTTGATGGCCCCGGCGTAGAAGAGCGAGCCCGCCCAGAACTGGACCGGCGTCGCGAGCGCGAGCTGGAACCACGGGTTCGTGAAGATGGCCGGGATGCCCGGCAGGACCGTCATCCGCGCGAGGCCCACGATGAGCGGGATCGTCAGGGCGGCGGCCACCGTCAGGCGGCGCCGCAGGTCGGCCGCATGTTTCGCGGCCGCCTCGTCGCGCTCGGCCTTGGCCGTGGCCGCCTCGGCGAGGTCCGCCTCGTGGTCGGCGGATGCCGCCTGCTCGACCCGCGCCACGTACCCGGCGGCGTCCACGGCCGCGACCAGGTCCGCCACGGACACCTGCCCGGGGTCGAACCGGACCGTGGCGGACTCGGACGCGAGGTTGACGTTCGCCTCGTCGACGCCCTCGACCTTGGTGAGGAAGCGGGTGATGCGGTTGACGCACGAGGCGCAGGTCATCCCCTCGACGGGGAAGCTGACGGTCTCGAGCGGCGTGGCGGCGGGGGTGGTCATGGTTGGCTCCGTTGCGGGGCGTGCCGAGGGCGCTGTCGTTTGGTGTCGGGGTGGAAGGGTCAGCCGGATGGGCCGGCGGGCTGGACGGTGATCAAGCCGTAGTACATGCCCATGGCGCACGTGTACTCGAGCTTCCCCGCCTTGAGGGCGGGTAGGTCGATCACGTTGTCGCCGGGCTTGAGGGTGACCTCGATGTTCAGGCTCGGCACCACGATGTAGGCCGCGCACCCGTACTGGAAGCGGGAGTCGACGTGCCACTTGGTCGGGATGCCGGCCGTGATCTTGGCGCCGGACGGGCCGTAGCCGCCCTCGTCCTGGTACGTCCGCAGCTCCTGGATCTTCGCAGGGGCGGGCGACGCCGAGGGGGGTTCCGGCGTCGCCGGGGATGCGGAGGCAGGCTCGGGCGTGGCCACGACCGCGCCCGCGTTGAGCGCCTCGTCGAGGGGATCGGTCGACGCCGGCGTGGGCGACGGGGCCGGCGTGGAGGAGACGGCCGCGACCGGGGAGGCCTTGGTGCTGCCGCCTGTCGCGGGCGAGGCGCTCGCGGGCTTCGGGGCCACGGTGATCTGGGCCGAGTACATGCCCATCGCGCACGTGTAGCGCAGGACGCCAGCGGGGAGCGGGGGGAGCCTGAAGGTGTTCGGTCCCTTCTGGAGGCGTGCGCGGATGTCGACGCCGGGGGCGAACAGGGAGGCGGCGCAGGTGCTGGTGTTGGAGGACACGATCGTCCACTCGACCGGGTATCCGGCGTAGATCGTGACGTTGGACGGGCTGTAGCCGCCCACGTCCTGGCGCGTGGTGAACCGTTCGACGCCGTCGGCGCCGACGATCGACGGGTCGACGTTCGCCGCGACCGCCGTTCCGACGAGGGACGGGAGGCTGAAGCCGGATAGGCGGAGCCCGGCGCTGCCGTTGAGGATCGCGAAGCCGATCACCATCACGCCGACGAAGCGCAGCAGGGTGGGCTTGGCGCGCGAGGGGACAACGAGGGGGAGGCCGGCCAGGGCGAGGAGCCCGGGCGCTGTACCGATCGCGAACGCGCCGAGCAGCGCCGCCGCGTACAGCGGCGATCCGGTGGAGAGGGCGAAGATCTGGATGGCCTGGGTGAAGCCGCAGGGAAGGAAGAACGTGAGGGCCCCGAGCGTGGCTGCGCGCGTGTCGGAGTAGGAGGTCGGCGCGCCGCCATCGCCGGCGAGCCCGAGCTTCCGGCCGAGACCCATCGGGAGGGTCGGCGACCAGCCGGCGAGGCGCGGCGAGAGGCCGGTGAGCCGCGTGCCGAGCAGGAGCATCACGAGGCCGACGCCCATCATGAGAACCGCGGTGAGCTGGGGCGGCATCGCGATCGACGCGCCGAGCGCGCCGAGCAGGGCCCCGAAGAGCGTGTAGCCGGCGATGCGGCCGCCGACGAGGACGAGCGCCGGGCGCATCTGCGCGACCTTGCCGGTGCCCTCCGGGCGGCCCGCCTGAAACGCGGCCGACATCCCGAGCACCAGGCCGCCGACGAGCGCCATGCACGTGGACACGCCCGCCGCCAGGCCGAGCAGGAGGGCGACGACGATGCCGCCCTTGCTGATGTCGCCCGCGGCGCCCGCGAGGTCGCCGATCCCGGAGAGCTGCGCCGCGATGGCGAGCCCCAGCAGGATCACGGCGCCGGCGCCCGCGGTGCCCCAGATGACCGGGTCGCGCACGAGCCAGGGCGTGCGGCCGACCTCGTAACCTGCCTTGTTGATGGCCCGCTCGATCGACGCGGCGAGCACGGGCGCTGAGCACTCGACGGTGACCTGGCCCTTCACCGCGGAGGCGCTCACCCGCTCGACGTTGGGGAGTCGCCCTACGAACTTGCCGATCCGGACCTCGCACGAGCGGCACGTCATGCCCATGACCGGGAAGGTCATCGAGATCGTCCCCGCGGCCGTCACCGACGATGTCGGCGCGACGGGCTTAGCACGCAGGCCCATGCGGATCTCGCGAAGCTCCACGGCGCGGCGGTGAAGCTCCTCGGCTTCGCTGAGCGGCTCCTCGGCGGCAGCCGGCCCGACGGCTCGCGGCATCTGGTCGAGGCGGTGCTCGGCAAGCCCGCGAGTCTCGGGGGCGGCGGCGCGCGCAGGCACGGCGCTCTGTGCCTGGGCTCGCGACCGGTTTCGACGGCGGGTCATCAGGACGCTGGCTCCTCGTGCGGTACCCGGCTCGCCGGGCGATGGGGCAAGGGTGTCCGAGCGATCGCGCCAAGGCCATGGAGGAACGGGCAAGGCTTCGTCAAGACTTGATCAAGCCGTGGCCGCGTCGGCCCCGTGCCCATGTTTGACCAGGCTGCGATGGTGCCCCAGTTACGCGAGCGGCTCGGGTAGGGCAGGCCCCCGCCGGCAGGGGCTGGTCACGCTCGTTGGGGAACCACCAGGACGGCCCTCCCGGCATCGCCGAAGGCAGCTCGCCCGGCCCGCCCCCTCTGGCGAATCGAGCCGTGCCTCAGGGGGCGGCAGCACAGCCCGCGCAGCGACCTACGATCGTGAGGTGCGAGAGGTTCACCAAGAACTGACGCTCCTGGGACAGGGTCAGGGTGAGCCGTCGCGCCTCCTCGGCCTCGATCTCCCATGTCGCGCCGCAGCCCTCGCACCGCAGGTGCCCGTGC
Source organism: Chloroflexota bacterium (assembly GCA_021802825.1). Lineage (GTDB taxonomy): Bacteria > Chloroflexota > Limnocylindria > Limnocylindrales > CSP1-4 > CAIXZV01. Next base: position 7,427 of record JAJZRG010000009.1, read on the forward strand.
TCGGTGGCCGGGAGGACGTGGAACTCCTCTCGTCCGTCGTGGCCATGGGAGTGGCGAACGAGCCCGATCTCCTCGAGCACGTCGAGGGTCCGGTAGACGGTCGAGGCGGTCGTCTCCGGGTCGATGGCCCGGCAGCGGTCGACGAGCTCGACGCCGGTGACGTGGCCGTTCGAGCTGGCCAGCACCTCGACCAGCGCGCGCCGCTGCGGCGTCCAGCGCATCCCGCGAGCACGCAGCTCGGCCCTTGCCCGTGCAGCGGCGTCAGGAAGGGAGGGATTCAGGGCCATGTCAGCCCCCGATGGTACATCGCGCGTGACTGCCGGGAGTGCGGTCGGGTGAGGATTCGACGGCGCAGATGCCACGACATGCAATAGGGACGGAGTGGTGGTAGGCTCTGGCCCCTTCTCCGCGCGTCCCCCGGGAGACCCACCGCATGCTGAGCACCTTCCGCCGCCTCGGCCGGTCTCCGAGCGGGCTGCGGAACCGCGTCGTCGCCGTCTACGTGTTCCTCGCCCTCTTCAACGTGATCGCGTGGGCGCTCGCCGTCGGCGCATCGACCGCCTACCCGATCATGCTTCCCACGGCCTTCCTCGCGTACACCTTCGGCCTGAGGCACGCGGTCGACGCCGATCACATCGCGGCGATCGACAACTCCACCCGCAAGCTCATGCAGGACGGACAGCGGCCGGTCGGCGTGGGCCTGTTCTTCTCGCTTGGGCACTCCACGATCGTGGTCTCGCTCACCGTCCTCGTCGCGATCTCCGCCGGGATCGTCAGCGCGATCCCGGCCGCCCAGCAGGTTGGCGGCCTCATCGGGACGGCAGTGTCCGGCACGTTCCTGATCGCGATCGGCACGATCAATCTCGTCGTTCTGCTCGACATCTACCGGATGTTCCGGAAGGTCTCGTCGGGCGGGACCTACGACGAGGAGAGCCTCGAGGACTACCTCAACAACCGCGGCCTCCTCGCCCGGCTCCTGCGCCCGGCCATGCGGCTCATCCGCAGGAGCTGGCACATGTACCCGCTCGGCGTGCTCTTCGGGCTCGGGTTCGACACCGCGAGCGAGGTCGCACTGCTGGGGCTGGCCGCGACCTCGGGCGCCGGCCACCTGCCAATCGCGCTGATCCTGATCCTGCCCGCGCTGTTCGCGGCCGGGATGTGCACGATCGACGCGACCGATGGGATCCTTATGCTCGGCGCCTACGGCTGGGCGTACGTCAAGCCGATCCGCAAGCTCTACTACAACCTCAACATCACGCTCGTGTCCGTCCTGATCGCCTTCGCCGTCGGGGGCATCGAGATCCTGAGCATCGTCGCGGCCGAGTTCCACCTCACGGGTGGGATCTGGGACCTGGTCAGTGGCGTCGACTTCGGCTTCGTCGGCGTGGCGATCATCGCCGTGTTCATAGCCAGCTGGGGCGTGTCGACCCTCATCTACCGCTGGAAGGGCTACGACAGGATGGCGCCGACAGAAGTGTCCGACCGGATGGACGCGGCCGCTTAGCGGCTCGGGAAGGGGCCACGAGTGTCGGCGAGCAGCAACGACATCGCGGGAGAGATCGGCGCTTTGCCCGAGGTTGTCGCTGAGGTTCCCGCGGTTGCCCTTCCCGGCTCGGATCGAGCCCGCCATCTCGCGGAGATGGTGGTCGTCATGATGGCCGGCATGATGGTGCTGTCGGCGCCCGTCGCCGCCATCGCGCGAGCGCTCGGCTACCCGGACCTCGGCACGACGATGCCCGCTGCGGCAACCCTGGTCATGGCGGCCGAGATGACCCTCCCGATGGCGCTCTGGATGGCCTTTCGGGGCCACCATCGGCGAGGGGTCATCGAGATGTCTGCCGTCATGGCGGTGCCTGCAATCGTGCTAGTCGCCGCAGGCACGGCAGGGCTCATGACGCCGCTCGCATCGGAGTCCGCCTACCACCCCGCGATGCTGGTCGCCATGGTCGCCTACCTGCTGGTCCGACGGGACTCAAACGCGGGCAGTCGCTAGATCGCGCCAGCTGAAGACGCGGCGGTGGGGCTGAGTTCAGGGCGTCGACAACACCGGGCTCCGGCGACGCAACGCCAGGGCGGCCAGCCAACCGACGGCGAACGCGGCGATCCCGATCGCGATGACCTGCGCGACCTTCAGGCCGGCGAGGACGATGACGTCGTCGCGGAGGAAGAACAGCCCGAACCGGATGGCCGCGTTGCCAAGCAGGTACGCGGCCGCCGTGGCCCCGGGGCCGAGGCGCTCGAGCCGGCCGCGCGATCCCCAGAGCGCCAACGCGAGGAAGGCGAGTCCGATCGCCTCGTACAGCTGCGTCGGCTGGAGGGGGACGCCCTGCGGCGCCATCGCGTTCGGGCTCTGGTAGACGACGGCGAACGGCCCGCTCGTGGGCAGCCCGTAGGAGTCGCCGCCGATGAGACAGCCCACGTGGCCCACTGCCTGCCCGGCCGCGGCCGCGGGCGCGGCGATGTCGGCGGCCAGGCCGAGCCCGACGCCCCGACGCTGTGCCCAGACCGCGAGGCCGACCAGGCCGGTGACGAGCCCGCCGTAGAACGACAGGCCGCCCTGCCAGATCGCGAACACGTGGAGCGGGTGGGCCGCGACGTCGGGCAGGCCGTTCTGGAGCACGTAGAGCAGGCGCCCGCCGGCGAGCGCCGAGGCGCCGACCCAGATCGCGGCGTCCTCGACGAGGCCCGTGGCGAGGTGCGCCCGGCGGGCCCCCGCGAGCGCGATCGCGACCGCGACGGCGATGGCGAGGGCGACGAACAGGCCGTACCAGCGGATCTCGACCCCGCCGAGGGAGAAGGCGACGGGGTCGAGCCCGATGGGGAGGAGGAGGGGCATCAGGGGCGGCCGAGGAGGCGGTCGACGAGGCCGCGGTCCGACCCCGGCGGGAGCACCTCGGCCGCGTCGAGGTCCGCCTCGTAGCCGGCTGCGGCGACCGCCGCCGCGAGCGCCGCGTCGGGGACGACCGACGGCTCGCGGCGGACGGTCGCGGTCTCGTGCCGCAGGTCCACGGACACCTTCGCGACCCCGGGCACCTTGCCGACCGCGCGCACGATCCGGTTGACGCAGGAGCCGCACGTCATCCCGCGGACCGGGAAGCGGACGACCTCGAGCCCGCCGGGCTGCGCGGTCACATCGACACCATCAGGCCGAAGCTCATGGCGATGATCGCGAGCGCGATGCCGGCCTTGACCCACGGCGAGTTCGCGCGGTTCCACCGACCGATCTGGCCCAGGACCCGCCGGTTGCTGACAGCGAGGAGCATCGCGACCAGCGGCACGATGAACGCGATGTTGTAGAGCGCGAGCAGGGCGTAGCCGGTGGCGCCGCCGCCCGATGCGTGGAGCACCGCGGTGATCTGGAGGTACATCGCACCGGAGCACGGGACGGTGCAGATCCCGACCAGGACGCCCGCGATGAGCATCCCGGCGAGCCCGCCACGCTCCATCGCCTTGCGCATCCTCCCGTGCGTGCCCGACGGCGCCATCATCGAAGGGCCCACGCCCGGCAGGAACACGTCCTTGAGCATCCAGAGGGCCATGCCGAGGGCGATGACCGACGCGACGCGGGCGACGAGGTGGTCTCGGCCCATCCAGCCCAGGAAGGTCAGCAGGCCGAGGCCGATGATGAAGTACGTCACGAACACCGCGCCCACATACAGCGAGCCCGCGCCGAGCAGGCGCCGCCGGGCCTCGGCCGTCGGCGAGCCGCTCGCGGTCACCGCGTTGACGAGCGTGAGCGTGAAGGTCGCGAACAGGACGAGGAGCGCGAAGGCGCACGGGTTGAAGCCGTCGAGGAACCCGGCGGCGAGGACCGCCGGGATCGTCAGGCCGCCGAACGCGCCGGCCTCGAAGGGGACCGCGAGTACGTAGGCCGACGCCGTGACGCCGACGACCGCGAGCATGGCGGCGAGGACGACCGCCGGCAGGGGCCAGCCCGCCACGAGGCGGTGCGAAGGGAGGGGCGCGGCGGGCTGGGCGGTCATCCGACTGCCGCTCCGACCGACGCGGAGGCCGGCTTGACGACGATCTTGCCGTGCATCTGGGGGGCGTCCTTGCCGCCGCAGCAGCTCTCGCACCACACGTCGTACGTTCCCGGCTTGTTCGGAACGGTCCAGGTGACCATCTTGGTGCTCTCGGCCGGCAGTTGCTCGTGAAGCCCGAGGTCGGGCGAGACCATCGTGTGCACGCCGCCCGTGAGGTGCGGTGCCGCGTCCTGGGTCCACCACTTGAAGGTGACGGTCTGGCCGGCGGTCACGTCGATCTCCGACGGCGTGAACCCGGCCATGGAGCTCTGGACGTCGATGATGCCGCTTGCTGCGGCGTCCGACGGCCGCCGTAGGAAGTCGCCGAACGCCAAGTACGTCCCAACCGCCAGCACCGCGACCACGATGCCGCCGAAGGCGAGCTTGCGCAGCATGTCCATTCGGGCGGCGTGCTGACGTTCGGCGACCCGCTGGCCGCGGCGCTCGACGACCGCCTGGTGCAGAGCTTCGCGCTCCTGCTCCCGCCGTTCGCGGCGGGGGGCCGGCTGCTGGTTGACGTGGTCAGTCATGGCGGGCCTCCTGGCCGTGGTGGGCATGGTGCGTGGCGCGGTGGCGCGCCGATGCGTGAGGAATGGGCGGGTCGTCGTCCAGCGCGGCCAAAGCGCGCCGGAGCTCCTCCTCGCTGATCTCGCCGCGGGCGAACCGATCGCGCACGATCTCGGCGGGATCGACGTGCGGGGCGTGTCGTGGCTCGCGGACGAGCAGCCAGACAACGAGGGTCATGACCAGCGCCCACGCGCCGATCCAAACCCAGGCGTCCGTACCCATTTGCCAGCCCGTCATGCCGAGCCTCCGTATCTCCGGTCGGTGGACCGCTGTGATCCCGAGCATTGGGCCACCGAAGCGGAAAAGCCATGGAGGGACGGGCAAGCGTTGGTCAAGAGTCGGTCAACGCGAGGCCCAGGGCAGCACTCTCACCCCTGTTTCACCTTGCGCTCAGGAGTCGGCACGAGGATCGACACGCCCGAGCCGCAGCGTCCGTTGACTGTGTCCGGCGGTGGGCGTCGAACACAGCGAGGTCGTAGATGCGACAGGCACACCCCGTGCGCGCCCGCGCGCGCCGACGACAACTGGCCGCGGCCGCGCTCCTCGGGGCTGTCGGGGCGATCTGGTCGCTGAGCGCGGTGGCCGGACGGGCGCCGTCATCGAGTAGCGCGCTCCCCCCGGAGGCGTTCCGACAGGTCGTCGCGGCGCCACGGATGGACGTGGAGGCAACGCCGTCGGGCCAGGATGCGCCGACGTCGGCGGCTCCCTCGTTGGCCCTTGGTGTTCTGGGCATCCCGACCGTCCCGACAGTCGACGCCGTCCCCGTCGTCCCCACGGTCGGCTCAGCAGGCGCGACCTCCGACCCCACTGCCATTCCGTCCGCCGCGCCGGCGCTTGGGCAGCCGACGGCGACGCCAACGCCCGTGGCCCCAGCCGACGCGCCGCCCCCGGGACCCACGCACGTCGTACGCCCGGGCGACAGCCTGTGGACAATCGCGGTCATGCACGGCGTGCCCCTCGCCACCGTGGTCCGGTGGAACCCCGCGGTGGATCCGGCCAGCGTGAGGATCGGATCGAAGGTCCTCGTGCCGGGCGGCCGCACCGCCAAGGCCGCAACCGCCAGGCCCAAGGCAGCCCCCAAGCCCGCGCCCAAGCGGGTCCCGAAGCCAGTCGTGGTTCCGAGGGCGTCGGGCCACCAGTGGCCGCTCGCTGTCCGGGGCGAGGTCACCACGACCTTCTCGAGCCGCCATCCCGGCATCGACATCGCCTCTCCGGCCGGCACCCCCATCCGCGCGGTCGCGGCCGGCGTCGTCATCTGGGCCGGCTGGAAGGACAACGGGGGCGGCTTCGTCGTCGTCCTGCGCCACCCGAACGGCATGATCTCGACCTACAACCACAGCCGCAGGGTGCTCGTGTCCGTCGGCCAGCGCGTCGGCGGCGGCCAGGAGATCGCCGAGGTCGGCACGACCGGCAATTCGACGGGGCCGCACCTGGACGTGCGGATCGAGATGGGCGGCCGGTTCGTCAACCCCCTCCTGCTCTTCTGATCGTTAGGCCCGGTAGCTCTGCGTCCAAACCGTGGAGGGATCCCGATGTCACTGGCGTCGTGGCTGCTCTGGGGGCACCTGCTAGCGACGGTCGTGCTGGTCGGCTACTACGTGCTGCTCGCGGCCGTCGTGATCCCGGCCGTCACGCGCGCGGCCGGCGATCGCCGGGCTGTCGTCCTCCCGGTCGGCCAGCTGCTGGCGGCCATCGAGCGACGCGCGCTGCCGCTCCTGCTCGCGTCGGTCGGCGTCTTCCTCGCCACCGGCATCGGCCTCCAGACATCGGACCCGCAGTACCAGGGGCTGGGCCAGGTGCGGGGCGCCTGGGCGGGTCTGCTCCTGGTCAAGCACCTCGTGGTGGTCGGGATGCTCGCCGTCGGCTCGGTGCTCGACGGCTTCCTGGTCCGGGCGGGGCGAGAGGATTCCCCGTCAGCGCCGGGCGCAAGCCTCGTCTGGACCGTCCGCGTTCAGGCTGGGCTCGGGGTGCTCGTGCTCCTCATCACGGCGGCGGCGCAGGGCGCGTGACGCCTGGATCCGCGCGGACGAGCGGCGCCTTGCCGGCGGCCGTGCGCGGGATCGCGGGGACCTCGCTCAATGTCACGGGGGGCGCAACTGCCCCGACTGCCTCGATGGCCGAACGGATCTCCGTCACCACGGCCGCGCCGTCGAAGCCCGCGCCCGGTCCCGCCACCAGCAGCCGCAGCACGTCACCCTCCTGGACGACCTGCCACTCACCGGCGGGCACGCGGTCGAGGGCGTCGTGGAAGACGAGCGGGTGGACGGCGACCAGCCCCCCGTTGCGCCCGGGCAGCTGAAGGATGTCCTCCTGGCGGCCCTGGATCGCGTCGAGCAGCGCATAGGGGCGGCCGCACGGGCATCGGCGGGACGCCAGCCGGACGCTGTCGCTCATCTCATAGCGGATCAGCGGTTGGGTTCGGCTGAACAGCACCGTGACCAGGATCTTGGCCCCGAAGGTGCCGACGGAGACCGGGCGGTTCGCCTCGTCGACGACCTCGGTGATCACGAGGTCCTCGAACAGGTGGAGGCCGTCGTGCTGCTCGCATTCGGACGCGATGCCCGCGGGCTCGGTGGCCGCGTACACGTTGAACGGCTGCCGGCCCCAGGCCTGCGCGACGATGCGGCGCGTGTCATCCGTGAGCACCTCGGACGCGGACAGCGCCGCGGTCGGCGAGATGCGCAGCCGGCCCGCCAGCTGCTCCTCGGCGAGCAGGCGGTGCATTGAGGCGTAGCCGATCAGCGACTGGGGCTGGAAGGCGTTGAGCCGCGCCACAATGTCCGCGACCGGGTCGGTGGCGTTGACCCGGAGCGTGCGCACGAGCGGGTTCGCGACGCTCGCACCGACGCGCGCCGACTGGTGCCAGGCCGTCGTCGTGCTCACGACCGCGAGCCGCATCCGGTGCGTCGGCGAGGCCGCGACGCCGGCCCACTCCTGCGCGCGGTTGTACGAGCCGACCACCGCCGCCCACTCGGCGGCGTCAGAGAGGAAGACGCCCCGCACCCCGGTCGTGCCCGACGTCGACACGACGCGGTAGCGGCCGCGGAACCGGGCATCGTCGGCCATGGAGCGCAGATGGGCCTCCACGTCGGCAAGCCGGACCCCGCGGTCGGTGACGACCTCGTCGAAGCTGGCCGCGAGCTCGGCCTTGGTCACCGTGGGCAGCGCCTCGAGCGGCGCCTCCTCGAGCCCGGCGTGGAGCCGGCGGTAGAACGGCGACCGCGCGACGGCGAACCGGCGGAGCTCGCGCAGGGCCCGCTCGCGGTGCGCGTCCAGCTCCGTCCGGTCCCACTGGTCCCGCCGCCGCAACCCGCCGCGCGTGGCGAGGACGCGACCCATGAGCGCCAAGTCCACGACGACCTCCGGATCAGACTGTGAGGAGGATCGCAAACCCCATGACGAGGACGACACCCGCCAGCATGAGCTTCGTGCCGCCGGCGTGCGCGAGGTGCCAGCGGTTGATCGTGCGGATGACCCCCGGGCGGCTGGCCAGCACCAGGAGCAGGACCAGCGGCGTGATGTAGGCGACGTTGTAGAGGATCAGCCCGCCGAGCCCGGCCGCCACGCTGCCGCCTGCCCCGAGGAGCGCCACGACGCCGAGGTACACCGCGCCGCTGCACGGGACCGTGCACAGGCCGATGAGCACGCCTCCACCGAGCAGGGCGAGGGGGGAACTCGTGCGCACCCAAGAGCGCATCCTGCTGTGGAGGGCGTCCGGCGCGGCGAGCTGCAGCCGGGCGTCAGGCAGCAGGGCGTCGCGCAGCATCCAGATGCCCATCCCGATGGCGATCAGGGCGGCGATGCGGCTCGGCAGGTGGCTCGACCCGAAGTTGGTCGCCGTGACGATGGCCGAGAGCATGCCCAGACCGAGGAGGAAGTAGGTGACCAGGACGCCAGCCACGAACAGCGACCCCAGGCCGAGCACGCGCCTTGACGCCGCCGCTGTCGCCTGCCCGTTGCCCGACGCGACGGACTCGCGTGCCGCCAGGCCGAGCGCGAAGGTGGCGAACAGGATCAGGACGCCGAAGGCGCAGGGGTTGAAGCCGTCGAGGAATCCCGCGCCGAGGATGACCGGGACAGTCAAGCCCGGCAGGCCGTCATGGGCGGCCATCGAGGTCGCCGGCTGGGCCAGCGCAACCGCCGCCGCCGCCACCGCCAGCAGGACGCCAACCCCCGCGACTGCGGCGCCCCGCCGCGGGATTGCCGCGGCACGCGTCATGCCGTCACCGTGAGCTTGCCCTGCATCGACGGGTTCGCCCGGCCGCCGCAGCAGATGCCGCAGAACCAGGTGTAGGTGCCCGGCGTCGACGGAGCGGTGAACTCGAACTCCTTGCTGCTCTCGGGCCCGACCTTCCAGTCGATCCCGAGCTCGTCGATCGCCATCTCGTGCCAGCCGCCGCCGTCGCTGTGGAAGGACGAGTCCGTCGAGGTCAGCTCGACCGAGACTGCCGAGCCTGCCTTCACGCTCATCGCGGCCGGCTGGAACCCGCCCATGCTGGCCTGGATCTGGACGACGCCGGCCGCTGCGGGCGCGGGGGGCGCGAGGCGCGTCGCCACCAAGGCGAGTGCGGCGAGCGAGATCACGAGCGCGACAGCACCGAAGACAACCGTGCGGAGGCCGCGGTGCTTGGGAGCCTGGCGATTTCGTGCCTTCATGGGCGGGCGGGGGCGGTCGGCGGTCGGGCGGTTGGGCTTGGTCATCTTGGGGCTTCCTCGGACTGGGCGAAATGGGATGGTGTCGTGGGGTTGCGGGGCGCACGGGTCCGGTGCGAGGGACTTCGGCTCCTGCGGAGGACCGGCCCCAGCAGCTGCCGCACATCCGGGTGGATGTTCTCCGCCAGGACCTGGCGGTCGACCTCCTGCTGGACGAGGCGGACGAGCAGGGCGTCGAGCGAACCCTGTGCCGCGAGCAGCTGCTGGACGATGGCGCTGAGCGGCTGGCCTGTGCGGACCATCTCGGCCACGCCAGCGGCCTGGCCGGCGGCACGGCTCGCGTGCGCCAGCGCCGACGACGCCGCCTCGTAGCGCCGGGGCTTGCGGGAAGGCGCGGCCGGGACGTTCATGCGGCCGTGCCGTGCGCCTGGCGCGTCGCGAGGGCGTCGGCGTCCGCCCACGCCCGCATCTGCGCGATCACATCGTCCGCCTCCACCGCGCCGTACCTTGGGTCGCCGCGGACCAGCACGATCCCGGCGATCTCGAGGTCGCCGGCGATGTCCGCGGCGCCGTCAGCGGCCTGAGCGATGCGAAGCGTTCTGACCGGCACCATCGCGTCACTGCACCGCGCGGCCGGCCGAGCTGCCGCCGCCCGCATCTGGCGCGGGCCAATGGCGCCGACGAAGAGTCCGGCACCATCGACGACGAGGGACGCGGCTGCCCGGGCTTCCCCGGTCAAGTCTGCGATCTGCTCGTCGGCGCGCCTCACGGCATTCACGGGGTGGGCGAGCTGTGACGCCGTGTGGCTCGCGAAGAACCGCTCGACGATGTCGATGCGTCGGACCGCCTCCGCCTGTGCCCAGACGGTCGCAGCGGCCAGGATCCCCAGTGCGGCGAGCATCGGGTCGCCGATCAGAGCCGCGCCCAGGGCGAGCAGGACGGCAAGGGCGACGGCCACCGCCTTCGCCGCCCGCGCCACGTGCGCCGCGTGGTGGTCACGGTTCGAGCACCTGGCCTCGGTGATTGCCTCGACAGCCTCCCATCCCGCGAGTCCGGGCATTGGGACCATGGTGGCGAGCAGGAGTCCGAGGTTCGCGAGCACCGCCAGCGAGCCAATCGCGTGCTGGTAGCTCCGGATGTCGGTGCCGGAGGTCGCTGCCGCGGCCGCTGCCGCGAGCGCCCCGGATACGACGGCTCCGGACGCGACGGCAACCAGTCTCCGAGCGGGCGAGGCTCCCGACGCCAGGAGGCCCGGCCGCAGGAACGGCGCGTCGGCGGCGACGCGCCGGCCCCCGAGGATCAGGACGCGCGTAACGCGGGGCAGGATGACCGCCATTCCCACCACGTACAGGCCCGCGATCGCGCCGAGAAGGGCCTGTCCCGCTGACCCGCTGGGGTGGGTTGGCATATAGACGGTCGCGATCAGGACGAAGGCGATCGCTCCGGGAACCAGCAGCGAGCGCGCCTGTCCTGTTGTGGCGGCCGACGGATGTCCGGGGCCGGGGCCCGTCCCGCCGCGCACGCCATTCACCTCAATGTCTCGCGGAGCGTCCGGGAGGCCTGGATCGTCCTGTTGAGCCGCTCGGCCTTCCACGCCACGAGGCCGCCCGCGACGGCCAGCGCGAGGATCGTCCCGAGGAAGGTGGCCGACTCGAGCCCGGAAGTCGAGCGTCCGACGGCGGCCTGGGCGGCGCTCGTCGCCCCGCCATCCCCCGCGGCGGTGCCTGCGATCTGCAGCGGGACGGTCAGCGTCTCATCACCGACGGCGCGGAGTTCAAAGGTCCCGTTCGGGACATGGCCGGGGATGTGGAGCCCTTTGCTGAACGTCCCGGTGGCGTCGGTCTTGACGACCCCGAAGTCGATCACCATGCCGTCCCCGGCGAGCACGAGGTCGCGGTCGCTGTCGGGCGGCAGACCGGTGCCGGCGAAGACGACGGTTGCGCCGGCGTTGATTGACGCGGGTTCGGCCTGGACAGATGCCTGGCCGCTCCCGGTGTACCCGGTGACGATGCCGAGGGGGATCACGAGGGCGGCCAGCGCGCCCGCGACAATTACGGCGCGGTGCATCAGCGCTGCTCCACTCCGCGAGGATCGCCCGCGAGAGACCGCACGAACCCCCGGCGCGTTGCCTGCGGCTACGGGGCTGGCCATATCTGCCGTCTCCTGTTGCGATGCCCGGCCCTCATTGGCCCATGCCGGAGTTCACCGCTCGGGGCTGAATCCCTGATGAGCGCGGTCTGAGCGATCCATGAGGAAGTGGCGGCCCGGTCGCCAAGGGCGTCGCGGGCGGGGAATAGTCAGCGGGCGGGATCCACACCGAGGCGGATCCCGCCCGCTTGGCGGCCCATCGCAGGAGCCGCGTGGACGGCGGCCCGGGGGGAGGCCGGGCACGTCCGGGTCTACAGGCCCCGGCCGCCCAACGTGACGACTGCTCAGCGGACCTGACGCCCTGGGGGGGAAGGGCTGTCGTGAGCGTCGGCGCGCACGCTGAGCGCAGCATGAGTCCATGCTGAGACTTGCGGCCCTCGACGCTCCCTCAGTCGGGATGGCCCTCGATTCTCGAAGCGATGTACCGGGCGCCGGTCCACACTGCGAGCGACATCGAGACGCCCACGATGAAGACCGTCGTGGCCGCGTCCATCCAGAACGCGGTCGGGAAGAGCTGGGTCAGGCGCTCCGACCGCGAGTCGAACAGGTAGTTGCCCCCGGGGAAGAAGATCTCGTGGAAGGCGAGCCACGCCGCGTCGAAGAAGGCAGCGAAGAGGATGCCGACACTCGTGCCGACGACCGCCATCGCGAGCGCCGCCCGCCCGACAGCTCGCCACCAGGAGCCCTCGCCCCGGCACCGGATACCCAGCGTGACGAGGGCGAGGGCTGCGAGCGCGACGATCAGATCGAACGCCCGCAGCACCCCGAACACGTCGCGCATGTGCCCGCGCTCGGCGTCATCGAGGACCGGCCTGCCTTGATCGGTGACGGCGAAGTCGGGCGGCCCGAGCGTCACGTCGCCGATCAGGGACCCGGTGATCCGGGCGACGTCGGCGTCCGAGTAGCCGGTCAGGGCCGCCACGCCCGCCCGCTGCTGGGCCGGGAAGACCCACCACGGGTTGAACAGCAGCGCGAGGCTGGCGCCCGCGATCACGATCGGCGTGGCCACTGCCGCCAGCCGGGCGGACCGGTGGGTCGCGACCTGGCGCGACTTCGCATCGAGGTTCCTCATCGCCGCCTCATGGCTGCCTAAGCCTGCGGGACGACCCTCGAACCCCGGGGCGATGCCCCGTGCGACGCAATCGAGAGGTTCCCATGCAACTGAGCGAGCTCGCCGTCATCGACTCCGACGACCAGCCCGCGGCGGCCTGTGCCACCTGCGGCTCACCTGTGGAGGCCGGGTCGGGCGTCACGGCGCTGTTCCACGGCCGAACCCTGCGGTTCCGCTGCGCGGGGTGCTTCTCGCGCTTCGTGCTCGACCACGACCACGCCCCCGACGGGCTGACGGCGTCGTGCTGCGCGGGCGAGGCAAGCCACGAGCCGGCACCGGCGTCGAGCTCGACGCCGTACACCGAGTGGTGCCTCTGAACCGAGGTTCTCAGGACCGGGTCACGCGGCGGCCGGCCCGCGATCCGCACGCCGCCACGAGAACCGTCGCGACTCGGCGCGGAGCCTGAGCAGCCCCTGGCGTACGACGGCGTAGAGGACCACTGAGCCGACGAAGACCAGGCCGGTGCCCTGGGCGACCCGCCCCAGCACGAGGGCCGAGGTGAGGATGGACAGCGTCACCCCGACGGCCGACTCGATGAGTTGGGCGGGGATTCGCCGCGCGCCGACCCGCCGATCGGATGACCAGATGCCAGGGCCTGTCGTGATGCGGCCGGCACAGCATCCGGTAAGGAAGCAGCCAACCCGCCCGACGGCGACCGCTAGGAAGATCGTCGGCGCGATCGCGTCGAGGTACCCGCCAGTCGGGACGCCGAGGAGCAGGCCCGTGACGACGGCCACGACCGGGGCGGACACGAGGAACCCGTCGACCGACCAGCCCTCGCGCAGCGTCGCGCGGCTCGGGCCCTTCAGGACCATGTACCAGGTCTTCGCGCCCGCGACGCCGATGATCATCGCCAGCACTGAGGCGAGGATGGCCGGGCCGACGGACACGCCGTGGTGCGTGAGGAACAGCGGCTGCGCGGCGACGGCCCCCAGCAGCGCGATGGTTGCGGCGGCGAGGAAACTGCCGGTCATGACCCCGGGCGCGGCAGCCAGCGGGGCCGTGAGCGCCCAGCGCGTCTTGGCGGGGCCAGCCACCCCGACCATCGCCCAGCGGCGCCAAGACCATCCGACCGCCGACAGCGCAGTCGGATTGGCGGCGCGCGCCCGCTCGGGGCCGATGACCTCGGCGGTGACATCCCATTCGCCGGATGCGATGCCGTAGACCCACGTCGTCGTCGACATCGGGTCGCTGCCCGGCACGACTCCCACCACCGTTTCGGTGGTGGAGAACGCGTCTTCGGGGGTTGGCGCGCCGACGACGCCGCGTCGGCGGCCTGTGAGCCGGATCGTGGCCGTGTACGGCGGCGCGCCCCCGGGACCGGGGTCGAACCTGTGGGACACGACGAGCGCCTGCGGCTCGGCCTCGGCGGCAATGGGCACGGCGCTGGGGCTGGTGGGCGCGGCGTCAGGGGCCGGGGACGCCGGAGCCAATTCCGGGCTCGCGACGCGAGGCCGCGCGGAATTGGCAGTCGCGACGGACCGCGCCGGCGTTGCGTGTGAGCCCCGCTGCGGACGCCGCTTGGAGCTCACCTCGGTACGCCTCCCGGCCGTGCCGAAGCGCTGCTACCCATGGTGGGCGTGGCCGGCGCGGTCGTGGTCGGCGTGGTCGTGGGTGAGCGGTTCCGACGTGGCCCAGCGATCCGGGTCCTGGCGGAAGGTCGCCGCACAGGCGGGCTCGCAGAACCAGTACGTGGTTCCTCCGTGAACGACGGATGCGGATCCTCCCCGCGCAACCTTCATCCCGCAGACGGGGTCGGTTGCGAGGTGGTCCTGGCGATGGTCGTGTGCGTGCATGTGCTCGCTCCCAATGCTGCGCTCAAGCGTCGACCGGTCGGCCGGCGTGATAGCCGGCCCGGTGGATCACCCGCATCAGCGTCCACGCGTCCACGACGCCCGCATCGCCCCGCACATACGCGGTCTCGGTGGCAGGGTTCACGTACACGCTGCGGACGCCGGGTACGGCTGCCAGCGCGCGCTCGAGCGTCGTCGCGCCGGCCCCGCCGCATCCGAGGCCGAAAACCGGGATCCTCAACTGAAGCGAACCGTCCATGGACCCGATGGTCGCCCGCCAGGCTGAGAGCCAGGTGAGCCTCTCGTGAGACATTCGGCGGCGCTGTGGGCCAACTCGCCCGCGCGTCCGGCTCAGCTCGTTCGCGCGGGCAGGACGATCTCCGCGCGGGTGCCCCCGGCCGGTCGCGGCGACAGCGAGATCGTCGCGCCGTGGGCGTCGGCGATCCAGCGCGCGATCGCGAGGCCGAGGCCCGTCCCGGACGGGCGGATCTGCCGAGCGCGGCGCCCGCGGTACAGGCGCTCGAACAGATGGTCAGCGTCCTCCGCGTCCACGCCGATCCCGGTGTCGTCGACGGTGACCACCGCCGCCCCGTCGCGCATCGTGAGGCGCGCCGTCACGCTGCCGCCCGGCGGGGTGTACCGGGCCGCGTTGTCCAGCACGATGCCGAACAGCTCGCGCAGGCGGTCGGCATCGCCCTCGACGACCACGGGCTCCACGGCGGCAACCGACATCCGGACGTGGGGCGCCGCCTGCCGATGCCGGCGGACGGAGTCCACGAGCAGCGCGTCGAGCTCGACGGGCTGGAAGCTGAGGCGGGCCCCGGACTCCGCCCGGGCCAACGAGAGGAGGTCGGCGATCAGGCGACCCATCCGCTCGGCCTCGTCGCGGGCGTCGTCGAGGATGGCCGACCGCTCGGCCTCGTCGAAGTCGGGCCGCGTCGCGAGGTCGAGGTTGGCGCGGATCACCGTGAGCGGGGTGCGGAGCTGGTGCGAGGCGTCGCCGAGGAACCGCTGGAGGGCCAGGTGGCTCGATTCGAGGGCGGCCAGCATCTCGTTGAAGGCCGCCGCGAGCTCGCCAACCTCGTCGGGCGTCCCAGGGCCCTCGACGCGCGCCCCGAAGTCGCCGGACAGGGCGATCGCGCGAGCCGTGTCGGTCACGTCCGCGACAGGCGCGAGGGCCCGGCGGGCCAGGAAGAGCCCCCCGATCAGGGCTAGCACCGTCACGGCCAGGCCCCCGAGCAGGAGCGCCAGGCGGACCGTGTCGAGGAGCGAGCGGAGCGGGCGCGTGCTGTCGGCCCACACGACGTATCCGAGGGTGCTCCCGTCGGGCCCGCGAACCGTCTGGACGGTGATCCGCAGCACGTCCCCGGGGACCGGATGCTCGTGGATGGAGTGGCCGTTGTGGTCAGCCGCAGCAATGTCATCGGGGGTCACGGGCAGGGCCGGCTCCGCGGGGGGCGCCGAGTCGGCGATCTCGCGGCCCGAGGGGTCGAGCACGAGGATCCGGCCCCCGGTCGACGCGAGCTGCGAGACGAGCCTCGGCGACGGCGTCAGGCCCCCGGCAGCGTTGAGGTCCTGCGCGATCGCCCCGGCGGCGTGCTCCGCGTTCGCGACGAGGGAGGCGTCGAAGGAGGACTCGAGCTCCCGGCTCAGGACCACGTACATGCCGCCCCCGAAGGCGGCCAGCGCGGCGGCCAGCAGGCCCGTGTAGAGCAGCGCGAGCCGGACGCGGATCGTGAGCGGCGGGAGGCGGGTCACCCGTCCTTGAGCACGTAGCCAGCGCCCCGGACCGTGTGCAGGAGCCTAGGCTCACCGGCGGCCTCGAGCTTGCCGCGCAGGTAGCGGATGTAGACCTCGAGCACGTTGGACTCGCCCTCGAAGTCATACGACCAGACGTGGTCCATGATCACATCGCGGGTCAGCACCTTGCGCGGGTGGCGCATGAACAGGAGCAGCAGGTTGTACTCGGTCGTGGTCAGCTCGATCCGGCGGTCGCCGCGGCGGGCCTCCCGGGCGTCCACGTCGAACTCCAGGTCGGCGAAGCGCAGGAGCTCGCCGGCCGGCGCCGACCGGCGGCGGAGCAGCGCGTGGACCCGCGCGAGCAGCTCCTCGAAGTTGAACGGCTTGACCAGGTAGTCGTCGGCGCCGGTCTCCAGGCCCTCGACGCGGTCCTTGACCTCGTCGCGGGCGGTCAGCATGAGGATGGCGACCTCGTCGCCCCCGGCGCGGAGGCGCCGCGTCACCTCGAGACCGTCGATGCCCGGCATCATGACGTCGAGGATGACCAGCTGGGGCAGATGCTCCCGGGCCTTGTCGAGGCCCTCCTCGCCCGATGCAGCCTCCACCACCCGGTACCCCTCGTAGGCGAGGCCCCGCCGGACGACGGTCCTGATCTTCGGGTCGTCGTCGACGACGAGGATGCGCGTGGGTTCGGCCATGGCGTCGGGACGGCCTCCTGTGGTTCGTGCGCTTGGGCCCCGGTCCGCGCGGCGCGTCGCTGGTGCGGCCATCGTACGTTGCCGCCGCCACTGGCGACCTGCGGCCGGGCGGGTGCCGGCGCATGGGCACTGTGCCGCCCGAACCTTAGGACGACATGAGAGCGGAATGAGACGGTCGCTGATCTCGCCGGGGGCGTCCGACGCGCCCTCGCCGGATCAGCGAAGCGACCCCCGCAGGCGTCGGCGTACGCCTGGGGGGGTCGCCCTGGCGCCAGTCGGCTCGTCCTCGCGAGCCTGGCGCCGTGGGTGCAGGTGGAAGAGCCTCCTCGGCCGGGTGGCCGTCGTCAGTGGGTGTGCGCCCCGGCGATCGGGCCGCCCTGGACGGACCGGCTGGGTGCGGCGCCCCCG
Source organism: Chloroflexota bacterium (assembly GCA_021802825.1). Classification (GTDB taxonomy): domain Bacteria; phylum Chloroflexota; class Limnocylindria; order Limnocylindrales; family CSP1-4; genus CAIXZV01. The sequence goes on from JAJZRG010000009.1 coordinate 24,567, forward strand.
GACGCGAGCTCGCCGACGCGGCGGGATGCCGCGCGGACCTCGCGGAGGAACCGCAGGGCGACCAGAGAGATGCCGAGCTGGATCACAGGCATGACGCTGTCGAGGTCGACGCCTTCGTCGAACGGGTCGCCGGAAATCAGCCAGGGGTGGCTGCCGTTGTTGGCGAGGTGGAAGTTGACGTTCAGGAAGATCGCGAGGAGGCCCGCGCCGATGACGATCGCCAGCAGCAGCGACTGGCGGTTGGCGCCGAGGCGATCCCAGCGTGCCCACCACAGCACGGCGACGGCGACGAGGAGCGCGCCGATGACGAGCTCGCCGACCATCACCAGTACCGCGAACAGCTGTGCGTTCGGGATGACCAGGCCGGTGAGGAAAGAGTCGTAGGGGCCGCTCAGGCCTTTCGCCGTGTCCGTGAGATTGTCGCCGAGGCCGCTCACCCAGTCAGGGCTCAGCAGCTTGGACAACCCGGACATGAACCACTCATAGCCGAGGAACGCCTGAATGGCGAGCAGGCCGGCCAGCAGGGGACGGGCCGCCCCCTGGAAGGTGACCCTTTGGGTGTCCTTGTCAGTCATCGTTATCTCCTGTCGGCTCCTCGGAGCCCGGGCAACCAGTTCGCGTTCCCGCTTGGCTCCGGCCGACAGGGTCAGTCTCGAGATCAGAGGTGAGGGCGGGATGAGCCCCGGCTGAGACCTGCTGCGAGCAGTACCGACAATGCCGACCGCGGCGGTCCGCGAGCGCGGAGCCCGGCGCCGCTCGCCGCAGAGGTCCTCGTCGGTCGGGGCGCGGCTTGGTCGTCAGGCCGGCCGGGATGGGCGCCCCTGGCCGGGCACGAGGATCGTGCCCGCTGCATCGGGTCTCGCCGGGCCGCCACCTCGCACCGGGGATGAGCCTTCGCCACCCACCGCTGGCTGCGGCTTCGGCCCCTGCGGTTGGTCCGGATCCATCGCCCCGCGCGCGGCGGCGTGCAGGTCGGCCAGGCGAATGGCGTCGCGGACGGCGTCGCGGCCCGAGTCGGGTGTCACGGGTTCTCAGCGCCCTGGCGTCGCCGCGGCGAACGCAGCGACGAGCGGCTGCGCAATCACGCCGGTCACGACGAGAACCGCCGCCGAGGCCGCCGTCGCGAACGCCGCCGCAGCTCCGAGCGTCCGCATCCGTCCCGCTGCCGCCGCGAAGTACACGGGCGCGAGCACCCGCACGTAATAGAAGATGGATATGACCGTGTTGGCGGCAGCGATCACCGCGAGCCAGGCGAGCCCGGCCTGGATCGCCACGACGAACAGCAGGAGCTTCGCCACGAACCCGGACAGTGGCGGGACCCCGATGAAGGACAGGAAGCTCAGTGCCAGCGATGCGGCCGCGGTCCGATGCTCGTTCGCCAGCCCCGGGTAGTCGGCGAGGGCAGTGCGCCCTCGCAGCGTCACGACGACGCCGAAGGCCGCTAGGTTCGCCGGAACATAGGCGGCGAGGAAGTAGAGGAGCGCCGCCATGGCGAGGTCGCTACGGCCGAGGGCGGCCACTGCCATCAGCCCGTAGCCCGTCTGCGAGACGGCCGACCAGCCGAGCAGCCGCCGGACGTCGTCCTGCCAGAGGCAGGCCAGGTTGCCCAGGGTCATGGTGGCAGCAGCACCGACAGCGACCATCATCTCCCAACCGACCGTCGAGGGCGGCAGCACGAGGACGAGGCGGGCGAGGAACACGAACGCACCGACCTTCGGCACCGCCGTCAGGAAGCCTGCGATCGGGGCCGGCGCGCCTTGCGCGACGTCCGGCACCCAGACGTGGACCGGCACGGCGCCGAGCTTGAACATGAGACCGGCCATCACCAGGGCGACGGCCACGGATGCCGCCGGCGAAGCGCTGTCCGGCAGGCCGGCGGCCAGGCGGTCGAGGGTGGTGGCCCCGGCAAGGCCATAGAGGGTGGCGACGCCCATCAGCATCGCCGCGTTGGCCAATGCCCCGACCAGGTAGTACTTGATCGCGGCCTCGGCCGCGGCCGACGACTTGCGGTGATAGGCGGCGAGGACGAACCCCGTGGCCGAGGACATCAGCATGGCCACGACGAGCTCCGTCAGCGCGGCTGCCCCCGCGAGCAGCATCGCGCCGAGCGCGCCGTACAGCAGCAGGGTGTAGTACTCGCCATGCCGCGGGTCGCGCCGGAACCACGGGACGGAGAAGGCCACCGTCACACCCGTCGCGAGGAGGACGATGACCCGCGCGACCGCGGCGGCGGCGTCGTGGGCGTAGGTCCCGGCGAACGTCAGGCGCCCGGGCTCGCCGAGCGCGGGGATGGTGAGCGCGAGCGCCACACCCGTCGTGGCCAGCGCGAGCCAGGCAGCCCCGACCTGGCGCCGGGGCCCGGCGGCCAGCGCATAGAGCAGCACCACGATGCCGCCGACCACCATGGCGAGCTCGGCGAGCACGTCGCCCGCCCAGCCCACCATCGTGCCGATCGGCATCACCGTCGGCCCACGAACGGCCCGGCGAAGGCGTCGATGGTGCCGAGCAGCCACCCGGGCACCACGCCGATCAGGAGCACGAAGGCGCCGAGGACTCCCAGCAGCCCGGCCTCGCGCCGGCCGAGGTCGGGGAACTCGCGCCAGCGCTCGGGCAGCGCCCCCAGGAACAACCTGCCCAGCATCCGCAGGAAGAGCCCTGCGGTGATCACGATTCCCAGCAGGGCCACGGCGGCGAGCGCCGGGTAGACCGCGAGTGCCCCGACGAAGATCTGCACCTCCGCGACGAACCCCGCGAGTCCGGGCAGGCCCAAGCTCGCGAAGGCGAGCAGGGCGGTGATCCAGGTCAGCGACCTCGCCCGCCCGAGCAGCCCCCCGTACGAGTCGAGGTCGTACGTGCCGCCGCGGGCGAGGACCGATCCGCTGACGAGGAACAGTCCCCCCGTGATCAGGCCGTGGGCGACCATCTCGACCGTCGCCCCGGTGAGGGCAAGCGCGCGGGCCGCCTCCTGGCCGGGGGCGGCGGCGCCGGCCACCGCGAGCCCGAGGATCACGTACCCCATGTGGTTGACGCTGGTGTAGGCGATCAGCCGCTTGAGGTTGGTCTGTGCGAGCGCGACGAGCGCCCCGTACACGATCGAGATGACCGCCAGCACGGCGAGCGGCAATGACAGCTGCGCCCAGACGCCCGGGACCATGCTCATCAGGATGCGCACGAACCCGTAGGTGCCCATCTTGAGGAGGACGCCCGCGAGGATGGCAGAAGCCGGTCCTGGCGCGTCCACGTGGGCGGGCGGCAGCCATGTGTGGAACGGGACGATCGGGGTCTTGATGGCGAACCCGGCGAAGAACCCGGCGAAGACCAGTGCCGCGTAGACCCCGCCTCCGGCGAGCGGCTGCTGGCGGATGATCTCGGCCATGTCGAACGTGTGGGGGTCCGTGGCGAGATAGACGCCGAGGATGGCGAGGAGCAGGGGCAGCGAGCCTGCGAAGGTGTAGAGGAAGAACTTGAGGGCCGACCGCTGGGCGTCACCGTGGCCCCACGCGCCGATCAGGAAGTACATCGCCACCAGCGAGACGTCCCAGAAGACGAAGAACAGGAACAGGTCCAGCGCGAGGAACACCCCGACAGAGGCGCCCTCGAGGAACAGGATCAGCGCGTAGTAGGGGACCGGCCGGCCCCGCAAGTCGACGGGGTAGGCCACAGCGACTGTGAACACGAGCGCGGTCATCGCGGCGAGCGGCAGCGAGAGCCCGTCCACCCCGACTCGGTACGAGATGCCGAGCGTCGGGATCCACGGAACGGTCTCCACCTGCTGGAAGCCCGACGCGCCATCGAAGCGGAGCCAGGCCGCCGCCACCAGGACCAGCGGGACGACCGCCACGATGGTCGCCGCAACAGCGAGCGCACGCGGACTCGCGCCGAGACCACGGCTTCTCGGGAGCAGCGCGAGCAGGGCCGCGGCAAGGATCGGGATGAAGATGGCGGCGGTGAGCACGGGCTGGACTCCTGGGCGGTTTAGCGGGCCACGGCGAGGATGGCCGCGATCGCAGCCACGCCGACGGCGCCGATGACGTAGTAGTGGTGAGTGAGGCCGGTCTGGAGCCGACGGCTCTGGTGGCCGGCCATGCCGACCGCGCGCCCCGTGCCCTCGACCGAGCCGTCGACAACGGCCTCGTCCGCGCGCCGGGAGAGGCGGCCCGCCAGCATGCCGCCCGCGGCGGTCGCCATGACGAGGCGGTCGACGGACACGTCCACGCGAAGGGCCGTGACCGCGGAGGCGGCCCGCGCGATCCGCACGGCAGCCCGGACGCCCGCGTCGATGACGCGATCGTCGGCACGCGCCAAGGCGCAAGACAGGGCGAGCGTCGGCCGAACGACGAGCCGGGTCGCGAGCACCGGCAGGCCGAGCCAGTCCTCGACCATCGGCCTCGCGCGGAATGCCGCGAGCAGGCCTCGGCGCTCGAGCGCAGCAACGGTCGCCGCCCCGAGGATGAGCATCATCACCGCGGCCGCGACGCCCCACAGGGCGCCGTCGATCAGGACGCCTCCGGTCGCGGCCTCCACGATCGGCCTTGCGGGCGGCACCCAGAGGGCGGCGAGGGCGACGCTCGCCCCCGCGAGGGCGCCGACACCGGCAAGCTCGACGCGCCCCGGCCGCCGCGCCAACTCGCCCTGGTGGCCAGGCCCATAGGCGAGGAGCAGGAAGCGGCCGGCATAGACGGCGGTGAGAAGGGCCGAGCCGAGGGCGAGCACCTCGAGTAGGGGACCGGCTGCGGCGACGACCGAGAGGATCTCCTCCTTGCTCCACGCGGCGCCGAGCGGGGGCACGCCTGCGAGGGCGAGCGCGCCGACGGCCGCAGCGAGCGCGGGGCCCGGCAGTGCCCGGCCGAGGCGCCACCGCCGGATCTCGGACGTCCCCGCGGCGTGGATCGCGATCCCGGCGAGAAGGAAGAGCAGCGCCTTGAACGCGGCGTGGGTGACGAGCTGGGCGCCGGCCGCTGCCGTCGACCCGGCGCCGATCGCCATGAACATGAGCCCGTACTGGGCCGAGGTCGATGCGGCGAGGACGCGCTTGCCGTGCTGGTGGACCGCGGCGACGACCCCGCCGCCCAGCGCCGTCGTCAGGCCGATCGCCAGGATCGCCGGCAGGAACCAGGGCACGCCGACGAGCGACGGCGCGAGCCGGATGAGCAGGTACGCGCCGGCGGACACGAGCGTCGCGCTGTGGAGCAGGGCCGACACCGGCGTCGGGCCCGCCATGGCGGCGAACAGCCACGGGCTGAACGGGACCTGCGCCGACTTGGCGGCAGCGGCGAGGAGCACGCCGGCCGCGATCATCTCCCTCCACGGCGACGCGGCGGCCGCCACGCCGTCGAATGCGAACGCACCGGTCGCCGCGAAGGTCGCGCCCGCCGCGACATACAGCCCGAGGTCTCCGAGGCGCGTGGTGAGGAACGCCTGCGTGGCGCTGTCCACGTTCGTGCGGTCGCGCCAGCCGTGCCCGATCAGCGCCCAGGACGTGGCCCCGACGAGCTCCCAGCCGATGAGCAGCGAGATGAAGTCCCCGGCTGACACCAGGAGCAGCATCGCGGCGACGAACGCCACGAGCAGCGAGAGCAGCCGCGTCGGCTCGTCTTCCCCGGATGCGGCGGCGTACGCGATCACGGGCGCGGCGATGGCCGGCACGAGCACGACCATCACGCGCCCGAAACCCGCGACCGCGAGCGTGAGCCCGAAGGCCGGTCCCCACGCGATGCGCAATGTCGGCTCCGCCAGCGCCGAAGCGACGCCGAGGAGTGCGACGAGGATCAGGCCGACGACGGCCACCGGCCCGAGCGCGCGGGGACGCGAGCCGAGGCGAGCCAGCACCGCGGCGAGGAGCAGCGCGACGAGCGGCTGGGCGAGCGCGGTCATCCCTTCAGCTTCCGCAGCTTCTCGGTGATGTCCGCGCGCCTGACCCGGTAGACACCGGTGATGAGGGCGAAGCCGAGGGACATCTCGACCGCCATCACGGTCATGAACACGATGGCCAGCATCTGCCCGTCGGGGCTCCCGCCCGCAGCCCGCGCCCACATGGCGACGAGGACGAGCAGGGACCCGTTGATCATCAGCTCGATGCCCATCATCAGCATCACGAAGGACTGCTGGCTCAGCGCCCCGAAGACGCCGATGCCGAACAGCGCGGCTCCGACGACGAGGACGGCCTCAGTGGTCACGCTGACGCCTCTTCGTCCGGCTGAAGCCCGGGCTCCTCGGAGCCCTCCGCGGCGTCGCCGTGCCGGCCGCGGGGCGCCGCAATCGCGATCGCCCCGACCATCGTGGCCAGGAGCGTGACGCCCGCCGTCTGGAACACCAGCATCGAGTTGCCGAGGAGCTCGCGCCCCAGCTCTGCGGTGGCCGCGGCAGGATCGGGCGCGGGTCGCGATGGCACTTCGCCCGAAAGCCCGACGCCGGCGATGGCGAGGAAGGCGATGACCCCGGCGACGACGGCCGTGCGCGGCTGGTGGACCATCACCATCGGGTTGAGCCCGGCCGGGTTCATCATGTACATGACCATCACGATGGCCATCACGAGCATCTCGCCGGCCATCATCAGGATGAGCACCATGCCCAGGAACTCTGCCCCGAGGAGCACCATGATCCCGCCCGTGGCCGCGAAGGACGCCAGCAGGTAGAAGGCGGCGCGGACCATCGAGTCCGTCCGGAACACCCTGACGCCCGCCACGATCGCGACGAGCGAGAAGGCGGCGAAGCTGAGGTCGATCAGCGCTCCGGTCACAGGAGAAACGCCCCCGACACGAACACGTTGAGCAGGGCGAGGGGGACCAGCAGCACCCACGCGACGCCGACGAACCGCTCGATCCGCACCCGGGCCAGCAGGTGCTGGGCGCCGGCCATGACGGCCAGCAGCAACCCCGTCTTGAGCGCGACCCATAGCGGGCCGGGGAGGATCGGCCCAAAGTAGCCGCCGAGGAAGGCTGCGGCGCCGAGGGCGGCGACCGCCACCAGCATCGAGAGCCGCGCGACCTGCCAGAGCCATCGAGCCCAGCCCGCATCCTCCGCGGAGGTGCCTCCGGCAAGGTCATCACCGTCGGGGAGGTTGAGCGGGCCCCAGAACCCCACCGCGAGCCCCACCACGAGGTAGATCGGCAGGCCGAGCGGCTCGCGGACCACGTTCCACAGGCCGGCCTGCGCCTCGACGATTCGGACGATGGACAGCGACTGGGCCGGGAGGGCCGTCGCGAGCATCGCGAGGAGGAATGGGATCTGGAACGACAGCGCCACGGCCCCGAACCGGTAGGCCCCGTGGAGCGGCAGGGTCGAGTTGGGCGACCAGCCGTGGAGGAACACCGCGATCATCACGAACGCCACCGCCGCCGAGTACACGACGAAGCCGGTGTCCGGATCGGCCAGGGCGACGCCTGGACCGAGCGGCAGCAGCACCATCGCGAGCGCGGCCAGGCCCGCGAGAAGTGCGGGCGCCACGGCCCGCCCAGCCCCATCCGGGCGCTCGGTCGTAGTCGAGCCGGTGCGCGCCGCGAGCATCGCCCGGGCGACCGGCGCGGTGAGGAGCGGGAGTACCCGGATCGGGCGTCCGGCAACTACCGCCCCCGCGACACCGTCGCCGATCGCGAGCGCGAGTGCACCAACCGCGAGCAGACCGGCCACCGCGGCCGCGGCCGCGATCACCTCGAGCAGCGGGCTCACGCCGCTGTCACGCCGGCTAGCGCCGCCATCTCGTCGAGGTCGAGGTCGAGCGCCGCGATCGTCGCAAGCGCGTCCCCCCACTCGAGGCCCTCCACGAGGGCCGGGACGAACTCGAGCGCGCGCGCCGTCGGCGCGTCGCCCAAGGCGATCCGCCCTCGGGGGCTCTCGGTCGTCCCTGTGACCGTCGTCACAGCGCTGCCCGCGCGAGATGCTAGGTCGACGCTCTGCGACGCTTCGCCGAATCGCGCTCGCCAGACCGCGGCGACGCCATCTCCCACATCCGTGATCGGCGCGAAGCCGAGCGCGATATACGCGGGGTCGGCGAGCCGCTCGTCGTCGACACCGCCGCAGGCGCGCGACACCGGGCCCAGCCGGGCGTCCGCCAGCAGGGAGCGGCGGCGATCGTCGACGTTCGGCAGGGACCAGCGATAGACGCCGGTCCTCTGGACCGCGGTCGCAAAGCGGCCGACCGCCGCCGAGTCGCCGGGGGCGATCGTCCGGGCGAGCTCGAGGGCACGAAGGGAGATTGCTCGCAGGCCCTGAAGGCGGAGTGCCTCGGCGGCCCACCGGAGGTGCGCCCGGGCGCGCGCCATCTCAAGGTCCGCGATCGATTGCGGCTGCGTCAGCGCTCGCACGAACGCCGACCCCCCGGCGGCCTCTGAGGTACCCACCTCGGACCCCGTGACCCTCGCCTCAACAACGACGTCGCCGGAAACCCGCAGGTCAAGCTCGAGCCCAGCGGGGAGCGGCGCGAAGAATGGCCCGAGGCGGGTCGGCAGCACGTCGAGCCGCAGGCCGTCGCGGTCGGGCCCCAGCTCCGCCATCGGCCGCCCGTACGGGGTGCCCCCGGTCATGCCGCTGCCGCCCTGTCCGTACGGCCCGACGCCGCGCCAGGTGGCTGGGTCCACGTCCGGCAGCAGGGCCGGCTCGGATGGCCTCCCGCCCAGAACGAGGTCGCGGAAGACAGCGCGCGTCGCGGCGACTGGGTCGGCGTCGGGGCCGATCCGCTCCGCGCCGGCCCCGGCCAGACCGTCGGGCGCCGATGCCCAGAGGACGGTCGCCCTCGGGTGGGGCAGCGCGTCGTGGACCCGAGCCGCCGCCTCGCCCAGACGCGGGCCGAGCTCACCGGCGACCAGGAGGATAGACGCCGCCCGGGGCGAGTCGACGAGCGTGATGCCGTCGGCGAGGAGCAGGTCCTGCACCGCCCAGCGCATCCCTGCCCCCGCCAGCGCGAAGACGGGGGCATCGGCCGCTGCCGCCATCCGATGGAACACCGAGGTCATGTCCAGTCGAAGGCGCGCTCGCGCCACGCGTAGAGGACGCCCAGGAGCAGGATGGCGATGAACATGCCCATCTCGACCATCGCCACGATGCCCTCGCTGACGAACACGACGGCCCACGGGTACATGAAGACCATCTCCATGTCGAAGGCGAGGAAGAGGAGCGCCATCGGGTAGTAGCGGGCGTGGTAACGGCTCCACGCGTGGGCCGAGGGCGGGCGGCCGCCGGTGAACGGGACCCGCTCCGGCGCCGTCGCGCGAGCGTTGCGCGCCGTGCGCAGCCACGAGGCGAGCACGGCGAGCAGGGCGGCCACCATCACCGAGAAGGCGACCGCGAGCGGGCCCAGATCCGTCATGGCCTAGACGTAGTCGTCCGGCGACTCGCGGAAGCTGTCGGCGCAGTCCTGGCTGCAGAAGTAGTACGTGGTGCCGTTGTGCTCGATGGATGTGACCGCCTCCGACGGGCGGATCTTCATCCCGCAGACGGGGTCGGTCACGGGCTGGTCGTTCTCAGGCATCGCTGTCTCCGGTGGCGCCCGGGCACGCGCCCGGGCTGGAGTCGACGTTAGGCACCGTGCCTGAACGCCACCTGAGCGTACGATGAGCGGCAAGCCCGCGTCATCTGGCTACTCAGGCCACCTCTAGGCGACGACCGGCCGTGTGAGCTCGCCCGGCAGAAACCTCAGAACAGCGGTCCCGCGTGGCATGCGACGACGAACAGAAGGAATGCGGCAGCGGGCAGCCACTCATAGGGCAGGGCTGGGCGCCAGGCGTCCGCCCCCGACCGGTCGCGGCCGACCAGCCACGTGATCCGCTGATCCGCGACGCTGGCGAAAGAGGTCCCTCCGACACCGAGGCGATCCGCCTTGAGAAGGGCACGCGCGAGCGTCGACGCGCTTGACCCGGCGGCGAGGGCCGCGCGGTCTGCCTCGATCTCCAGCGCCGCGAGCCGATCCGCCACCGCGTTGCGGCCGGGCCCAACCGGCCCGAGGAGCACGCCCCAAGCCTGCAGGGCGGCTGCCCGCAGGGGCGCCCGCGTCCTCCGATGGTGGTCCTCATGGCGTATGACTGCCCAGACCTCGTCGCCGTCGAGATGCGTGAGGAGGGCATCGCCCACGTAGATGCGCGGCCGGAGCGCGCCAAGGACGAACGCGTGGCTCCCCCCGGCAGGCAGGACGCGTACCTGCACGCCACCAAGGTCGCTTGAGATCGCGCGTCTATCGAGTGCCCGGCCAGCCCGAGCATCGCTCAGGAGAATCCCTGTGGCTACGAAAGCCCAGACACCAAGCAGCAGCCCGCCGCCAACCTCGAGCGCCCGGACGGGGGCGCCAGAAGCATCGGGGAGGACGAACGCGCACATGGCCCACACCGCCGCGCCCAGAACCGGCAGCAGGGCGACGATATTGTGCGGACGAGGCCTCACGAGTCCTCGCCCTGCGCGAGACGCAGGAGTTCGGCGCGGAGCTCGGGATCGAGCGTGCTCAGCCGTTCGCCGAACTGGCGCAGGGCTGCGGCACCGTAGCGCGTGAGCACGGCGTCCACTGCCCGCCCCGCAAGGGCGTCAACCGACGAAGCCTCGTCCGCGACCGGCCAGTATCGAAAGCCCCGCCCGGTCCGGCTGCGCTTGAGCAAGCCCCGTTCGTGGAGGCGCGACAGAATCGTCATCACCGTGGTGTAGGCAAGCTGGTGCGACTGCTGACGGTTCAGGGCGCCGGCCACCTCGGCGACGGTGGACGGACCCTGCGCCCACAGGACTCGCATGACCGCAGTTCCCAGTGGTCCGAGCATGGCCTCGACGCCGGGCTGGCCGAGGTGCTCCTCATCCTGCTGCATCGCGCGACCATAGCACGGCATCTTGCCCTTGCCCGCGGTCGAGGCGGACCTCCGCCGGGACGCGGCCGCGCCATCGAGCCCATATACTACTGGGGTGTCGTAATTCGCCAGTCAAGGTCCCAATGGTCACGTCCCCAGACCCATCGTGTCCTGGACAGCCGCTCGTCGGCTTGTCGGGCGCGACCAAGTTGTACGGCCCTACGGTTGCCATCTGGCGTGTGGACCTTTGGGTCTTCCGCGGCGATGCCGTAGGGATCGTCGGGGGCAACGGCTCCGGGAAGACGACGCTGCTCCGGGTGGTCGCCGGCGTCCTCGACCTCGACGCTGGCCTGCGGAGGGTGGCCGACGAGTCAGCGCTGGCCCGCCCGAGGATCGCCCTCCTCGGGCACCGGACAGGGTTGTACGGGGATCTCAGCCTTCGCGAGAACCTGCGGCTGGTCGCCCTCGCCTCCCACTCCAGGGCGGGCTGGCGAGATGAGGTGCTCGCCCGCCTGGACCTCCACGAGGTTGCGGACCTCCGCGTCTCTACGCTATCCGCCGGGACACGTCGGCGCGCAGGCCTGGCCCGGGCCCTCGTCTCGGATCCCGATCTGCTGATCGCTGACGAGCCGTTCAGTTCGGTCGACGCGCGCCATGCCGAAGCGATGGCCGACGCCATGCGCTCTTGGCATGCGTCAGGCGGATCGCTCCTCGTTGCCGGCCATGACGCGGCGACGCTGCTCCCTGTGTGCGTCCGGCTGCATCGGCTGTCCGGTGGCCGGCTCGTGTCGGCAGTAGACAGCGCCGCGCACACCGGTCGGTGCAGCGCATGAGCATCTTTCGGGAGGCTCTTGAGCTGGCGCGCAAGGACATCGTCACCGAGATCCGCGCACGAGATGCGCTCCCGAGCGCGATTGCGCTCGGGGCGACGGCCCTGTTGGTGGTGGCGCTCGCCATCGGACCGGACGTCGAGCGCCTCCGCTCGCTTGCCCCGGCGCTCGTCGGCGTGGTCCTCGCCTTCGCCACGATCACACTCGCCGATCGGCTCGACGCCGTCGATCGGGCCGATGACGCGTTCGTCGCCCTGTGGCTCGTTCTGGAGGACCCGCGGGCAATCCTCATCGGGCGGGTGATCAGCCTGACAGCAAGCCTCTTCGTCCTCGAGCTCGGGCTGTGGGTCTCGGCGTCGCTGCTCCTGGACGTCGAGCTCACCGCGGCGACTGTGGTTCTGGTGCCGGTCGCCCTCTTGTCGAGTCTCTCGGCGGCCTCGGTCGCAGCGCTTGTGATGACGCTCGTTGGCACGACGCCACAGCGCACGGTGCTCGCGCCGACGCTGCTGCTGCCACTTCTTGTGCCGACCCTGCTGTCGGGCGTGCAGGCGGCGAGCGCTGTGCTCGCGGGCAGCGGTCCGCTTGTCCTGTGGGCCGGCGTCAGCGGTGCGGAAGCGCTCCTGTTCGTGGGTGTTGGGTTGCTCACCTACCGCGAGGCTGCGAAGCCGGCATGATCCGAGGTGGTTGGATTCGTGCGCACTCCGGCATGATGGTCGCGGGGGCTGTCGCTGTTGTGCTGGTCACGGGCCTGATGCTCGTGCCCGCGGACGCGAGCCAGGGCGACGTACAGCGGCTGATGTACGTGCACGTCCCGGCGGCATGGGTGGGCTACCTCGCGTTCCTCGTGGTCTTCCTCGCGAGCGTCGGCTACTTGTGGCGGCGCACCGCCCGCCTCGATCACCTGGCGGCGGCCTGCGCTGAGGTTGGGGTGCTGTTCACCGCAGTCGCGATCGCGTCGGGCTCGATCTGGGGCAAGGCCACCTGGGGCAAGTGGTGGGATTGGGACCCGAGGCTCACCACCACGGCGATCATGCTGCTCGCGTACGCCGCATACCTGCTGCTGCGGCAGTCGATCGCGGACCGCCGGCGACGCGCCCGGCTGGCCGCGGTGTTCGGCGTGCTGGCGTTCGTCAACGTGCCGGTGGTGCACTTCTCGGTGTTGTGGTGGCGGAGCCTCCACCAGCCACCGACCATCCTCCGGCCAGGCGACCCCACAATCGACCACCTGCTGCTAGCCCAGCTGATCGCCAGCGTGGCCGTGTTCAGTCTCGCGTTTGTCTGGCTCGTGCGCGAGCGTGTGCGCCTCGAGCGAATTCGCGAAGCGGTTGCCGATGTCTGACCTCCAGTTCGTCCTGGCCGGGTATCTCGTCGTTGTGGGGGGCGTTGCAGCTTATGCCGTCATGCTCCGGCGCCGGCTCGCCGCGGCGCGCATCCGGAGGGCAGCCATGCGTGCGTTCTCCGAGTCCACCAGCGACGACGCGGCACCCGTGCATGACGCCAGCCCCAAGTGAGCAGACGGGTCTCGGCGCTCGGGTTGTTGCTGGTCGGTGCGGCGCTTGTCGTGCTGGTCGGCGTCGGGCTCTCGAGCGCCGTCGTCTACTACAGAACGCCTTCGGAGCTCCTTGCAAGCCGGGACAGCGCGCCCACTCGCCTGTATGGCCTGGTCGTCCCAGGATCGGTACACGTCGACGCCGCGACGCACCGCCTTTCGTTCAGGATCACGGATGGCACTACATCGATCGGCGTCGTGTCCACGGCGCTGCCGACGGCGCTGTTTCGTGATGGGGTCGGGGTCGTTCTGGCCGGCAGCATGGGTCCAGGGGACGTCTTCGCCGCGGACGAAGTGCTCGTGAAGCACTCCGAAGTCTATGAGGCGATCCAGCCTGGGCAGACGGTTCCGCCGGCGGTCGTGACCTCGCTGGGCGGTGGCACACCGTGATCGCTGCGGGAGGGTACGCCTTCACATTCCTCGGGACCGGCAGCGCGGTGCTCGGCCTTATCGCCGCGATCCAGGCGCTGCGAGGACGCTGGCCGTCCGGGATCGCCGTCATGTGCGCCGCAGCCTCCGCCGTCGGGTTTGCGGGAGCGTCGGTGCTCATGATCGTCGCGCTCCTTGCGAGGGACTTCAGCGTTTCGTACGTCGCGCAGGTCGGCAGCCGGTCCACGCCTGCGCTCTTCACGGTGTCGTCGCTGTGGGCGGCGCTCGAGGGCTCCATCCTCCTCTGGGCGTCGCTCCTCGCAGTGGTCACCGTCGCCGCGGCGCGCTGGGTGACCAGCCGACCTCCTGACCGGAGGCCTGGGGTCCTCGCCGTCCTCCACGCGCTGCTCGCGTTCTTCGGCATCCTGCTGCTCGGCCCCGGCAACCCGTGGCGACCGGTGTTCCCGGTGCCGGCCGACGGGCCGGGCCCGAACCCTCTGCTGGCGCAGCACCCGCTCATGGTTATTCACCCGCCGCTGCTCTACTTGGGGTTCGTCGGGCTAGCAGTGCCGTTCGCCCTGACCGTCGACGCCCTGTGGCACCGGCGGCTCGATGACCGATGGATTGCGGATGCGTCGCGTTCTACGGTCGTGGCGTGGATACCGCTCACGCTCGGTCTGACCGCTGGGGCGTGGTGGTCGTACGCGGTCCTCGGGTGGGGCGGCTACTGGGCGTGGGACCCCGTGGAGAACGTCGCCCTCCTGCCGTGGCTCACGGCGACTGCCTTCCTCCACTCGGCGATGGTCGGCCGCCGCACCGGCGCGCTCCTCGGCTGGAACGTGGCGCTCGTGAGCGCGTCTTTTCTGCTGACGCTGTTCGCGACGCTGGTCACGCGGAGCGGCGTCCTACAGTCGGTGCACGCGTTCACACTGTCCGCTATCGGGCCCCTGCTGGCAGGCCTCGTGGCGGCGTCGCTGATCGGCACGGTCGGCCTCGCGGCCCTGCGGACCCCTGCTGGGCGGACAGGCTCGATCGGCGGCATCCGCGGTGCGGCGATCATGGCAAACAACCTCCTTCTGGTGGCGGTCGCCGCGACGGTGATGGCCGGAACGGTGTTCCCCCTGGTTGTCGAGGCCGTCGACGGCAGTCGGGTCAGTGTTGGCGCTCCGTATTTCGAGAGGATCGTGGGGCCCATTGGGGCGGTCCTCCTGGGTCTGATGGCCGCTGGCCCGCTCCTGCCCTGGGGGCGCTGGACCGACCGAATCGCCTGGCGGCTTGTCACGCCGCTGTTCGGCGCTGTCGTAGGGGCCGTGGCCGCGGCGGCCGCGGGACTCGGCGCGGCCGGTGTCCTCGGCACGGCGGGCGCCAGTTTCTCCCTGTTCGCGACGCTGTTATCGGTGGCGCGACGTTCCCGCCTGCGCCCGCTCTCGGTCCGCCGGCAGGGCGGATTGGTCGCGCACGCAGGCCTCGCTGTGATGGCGCTCGCGATCGTTCTCGCTGCATCCGGCCGCGCAGACGCCGAGGCGCAGTTGCGTCCCGGGCAGGTCGTTTCGGTGGCGGGCCACCGGGTCGAGTTTCTCTCGACCGCCGCCGGATCGTCGAGCACGGGCATGACCGTGGAGGCCAGCCTGGTCCTCGACGGAACCGCCTTCGAGCCGGGGCCGCGCCTGACGGTGTCGTCGCTATCGAACCAGGCCTTCGCGACGCCCGCCGTCAGGCCGGGAGTCTTGGGGGACGTGTACGTGGCGCTCCTTGACGCCGATCCGGCGTCCGGGACGGTGACCGTGCGGGTGTCCACCTACCCATTCATCAGCTGGCTCTGGGTAGGCGGGGTCGTGCTCGCCCTGGGCGCGGCGCTCACGCTGGCCCAGAGGGGGCGCGGTTCCGAGGCAGTGATTGCGGCGGAGGCTGCCGCGGTGCGCGCTGGTGGCTGAGCAGGCGGCCTCGACTGGTCCGGCCGATCCCGAGGCGTGGGACCCGGCACCGCCGTCTCGGCCACGTACCCGGCGCCGACTTGTCTGGATCCTCGGCGCCATTGCCGTCGCGATCCTCGTTGAAGTGACCGTCACCTTCCGGGTCACCCCGCCATCGGGAATGGACCGGGGTCCGGGCGTCGATCGCCCGGCCGCCTCCTTCGATCTCCAGACTCTCGACGGCCGCCGCCTCGGCCTCGGGAACTATGCAGGGCGCCCCGTGATCGTGAACTTCTGGGCTTCCTGGTGCCCTCCGTGCCGCGAGGAGGCGCCGTTGCTGGTGCAGCTGGCGCGCAGGGCGCCCCAGGGTTTGGCCGTGGTCGGCATCCTGTATCAGGACACTGCAGAGAACGCTCAGAGGTTCGTGGACGAGTTCGGCGTGCCTTACGCCACCCTGCTCGACCCGCAGGGGACCGCCGCGATCGACTATGGCCTCACCGGCATCCCCGAGACCTTCTTCATAGACCGCACGGGGATGATCCGGGCCCACCAGGTCGGGGTGCTCTCGCAGGCCGACATCGACGCCAAGCTCCGCACGATCGCCGGGCCATGAGTCGTTCTCGCATGAGAGCAGCGATCCTCCTTGCCCTGGCAGGCAGCGCGCTGGTCATCGCTGCTGCCGTGCTGCTGGCATCGTCGCGGCCTCGAGATCTCTCGGCGCGAGCACGGGCGATTGAGTCGACGCTCCGCTGCCCCACCTGCCAGGCGACGTCGGTTGCCGATTCCCCTGCCCAGGCTGCGAGACAGATCCGACAGGTTGTGGAGCAGCAGGTCCGGGACGGCCGCACGGATGAGCAGATCAGGGGCTTCTTCGCCGACAGATACGGAACTTGGATCCTCCTCGACCCCCCGACGACCGGCCCGGACATCGTGGTCTGGATTCTCCCAGCCGTCGTCGTGGTCGGTGGAGTGATCGTCCTGGTGCGCCATGCCCGCCATGCCCGACAGGCCAACCACGACTCTGGTACGGCCGATCTGGCAACGCGGCAAGGCGGCCCACGGCTGGCCGAGAGCGCGGTGTTCGGAGCGATGGTGTTGGCGCTCCTCGCGCCGATCCCAGCAGCGCTCGGCCTCCGGCCCGCAGGCGCGCCGGCGAGTGGCGGCGCGCCCTCGACGACCCCGACGATCGCGCAGCTAGAGGCGTGGGTTGCCGCCGATCCGTCTGACGCCAGGATTCTGACCCAACTCGGCGACGCTCTTCTGGGTGCCGGAGACCTGCCCGAGGCGGCCTCGCGCTATCGTGCTGCCCTGACGGTCGACCCAGCGGCCGACGCCCCGAAGCTCGGCTTGGCTGCGATCCTGATCGAATCGGGACGCCCTGACGTCGCTGTCACGCTGCTCGACGGCATTCTGGGCACGAACGGCGCGAGTGCGGACGCCCTGTTCATGCGAATGGTGGCCAACCAGCAACTGTTCGGCCGGGCCGACGCCCGCGTGCGGGCCGACGCCGCCCGCTTCCTGGAAGTCGCGGCGGGCGACGACGTGCGCCGCACGACGGTCGAGTCGCTGCTCGCCGCGAGTGACGCGAATCAGTCGTCCGCCGCCAGCGCCAGCCCGGGATCGCCCGCTCCCTGATCGAACGCCCATCCCGCGCGGTGATTGCCGCGCCCCCGAGCCGACGGGCCGATCAGGTGGGGGCGTGGCGCCGGCTCGCGAAGCGAGCGAGGCCAGCCCTACATCCCCGGCATGGCGGTCATGCCCGGCACCGCCGTGTGCTCGGGGGTCGTCGACGCAGGCGCCGTCGGATCCGAAGAAAGGCTGGGCGACGCTGAGGGCGCGGCACTCGACGCAGCCGGGATCGCCGATGCGGACGGCGATGGCGAAGGCCCGTCGGACGCCGTCACGACGATGGGCACGATCAGCCCGCCGGGCTCCACGCCGTTGTTGGTCACGTGGTGGAGGTCGTGGCAGTGGAACAGCCACGTGCCGGGGGCCGAGGCGAGGATGACCACGTCGTACGTGTCGCCTGGGGCGACGTCGAGCGTGTTGAGTCGCTGGGGCTGCGGTAGGGCCTCGCCGTCCTTGGCCACAACGGCCATGTCCAACCCGTGGAGGTGCATCGGGTGGAGGGTCTGGCTGGGGTTGACGATCCGCAGCCGCACCAGCTGTCCCTGGCGCACCGCGATCGGGGTCGTCGCCGGGTACGACTTGCCGTTCATGGTGAAGTAGTTGTAGTCCATGCTCATGGCGCCCATCGTCGCCATGTCGCTGCCGACCATCCAGTTGCCGATCGCGAGCACCTGCTCCACATCTGCGGCGATCTGGTCCGGCCCGGCTGGGTCGATGATTAGGGGCGCATAGAGCCCGCGGTCAATCTGCTCACGGCTCTTCGGGCCGTGAGCGTGGTACATGAAGGTGCCGGCGTGCGATGCCGTGAAGCGGTAGGTGTAGGAGCCGCCCGCCGGGATCGGATCCTGCGTCACGCCGGAGACGCCATCCTGGTCGTTGGGGACGTGGACGCCGTGCCAGTGGATCGAAGTCGGCTCCGTGAGTTGGTTGCGCACGTTGACCACGACCGCGTCGCCCTCCGTCACGCGGATGGTCGGGCCAGGCACCGTGCGGTTTACGGCGACAGCCTGCGTCGTGACGCCGGGCACAAGCTCCCAGGTGGTCTCGCCGATCGCGAGGTCGAACGTCTTCGTCCTGCCAGTCGGCGTGATGGGCTTGGTGGCGAGCAGCTGCTCGAGCGACGTGCGGCTGGCGAGGGCCAGGCCTGCATCGGTGCCGGTCGCGACGCCGGCGCTGCCCGCCCTGGCCCCCGCCAGGGCGTAGCCGCCGATCGCACTCGCCACAATCGCCGCGACGACCGCGGCCACGCTGACAACTCCAGGGACGCGCAACGACATGCGGGGCTCCAACTGCAGGCGGCAGCGCTTGCTGCCGCTCGCGGGAAGGGTGGCCCGTGCGGATGAGCCCGGGCTGAACGTGTGCTGAGAGGAGTGCCGGAGGGCATGGGTTCGCGGAGTCGCCCCCGCGCCGTTAGTTGTCTGGCTGCGGCCGACGCGCGGCCGCTGCCAGACTCCCCCTTCCCGTCAGGCGGGTACGGCCGCCTCCAGGGCGATGGCCACCGGGGTCTCGCTGCGCAGCAGGTCGAGCACCGGGCAGTGGGCATCCACGTGGGCTTTCAGCCGCTCGAGCTCGGACCTCGGTGCCGGGCTGTCGAGGCGGACAGAGCCGCGGATCTCGCGGAAGCCGGGGCGTACTGCGCTGTCCACGGCGAAGAACCCGCGCAGGTCGACGTCGCCCTCGAGCGACACCGCCACCCCGTCGAGCGGGATGCCCAGGTGGTCGGCGTGAAGCCGGTACGTGATCTCCTGGCAGGCGGCGAGGGCCAGCAGGGCGTACTCGACGGGGTTGGGCGCCGTGTCGCTGCCGCCGAGCAGCGGCGGCTCGTCCACCGCGAGCTCGAACGAGCGGATGCGCGCGTCGCTGCGGAGGCCGGACGTCTGCCGACTAGCGACGCGGAATGTGTGGACGGCGGCGCCGTGGGGGGCGGCCGCTAGGGCCTCGCGAGTGGCGGACACGAGCGGGGCGAAGGCGAACTCGGTCATGACATGATCTCCCAGGGGGTGCGTCGTGAATGGCGTACGAGTGGGAGGTCCCGGCCGGGGCGTGGTTCCGGCGGCTGGCCGTCGCGTTCGTCCTGAGGAGCGATGGGCCGCAGCGTGGGCTGCGTTCCCGGGACCTCGGCCCGAGGTCCCGTCCGGCGTCAGCCGGTCGCGGCACCCAGAGCCCCGTCCTCAGCGCGGCGGGGCCGCCGGCGCATACACATCATCCCCATGGGTCGGACGGGCGAGGTCATGGACGAACGGTATCGGCGCGCTCGGTTGCGGGGCAAGGGACGGCCCAGTGCCGATCTGGTGTCACAGCGACGCCGGCCCACCACGGCACGCCCCGCTCCGATCCCAGCGGCGGAGTCACGACGCGGTGCTGCGCTTGGATCGCCGCGGGACGAATCCCGGGGTAGTGGCAGCGTAGGCGTCGTACTTCGCCCCGAACTGGGCGCGCATCTCGCGCTCCTCGGTGCGTGCCAGCCGACGGTACGCGACGGCGAGGACCGGGAACATCACCAGCGTGACGAGCGTGGGCCACTGGACGAGCAGCCCCACCATCAGCAGGAGGAAGGCGACGTACTGCGGGTGGCGGACATGGGCGTAGGGTCCCGTCACCGCCAGCTCTCCTGCACGTTGCGCACGCCAGAGCACCGGCCAGGATCGGGCGAGGAGGAAGAACGCGGCGCCCATGAGGATGTAGCTCACGAGGTGGAATGGGCTCACGTGCGGGTCGCCGGTCCAGCCGATCAGGTCGTTGAGCAGGTGGCCTCCCGCGTGCGTGGCGGCGAGCTGCGGGAAGGCAGCACCCAGCAGTCCGGAGAGGACGTAGATGGTCAACGGGAACCCATACATCTCCGCAAAGAGCGCCACGACAAACGCGGAGAACGAGCCCATCACCCGCCAGTCGCGGCGTGTCTGGGGACGAAACAGCGTTGCGGCAAAGCCGATGAGAAGCGCGGAGTCCAGGACGACGATCACCCAGAGCCCGCCACCGAAGTCGGACACGGTCACCTTTCGAGCGCCCGCGGCCGATCCCGGCCGCCACACAAGCGCAGCCGAAGGATCCAGACGGCGGCTGAGATCCGAATGAGTCGCGGCTGAGATGTCCGCCAGGGGATACTGGGTTGCCTCGCATACCGCGCGCTTGCGAAGCGGGCGGCGGCGCCTACGCCCGTCATGCTGGATCGTGGCGGGGTCGCGCCGCGGTCCCACGAGGTCCTCGGCCGGGTCGAACCGGCCCGCGCGGCCCTGGCTGCGGTTCGCCACGCCCCGCGCAGTCTCAGCATCGAGTCAGGGCCGACGCTACCAGCCTTCCGTCCCGCGCAAGCGCTCCGAGACGTTGCGGCCCACAAGTGCCTCGGACCCGCCGCAGGTGCCGGACCCGATGTCGGTCTCGGCCGGGGGACACTGGACGAGGCAGAGGGCACAGACTCATCGGGCCACTCTGCCCTCGGCCTCGGCTCAGGCCTCGCCGGCGCCGCCGAACCGTTCGGGACCGAGGATCAGCGCGAGCCCAGCCAGCAGGGCGATGCCGGCGGCCATCACGATCAGGACCGTTTCGATCGTCGACCGAGTGCGTGCGTCGGGCACCGCCTGCGCTGGCGCAGCCTGGGCGGCGATACCGCCCGCCGCGGCCATCACGTCAACCTCGCCGGTGAGCGTCTCGTCACCGATCGCCTCGAACCGGTAGGTTCCTCCGGGGAGCCGTGACGGGATCGTGACCTCGCTCGTGAAGGACCCAGACGCGTCCGTTTGGACGGTGGGGAACTGGACGACGATGCCCTGCCCGATGAGCACGATGGCGCGCTGCGAGTTGGGCTCGACGCCGCTCACGCTCAGCGTGACCTTGTCGCCGGCCGCGACCGGGTTCGGCGTGATCGTCACGGTCGTGATGTTGTGGGCCCAGGCCGACGGAGCCAACGCCAGCGCCAAAAGCGCAGCCACCGGAAAGCCGACGAGTCGTCTAGTCATGATCGGGTCCACCTATCGGAGCGTCAGTAATCGGAGCGTCAGTCGGGGAGTGCTGGGCCGAAAGCAGCGGCCCAATCATCGCGGCAGTGCCAGCCACGACGAGCAGCGAACCGATGAGGAGCTCCAGCGCAGAGACCGGCTCCAGCCCTTGGCCGAGCATGTTGGTCAGCCCGATCTCAAGAATCCCCAAGCCCAGCGTGAGGAGGCCAAGACGGACCAGCAGGGGCACCACGTCACATCGCTCCGACGTGGCTCTTGACGGGCTCGACCAGGGCGTACCCAACCAAGGCCACCAGGACGATGACCACGATCGCGCCGATGATGATGAGGGCGCGGCGTCGGCTGGGCGAGCGATACGGGTTTCGATCAATGAACGGCACGAGGGCCAGAGCGGCGATCAGGAGACCTGGCGCCCAGATGAGCGCCGGCAATCCGAACCAGTCCTCGAACGGGTAGAAGGGCAGGAACATCCACCAAGGCTTGGAAACTTCGATGCTCGGGTCGGGCGGCCCACCGAGTGGTGTCCGGATGACGAGCGACAGGACCGTGGCGACCGCCAGGATGACAAGCCCGAAGCCGACCATCCTGACCAGGTGTGCGGCGAACGTCGAGCCGCCCTTCGAGGCCGCCGGGCCTCCGTCGACCGCCGCATCGAAATCGGAGGGCCGCGACGAGATCCCGTGACGCTTGACGAGCAGGAAGTGGGCGATGAGGAGGAACGTGCCGAGCGCGGGCAGGATGACCACGTGGGCGATGTACAGCCGTCCGACGATCGGCAGGCTGGTCGTGAACGTTGGCGAGAACCAGAACCCGAAGGCTCCGATCAGCTCGCCGATCTCGACGTTGTGACCGAGGGCCTCGAAGCCTTCCTGATCCCACTTCAGGACGGTACCCGTGAAGATCAGGCCAATGGTGATCGACAGGAGACCGAGGCCGATCAGCCAGTTCACCTCGCGCGGGCGCTTGTAGGAGCCCGTCACAAACACGCGGCCCATGTGCAGCAGGATGGTCGCCATGACCAGGTTGGCAGTCCAGAAATGGATGCCCCGGGCGACGTCGCCGAGCGGGGCGACGTTCATGATGTACGCGACGCTCTCGCGGGCCCCTTCCGGCGTCGAGTGATAGAACTGCGCCAGCCACACGCCGGTGGCGGCGAGCACCAGGAAGCCAAAGAACGAGATGCCGCCAAGGATGTACGGGATGCCATTCGCGTGTTTCGGCACGGGATACGCGAGGCCGCTCAGGCCGAGTCGCTCGTCGACGGCCGCCCAGATCCGCCAGAGCCGTCCGCTGGCGCGACCGTCGTGCACGTCCTCAATAGCCGTGCCTGAACTCATGTCCATTCTCCCGTTCACAGCGGAGCGGCCGACCCGGATCGATCCCGGAGGTCCGCCAGTTTCGCGCTTGCGAAATGAGTGCGAGGTGAGAGCCGAATGGGAGCCCGCTGAAGATTACCTGTGAGCCCAAGCGACGATCACCTCGGACAGCCGTCGACGCGAGGAGGAACTGTGCGTGGACAACATCCACTACCTGTTGGCGTATCTCGTCGCTGTCGCGGTCGCGGTCGGCCTCGCTTGGTCAGCCGCGCCGCTCCTCACGCGACGATTCGCGGGGTTGGCGACTGAGCGACTCCACGCCGCGGTCGTGGCGATCATCGTGCTGGCCTCGGTGAGCGGCATCACGATGCTCGCGGCCGGATCATCGCCGCGCGATGGGATGCACTTCTTCTACGCTGCGGTCGCTGTTCTCGTTCTTCCCCTTGCGCGTTCATTCGGCGGCCAGGCTCCCGGCCGACGGCGTGATCTGTTGTTGTTCGCCGGCTTCGCGACTCTTGCCGCCGTTGTCTATCGCCTCTTCGCCACCGGTTGAACGCTTGAGCTTGTGGTCCGTCTGCCGCCGGTCACCGGTGTTCGCCCAGGGATGCACGTGGAGGAGGCTCACCCCTTCCGGGGTCGCCTCACCGAGTTCCCAGGAACCCGAAAAGGAGTAACAGAACGAGCACAACCATCGGCGCGCAGCAGGCGACCATCCACCAGATGGAGTGGTCGCTCCCCGTGTGAGCTCCGTTGGCCCTTCCGGGGGCGGCGCTCGTTTCGAGTGGCGTGCCAGGTGTGCGGTCGTGGTCGTGGGCCATTCGGAACCTCCTGTCACCGTCGAGTTGCCGTTCAACATGAGGACGACTTGTTAGGGGCAGTCGAGGATCCGGTGAGTCGCGGCTGAGAACTCACCCGGGCCGGAGGGTGTGGTGCTTGTATCTCTCGCGTCGGACCACCGTGGCAATCTGGGCGGCTACAGGGAGACGGGTGGAAGCGATTGCCGCTCGCCCCGTTCAGCCGACGTCCGTCAGTCTCAGGTGTTGCTCACGCTGGCTTCAGGGTGGGCTCCAAGGATGCCCACCATGCGCTCCCTTCCTGCAATCCCTCCGCTCCATGTCTGACCGGCGACAGCGTCTCGCTTACGGCGTGCTCCCCGGCGACGCCGGCCTCACTGCGAGGATGGCCGTCACCGTGCTCCTCCTCGCAGCCGTGTATGCGCTCCTCGTGGCCGTCCTCTGGGCGGCAGGCGGGAGCTTCGTGCTGATCGGCATGGTGGTCGCCGGGCTCGCCCTGGCGCAGTACTTCTACTCGGACCGCCTCGTGCTCGCCGCAATGGGCGCGCGCGTGGTGTCGCGCGCCGAGGCGCCCGACCTCGTCGACCGGGTAAGCCGGCTCGCCGTGCAGTTCGACCTCCCGATCCCCCGCGTTGCGATCATCGACTCAGACGTCCCCAATGCGCTCGCGACGGGCCGCGACCCCGCCCACTCAGTTGTGGCTGTCACCACAGGCATCCTGCGCCGGCTCGACGGCCCCGAGCTCGACGCGGTCCTCGCCCACGAGTTCAGCCATGTCCTCCACCGCGATGCGGCGGTTCTGACCATGGCCGCGGTCTTCGCGACCGTCGCCTCGTTCATCGTCCAGATGGGGTTCTGGCTCGGGCTCGGGCGCGGCGAGGACCGCGAGGGCGAGGGTCGGCCGAGCGTGGTGGTCGTCTACCTCGTCTCGCTCGGCGTATGGCTTATCAGCTTCGTTCTGATCCGCGCGCTGTCGCGCTACCGCGAGTTGGCCGCCGACCGCGGCTCGGCCGCCGTGACGGGCGCACCGTCCCAGTTGGCTTCCGCGCTGGTCAAGATCAGCGGCTCAATGGGGCGGATCCCGGACGCCGACCTGCGTACCGTCGAGCCCGGCTCCGCGCTCCTTATCGTGCCTGCGTTCAGCCGTCAGTCGCTCGTGGGCCTGCTGGCCACGCACCCGTCGCTGGAGACCCGCCTCGAGCAGCTCCGGCGCCTCGAGGCTGCGGAGCTCTCGCGATGAGCCTTCTCGATGCCCTCCTTGGCCGCACGCGCCCCGCCCGGTCGCGCGACGAGCAGCTGATTGCGCTCTCTTCGGCTGCGGTCACCCTAAACGCCGAACTCGGACTGCAGGCGAGCGGGCAGGCCGCGATCGTGATCCGGCCCCTCGACTCGCAGGCGTACCGCGACGCCGACGCCGACCTGTCTCGGCTTCTCGAGTTGGCGGGCCGCGAGACGGGCGCGACCGTCACGAGGCAAGCTGACCCCTACGGGTATGCATGGGTCGTGATCGCCGACCCAGATCTCGCCGACCTCGTCGCCAATGCCTACCAGGTGAGCATTGAACTGCGCGACGCGGGCTTCGGCGACGCGGTGCTCGCCGCGGCATTCGGCTTCCGCGACGCGGCCGGGCGGCCGGCCTTCCTGCTCTACAGCTTCAAGCGTGCTGCGTTCTACCCGTTCGTCCCCGGCTCGGGCGACGGCGTGCGGGACAACGCCCGCGAGCTCCAGCTTGCCGCGGCTGCCGGCCGCGAGATCCCCGTCGAGCCGGACCAGGCACGTTGGTACCCGATGTGGGCTATGCCGCTCGACGGCGCCCCCGGAGCCTCAATGCCCGCGGTCCGCCCGCACGGCGAGCCTCAGGGGAACGACGCGCCATCCACTTCGTCGGGCCACCAACGGCAGGCAGACGACCCGCCGGCCGACGGCCATGAACACGCCGAGCAGCGCCGCAACGGCGGCTGTTGCTGACCGCAGACGAAAGGAAAGCAATGGGACTCTTCAACCGTACCAAGACCATCGTGGAGGCCAAGCTGAACGCCATCGTCGGCGCCGCGGAAGACCCCCGCGAGACGCTCGACCTCTCCTACGAGAAGCAGCGAGACATGCTGCGCCAGGTGCAGCGTGGCCTGATCGAGGTGACGACAGCCAAGCGGCGTCTCCAGCTGCAGCTTGCCCAGCTCGAGGCGAGCATCAAGACCGCGGACGACCAGGCCCGCCAGTCGGTGCTAGCTGGCCGCGATGACCTTGCCCGAGCCGCGTTGGAGCGCAAGCAGCTCCTCGCCGGCCAGGAGGCAGCCCTCGAGCAACAGGTGGCGGACGTCCAGGCACAGCAGGAGAAGCTGACGACAGCCGAGGCGCGCCTGTCGGCAAAGATCGAGGCGTTCCGCAACCAGAAGGAGGTCATCAAGGCCCAGTACTCCGCTTCGGAAGCCGAGGTCAAGATCGGCGAGGCGTTCACGGGCGTCTCCGAGGAGATGGCCGACGTCGGCCTGGCTGTCGACCGCGCCACGGCGAAGACCCAGGAGATGCAGGCGAGGGCAGGCGCCATCGACGAGCTGGTCGCCTCGGGCGCCCTCGACGACGTCTCGGCAGCGGCCGATCCGATCCAGGGTGAGCTTGAGCGTGCGACGAGGAATGCCTCGGTCGAGGCGGAGCTCGCCGCCCTCAAGGGCGGCGCCGTCCTGGCGCCGGTGGTGGGGACCGGACGATGATCGTGCGCATCCTCAACGACGGCCAGTACCAGGTCGACGATCAGCACGTGGCTCATCTCAACACGATCGACGAGCGGCTCGGCGAGGCCATCGACCGCGGCGATGGTGCGGGCTTCGCAGAAGATCTCGCGACGCTGGTCCGCCTGGTTCGCGTCCACGGCACGAAGCTCGCGCCCGAGGAACTCCGACGCTCCGATGCCGTCTTGCCGCCCGCCGATGCTTCGATGGAGGAGGTCCGTACCTTGCTCGGGGCCGAGGGCCTCGTACCGGGAACGTGATGTTGCCGCGACGCTCCGGCGTGCTGATCGCCGGCGGTCTTGTGCTAGGGCTGGCCGCGGCAGGGATCGTGTGGAGTGCCATCGTGAGCGTCGCCGCCCTGCTGATCGCCCTGCTGGCGTCGGGCGTGGCCGGCCAGCTGCTGCTGGGCGGTCGAGTGGACCCTCGGCGGATCCTTGTCGCAGGGGCCGTCGGCGCCATCCTTGGGACGGCTGTGTCGCGGTTCGTTGGTTGGCCGGCCCTGGTGAGCATTGGCGGCATTCCGTTGATCTGGGCCGTCGCCGGTGCCGTGGTCATCCTCGGCGCACTCCGGTTGGGGCCGGGGGCGCAGAGCCGGTGACGCGCACGGGTTGACCCCTTCCTCCGCGGTTCGCCCTGAGCCTCGGTCATCCCGCTCGGGGCCCTCCTGGCATCATCCGCGCCCTCCAGCCCGCGCTGCGTCATGCTGGTGCGGGCGAATTACTACAGTAGATATAGTTGGTTAGATGAGCACGGAGGACCCAAGCAGGGCACGCCGGAGGCGGGCTGACAGGCGCGTGCGCGTGGAGCGGCCGATGGCCGAGTACTTCCGCTACACGGCGCCCGGTGTGGTGCGCGCCCGGCCGAAAGCCAGCGAGCCGACAAGCCGCCGCGGTCGACTATGGGCCTCCGTGCGCAGGATTCTCATCGGTCAGCCACTCACCAGCGAGCAGGAGATCGGCGAGCGCCTGTCGAAGAAGAAGGCGCTTGCGATCTTCAGCTCCGACGCCATCAGCTCCAGCGCCTATGCCACCGAGGAGATCCTCCGTGTCCTGGTGGTCGCTGGTTCGGCTGCCCTCTCGGCCAGCATCTGGGTCTCTCTCGCGATCGCCGGACTTCTCGCCGCGGTCGCCACGAGCTATCGCCAGATCGGGTACGCCTTTCCTTCGGGCGGTGGCGCCTACGCCGTAGCTCGAGCGAACTTCGGGCTCGTCGCCTCGGTCGTCGCGGCGGCGGCGCTCCTGGTCGACTACGTCCTCACTGTCGCCGTGTCAACGTCCTCTGCCGTTGAGCAGATCGCGTCGGCGGCCCCGGCGCTCGCTCCGGAGAGGGTCCTGATCGGGGTCGCGGCCATTGCGCTCATCACGCTCGCGAATCTCCGCGGCGTCCGCGAGTCGGGCAACATCTTCGCCATCCCCACGTACCTCTTCATCGGCGGCGCCCTGCTCATGATCGGCCTCGGCGCGGCCCGCGTCCTGGCCTTCGGCGGCGTGGCGGCCACCACTGGCACGCCATCTCCCAGACCCCTCGAAACCCTCGGCATCGTGCTGCTCGTTCGCGCGTTCGCGGCCGGCTCGGTGGCGCTCACGGGCACCGAGGCCATCGCAAACGGCGTTCAGACCTTCCAGCCGCCTGAGCCCAGAAACGCTGCCCGGACCCTTACGGCCATGGCGATCCTGCTCGGCATCCTCTTCGTGGGGATCACGTTCCTGGCCAACCGCTACGGGATTGGGCCGGCCGACGGGCCCCAGGGCCAGACCGTGATCGCACAGCTCGCCGCGGCCGTGTTCGGGCCCGACTCGGCAGGCTTCTACGCCTTCCAGGTTGTCGCGGCGCTGATCCTGTTCCTGGCCGCGAACACGAGTTTCAACGCGTTTCCGCGCCTCGCCGCCATCCTGGCCCAGGACGGCCTGATGCCGAGGCACTTCTCGTTCCGGGGCGATCGCCTCGCGTACACCGTGGGCATTGTCCTGCTCGGGCTCGTCGCGTCGATGCTGGTGATCGTGTTCGGCGGGAGCACGACCGCGCTGATCCCCCTGTACTCCGTCGGGGTGTTCATTGCGTTCACCATCAGCCAGGCAGGCATGGTGCGTCATTGGCTGGCGGAGCGTGGGCCGGGCTGGGTCTCGAGGCTCGCCGTCAACGGGCTTGGCGCCGCGCTGACCGGCGTCGTCGCCGTCGTGGTGGCCGCTGCGAAAGCGCCGGCGTCACTCCTGATCCTCGTCATGGTGCCCGCCCTCGCCGGGGTCATGCTCCTGATCCGTCGGGAGTACGCCGTCCAGCTGACGGAACTCGCGGTTCGACCGGATGCCGTCATCGGACCGCCACGCCGCGGTGAGCGCGTGATTGTCCCGGTGCCGCAGATGAACCGGGCCGTGGTCCAAGCGGTGAACTTCGGGAGGTCGATCTCCGACAACGTCGTGGCCGTCCACGTGACGGACGACATCGCGGCCGGCGAGTCCCTGCGTGCCGCATTCAGCCGCCAACTGCCGGGTGTGCCGCTCGTCATCGTGGAGTCGCCCTACCGAGCGCTGGTCGAGCCCCTCGTCGCCTATCTCGACCATACGTGGCAGGAGCCGGACCTGATCACGATTGTGGTCCTGCCCGAGTACGTGGCTCGCCACTGGTGGGACCAACTCCTCTTCAACCAGACGGCGAACAGGCTCAAGCGGGCGCTCATCGGGCATCCGAACACCGTGGTGAGCATCGTCCCGTATCGACGTGAGTGAGGCACAGCACAGGAGCACGTCCACGTGATTGACTCGAAGGCGGGCGGGCTTGACCGATCCATCTCGATCCGGGCCCGCTGGGACGACTGCGACCGGTTCGGGCACCTCAACAACGCCGCGTACGTGGCATTGGCCAGGGAGGCGCACGACGCGCTGGCCGTTCCCGGCGCGCGCCTCGTCGAGTTCGAGATCTCGCATCGAGCGCCCGTGATGCACGGCGGATCGGTGGAGGTGCGCATCTCTGCATGGTCCGGCAATCACGGCCTGATCGCCACCTACCTGGAGTTCACGGACAGCGGCCGCTCCGCGGCGACCGCTCGTGCCCTATGGACCGACCAGTCTGACCTGCCACCCCGACCCTTGTCGTGCCCTGAGCCCGATGCAGGCGGCCGGTGGTTCGACTTTGAGGAGCCCGTCCGGACCTATCACCTAGGCCCGGACGGTCGGCTCCGGCCACAGGTGGCGCTTCAGTCCTTCGAGCACGCCGTCTTCAGGGCCGCCGCGGTGGCGGGATGGCCGCTCCGGCGGATGGACGAGGCCGGCTTCGTCAGCTTGGTGGTCAGTCACCATCTCGTCCTCGGTTGGGCGGTCGAACAGGGTGAAGCACTCCACGTCGCGAGCAGGCTTGTCGAAGTCCGTCGGGTCTCCGGAACGTGGCTGCATGAGTTGCGCCGGGGGGACGGTGCCCTCGTGGCCGCCGATCTCGCACGCGGCGCATTCCTGGATCGCGCTGGCCGGATTCGCCCCGCGCCTATGGGCCTGATCGACGACCTTCTGCTCGGCGAGCCTCAGCCGTCCGACGGCTAGGGATGAAGGCTGTCGGGATTCAGCCTGACGAGGATTCACACCGCTGACTCACCTCCTCCTCACGGCACGATCCGAGGATGGGCCCGTGGGTGACGCTGGGGTCCACGCCTGGACGTCATCCACGCCAGTCCGGGAGAGCAGTGACCGATGCCTTCTCGCCAGCGAACGCAGCTGTCGTCGGGCGCTCTGCCGCTCCGCAATCGCCGTGCCAGGCGCGAAGGGTAGCGTCTCCGATGACGCGTCCTCGAGTCGCTGTTGTGGGCGCTGGTCCCGCGGGGAGCACTGCCGCTCGGCTCCTCGCGTCCAGAGGGGCGTCCGTGGTGCTGTTCGAAGGGCGGCCATTGCCCCGACCGAAGCTGTGCGGCGGAGGCCTTACCCCGAAAGCCCAGCGGCTCGTGCCGCGAGAAGCGCTTGACGTCGTCGAACGCCGCGTCGATCGGGTCGAGATCCGCACGCCTCATCTCGGGTCCTTCAGGATCGAGGTCCCTGGTGCCACGATCGCGATGGTCGAGCGGAGGCGGTTCGACCACGCCCTCGTGGCAGCGGCAGCACGCGCTGGGGCAGACGTTCGCGACGCCACCCCAGTGACCGACATCGTCGAACGCCCCGACGGCGTGACAGTCAGGACCGCAACAGGACGTTACGAGGCCGACTGCGTCGTGATTGCGGACGGCGAGCCGAGCAGGCTCTCACGGGCAGTTGGACTGGGCAGCCCGGCGAACCGCCTGGCGCTGGCCCTCGAGATCGATGTGCCGCCGTCGCCACTGGCCGCCCCGGACACCTCGGTCCTCTCGTTTGGGCTTCGAGGCGGGTACGGCTGGTACTTCCCGAAGAACGATCACGCCAGCTTGGGCGTGGGCTCCTACCGCCATTCCCAGCACCGGCGGCTGCGGAACGACCTCGTCCACCTCGGTCGCGATCTCGGTCTGGAGGTGGACGCGAGGCGTGTGCGCGGCCACTGGATCCCGATGGGGCTCCGGGTGGGCTCTGTCGCCTCAGAGCGCATCGTATCGGCGGGTGACGCCGCTGCGACGGCCGACGCTCTGTTCGGAGAGGGGATCGCGTACGCCCTGCTGTCCGGTGTCGTTGCTGCCCAGGCCATCAGCGACTGGTCCGTGGGTGCCATGCCCTCGCTCCGGGGCTATGACGGCCGACTTCGGCGCGCGCTGGGCCCGCCTCTCGGCCGACTGGGCCTCATCGCGGCGGCCACCGAGGTGTCGACGAGCGCGGCACTTCTCGCCGTGCGCCTGAGCGGCGCGGTGCGGGAGCGCGCTGTCGACGCGATCGGCGGGTGGTCGGCGCCATTCGACATTGACCGCCACTGCGAGGTGGCGTGCGCCTGCGACTTGCACGAGGACGAGCCGGCATCGGCATCCATAGCCAATGCGCACCAGAGGGCGGACAGACGCCACTGCGCAGGTTGCACGATGGCCTGCGCCGCCTGAATCGCCCCTCGACTCAGGCAGCACGGTGGTCATCTTCCGCCCGCGCCGGGAAGTGCCGTGGCCACGTTTCAGGCGGGCTGCCAGATGAATATCTCAGGTAACTCCCAGCAGCCGTTCATTATCGAGCGGGATGGTGGACCGTGCGGCGAGCCTACGCTGGCACGGAGTTCATCGGATGTTTGACCTGAAGCCCGGGCCTAACGATTGCGCGGCCAACCGCCGCGAGCCGATCGTCGTCGCGGTCGAGGCGATCCCGCTGGTCAAGTCCGCCTTCGAGTCGCTCGTGGCGACGCTGCCCGGTGTTCGGCTGGCGGACCGTGCGGCAGGTGGTCCGATCGCGCCATCGGTGGTGCTGGAGGTCGACCTCGGGGATAGCCGAGGATCCGGCCGCCCAGCCATGCTTGCCATTTCGCGCTCGAGCAACGTCCTGCGGCTTGCGCCGACCTGGGAACCGGGCGACGCGAAGGGAGCGCTCCTCGACGGCGTCCTCGGTTGCCTGTCAACGAGCGCTTCGCTTGCCGAACTTGCGGCAGCGATTCGACAGGTCGCGCTCGGCGAGGTGACGCTGCCCCACGATGTGGCTCGCGCCCTGATCATGGGGAACGCAGGCGGCGCGCCCCCCGAGCGTCGCATGGACTCGGTCCTCAGCCCGCGCGAGAGAGAGGTTCTGCGATTGGTGTGCGATGGCCTGGGCAACAAGGAGATCGCCCAGCGGCTCTACCTCAGCCTGCGCACGGTGGAGAACCACCTGGCTGCCGTCTACGCGAAGCTCGGGGTTGCGTCGCGCACGGAAGCGGCGGTGCTCGCCGTCCGGCGCGGCTGGTTCGCCGACATGCCAGACTCCATGTCGACCGGCCCA
Source organism: Chloroflexota bacterium (assembly GCA_021802825.1). Lineage (GTDB taxonomy): Bacteria > Chloroflexota > Limnocylindria > Limnocylindrales > CSP1-4 > CAIXZV01. Next base: position 56,249 of record JAJZRG010000009.1, read on the forward strand.
GAACAGGCAAAGGCTCAAGTCCCCGGAGACGCGGCGGTGGCCGGCCGCTAGCCTCGTGAGGGGGAGTGAGCGGTCACCTCTCGCCTGGCGCGTCTCGCCCTGCCTGACCGCAGCAACGGCCGCTGCCGATGCCCCTCCGCTCGCTGGTTCCACCCCGGAAGGCGTTACCCCGGTCGAGGAGAGGACTTCGCGACCCACCCGCCGAGCCCATCGATTCTCGGACTGCCGCTCGTGAAGCGGGAAGGTGCCGAGAGGCGAGCGCCGGCGCGGAGTCCGACGCTCGCCCGTCTGTTGGCGCTCAGCGGAACATGGTCCGCGTCGCCCGAGCCATCACACGCGGGTCCTTCTCGTAGTGGTGAAGCGGGGTGAGCCGCTCCTCCGGGATCCCCAGGAAATGGTAGACGGCGATCTGCGCCGCGCGCACCGAGTACTGCTCGGTGAAGACCATGTCGAACGGCATCTCGCACCACTGGCTGATGAAGGCCAGGTTCTTCGAGTTCGCGGGCACGACCGCCGGCCGGTCGCCCACCGCGCGGCGGTTGAACATGGCGCTCGCGTAGGGCATGTGGCAGGGGATCACGTTGACGATCGAGGCGAGGATCTCGTCGGTCTTGCCGGCGATCCCGGTGGCGCTCTTGTCCGCCGTCGCCAGGTGGCCCAGCAGTTCGGTCAGGATCTCCCGGCCGGTCATCTCGATGGCCGGCTTCTTGACGAAGTCGCCTGAGCGCCGCGGGTAGAGGAAGTAGCCCCAGAGGACCCCCTCGTTGGGCTTCTGCGCCCGGTAGTGCGGCTGGTGGTGGACCACGATCGAGAGGCAAGCCGTCGAGTCGACGAACGTGTTGAGCGCGTTGCCCGGCAGCTGCTTGGTGATCCGCGAGATCTCGTTGATGAGCAGATGGCTGTCGGTGGTGATCGTGAAGCTGAGCCACTCGCTCTGCGAGCGGTCGCCGAAGAACTTCTCGGGATGGCCGAGGCCGTAGAAGTGCTCGGTCGCCTGCTGCCACAGCTCGGCGCTCGGTCCGAACCGGTGGTCCTCGGTGATGGCGGTGTCGAAGTCGCCGATCGCCGCGCTGTCGGTGATCGAGCCGTTGGTGTCGAAGACGAAGTCGTCCTCGTCGACCGCGATGACACCGGTCTCGCACGTGGCCGTGTCCTCGTAGCGAAGTCCGGTCACGACGATCTCGTCCCGGAGTGGCGTGTCCCGAAACTCGAAGGCCGTGACCTTGCGGTTGTTCACGAACTTCACGCCCTTGCCTGCGAGCCAGGCGCGCATCGGCAGGATGACCGACTCGTACTGGTTGTACGGCGTGCGGGTCACGCCCTCTAGGGTGTTGATCCGGCTGAACTCGAGGATCATCCGGTTCATGTAGCGGCGCAGCTCCATGACGGAGTCCACCTCGAGGAACGCGAAGGTCGTCTTCCACATGAACCAGAAGTTGGTCGTGAAGAAATGCGGGCTGCTCGCGAACCACTCGGTGATGCTGACGTCGTCGAGCTCGCGCTCGCGGGACTCGGGCATCAGCATGAGCTTGCTCAGCAGGAAGCGGTCTCGCTGGGTGAACTGCATGTGCTTGTAGTCGTTGGGCCCGTGGTCGCGGACGCCGATGGTGGCGTCGATCAGCCGGCCGACGTCGTGCGTCGGGTGGGCGTGGTCGAACTCGAAGATCTCCTCGGTCACCGACAGGCCCGGGCGCTCGAGCGACGGGATGCTGCCGAGGATGTCCCACAGGTTCTCGTAGGTCTCCTCGTTGAGCATCCGGCCGCCGCGGTTGAGGAAGCCGCGGCTGTTGCCCAGCCGGCCGTACCCGTACTCGGTCTCGAACTCGCTGGCCGCCTGCCCGTCGTTCGCGCCGTGGGAGTCAATCCCCATCAGCGTGATGTCCGAGCCGGACCACTTGCCGTCCCGGATGAGGTAGACGGCCGCGCTCAGGTTGCCGAGGCCGGCGCCGATCATGTAGGCCTTGTGCGTCACGTCTTGCTCCGCTTGTCGAGGTTTGGTGTGCTCTTGTGAGAGCAGAAGGTTGGGTGGGCGCGGTCGCCCGGCTACGCTGACCGGGAGGACCATCTGCCCGCTCTGGCCGCGGATCGGCCCCGGATATCGCCCGGGTGGATCCCAGCGGATAGGTCGAAGTCTGCCGACCTGGGCTGAGTGGCGGCTGAGCCGAACCTGAGGAGTGGAGATCGGGCTCGCCCGGCGGATTTCCTTGCAGTCGATCGTCAATCCGACGCGCTCAGGGGAGGAAGGCGCGCGAAGGCAGGACCCCAGTCCCGATTTTGGGTTCTTCGAACCATCGCCCACGACCTTGTATGAGGAAATGCGACAGTCGGACGGGGGCCGCGCTCCTCGCGGGTGGCCACGGGACTCGCGACACCACTCGAGTAGGGGTAATCACTCACCAGGGTCCTGAGTGATCACCCGCTTCCGGACCGCCGGCGATCCGGCTGTACTTGGAGGCATGGCACCGCTATCGCCGTCATCCCAACAACGCCCTCCCTGCAGCCGCGTCGCGCTCCTGGGCACCATCGGCCACCTGCACGCCGAGGCTGTCAGGTATGACCTCGAGCGCCTGCGCAGGCTCGTCGAGACCCTCGAGCCCGATCTCCTCGCGGTCGAGGTCGAGCCCGACGCCTGGGAATCGGGCGACCCCGACCAACTGCCGCTCGAGGTCCGCGAGGCGCTGGCGCCGGCCAGCCGGCTGACCGACACCGTCGTCGTTCCCCTCGGAGCCCAGGCGCGCCTTGAGCCGGCGACCGATGACGGCGGGCTGCTTCGCCTTCGGACGGCCCTCATTCGGGGGGCCGACGACCTGCTGAACGCCATCGCCCGGGCCGTCGACAGTCCGGCCGTGGTGAGCCGGGGTGCCTACGCCCATTTCTGCGGTCAGGTGTGCAGCTTGGAGGCCGCCGCGGCCGGCAACACGAGCCGCGCCGCCTGGGCGCGCGCCAACGATCGGATCATCGAGCGGCTGCGCGAGGTCGTGTCCGCGAACCCCGGAAGCCGAGTGCTCCTCGCGGTCAACTGCCGACGGGTCCACCTGCTGACGCGCAGGTTGCAGGGCCTGGCCGACGAGATCGAGCTCGTCCGCTTCGAAGATCTCAACCCCCTCAACCCGATGCCGTCTCTGCGTTCCGCGCGAGCGGAGGAAGGAGCGACTCGATGACAGTGAACCGAATCCCTGACGTGGTGCCCAACGCAGGCGTCACGGCCGCGACGCTCCGGCGCCGGTGGTGGGCACTCGGCGCCCTTTCGCTCGCCATGCTCGTGCTGACCCTGGACGTGACGGTGCTCACGGTCGCGCTGCCCACCCTGGCTGGTGCGCTCGACGCATCCGAGTCGGACATGCAGTGGTTCTTCACGGCCTACCTTGTGGCCCTCGTGGCTGCGGTACTGCCGATAGGTCTCGTTGGCGATCGCTTCGGGCGCAAGCCGCTGCTCGTCGCGGGCCTCATCGCGTTCGGGGCGGGCTCGGCGGCCCTGGCCTACGCCCCGAGCGCGGCGGCGTTCATCGGCCTGCGCGTCGGGCTGGGGCTCGCCGCCGCGGCGATCATCGTCATGACGATCTCGTTCATCACTGTGCTCTTCGACGAGGCCGAGCGGCCCCGGGCGATCGGGATCTGGGGGGCCGCCAACTTCCTGGGCCTGCCCCTCGGCCCCATCCTCGGCGGCTGGATCCTGTCCAACGCCTGGTGGGGCTGGATCTTCCTCATCAACGTCCCGATCGCGCTCGTCGCGCTTGCGGCGGTCCTGTCGTTCATGCCCGGGTCGCGGGCGGATCGTGCACCCGGCCTCGACATCGGCGGGGTCCTCCTCTCGGCAGGAGGTCTGGCAGCCCTGATGTACGGCATCATCGAGGCGGGCGACAACGGCTGGGGCGACCCGACCGCGATCGGGTTCATGGCGGGCGGCCTGGTCGTGCTGGTCCTGTTCGCGCTGTGGGAGGCGTGGCTCACCGCCCGCTCTGGCGCCTCGGCGCTCGTCGACCTGTCGCTGTTCCGGTCGCCCAGCTTCACCTGGGGGACGCTCCTCACTGCGTTCGGACTCTTCGGCCTCTACGGCGTCCTCTTCGTGCTGCCCCAGTACACCCAGGCGATCATGGGGCTCGACCCCCAGGGCTCCGGCCTCCGGCTGCTGCCGGCCATCGGCGGGCTGGTCGTGGGCGCCGTGACGGCCCACCGCGTGGCTGCCCGGATCGGCGCCAAGCTCAGCGTCGCTGCCGGCTTCGCCGTACTCGCCGCTGGCCTGGCGCTGGGCGCGACGATGACGGCCTCGAGCGGCGACGGGCCCATGGCGGCCTGGTCGTTCGTCGCTGGACTTGGCGGCGGCTTGGGTTTCGCCACCGCCGCGTCGGCCGCCCTGGTCGAGCTGTCGGCCGAGCGCAGCGGCGTCGGCTCGGCCGTCCTCCAGGCGATCAACAAGCTCGCCCCCGCGCTTGGGGCGGCCATCCTGGGTAGCGTCCTCAATGCCACCTATCAGGCTCAGGTGCACGTGGCTGGGCTGCCGGCGCAGGCGGTTGACGCCACCCAGAGCAGCGTGTTCGGCGGGCTGTCGGTCGCCCAGCGGCTGGGCTCTGCCACCCACCTCGCGTCGGTCCAGGCGGCGTTCGTGGCCGGGCTCGACGACGCCCTCCGCGTTGGTGCGCTCGTGGTCCTGATTGGCGTCCTGGTGGCACTGGCGCTCCTTCCGGCAGGCGAGTCTGAGCGCCGGAGAGTCGCGCAGCCGGGTCGGAACGAAGCCGCATCAGCGAACCCGCCCGGATGAGCGCCCCAGGGCCGTGTCGCGTTGAAGGCCTTGCGACGGCCGGAACGGCCGGCTCGCCGACCGCGTTTTCCTGGATTGAGCGGGCCCACCACCGCTACTACCGCGCCCTCGCGCACCGACCCCCGAGCTCGTCGGCTCCCGTTTGCGCTAGCCGGGTCGACGAGGATCACTGGGGCACATGCCCTGTCGCAGCGATGCCGCGCGCCTCGGGCTCGCCGTGACGTAGGAACCGGCTCGAGTCTCATCTGCGGCTCATCGCGCGGCCAGCTGAGCGCGCCATGATCTCCCCGACCGCCCCGATTCGTAACACCTGTTCAAGGGACGGACAATCTCCCCACAGAGAGCCAGTGGAGCACGCCGTGACCAGCCGTGTGTTTGAGGCCGGAGGCCTCCTGCGAGCGAGCAGCAGCGGAGGGCTCGAGGCATACCTGAAGCGCCAGAGCGGCATTGCGGAGGCGGAGGCGAACCCCGTCTCGCAGACGGTGACCGTCCGCTACGACGAATCGATCCTGGAGGCCGACGATGTCCGGGCGCTGATCGAACGCTTCGGATGCTCGTGCGGTGGCGAGGTCGTCCCGTGCCACATCTGCCGCAATGAGCAGCCCGCGGTCATCGGAAGCGCCGTGCCTCGCGGCGCGACGCAGGTGCCGGCGGCGGGGCACGCGGGCCACGTGATGCCGACGTCGGTCGCTCCAGCACCGCCGCTCGATCGAGCAGTTGGGCACGACGGTCACGACATGATGGTCGCGCCCGCCGTCGAGCAGGCGGCTCACGCGATGGCGGTCCCGGCCGCCACCGAGCACGCCGGTCACGCGATGCAGGTGCCAGGAGCCGCCGCACCGGCCCGGGGCGAGATGGCGCAGATGGCCCACGCGATGGGTCACGGCGGCGGGATGTCAATGGACGACATGGTGCGCGACATGCGGAAGCGGTTCCTCGTCGCGCTCGTCCTCGCGATCCCCATCTTCCTCTACTCGCCACTGGCGACCGAGGTCTTCGGCATCCGACTCGCGACGCCATTCGGCATCGATCCGAACGTTCTGATGTTCCTCCTCGCGACGCCCGCCGTCGCCTGGAGCGGCCAGATCTTCTTCGTGGGGGCCTGGCGGGCGCTGCGCAACCGGACGCTCGACATGTCCGTCCTCGTCGCCCTCTCGGTCGGCAGCGGCTACCTGTTCAGCGTGGCCGCCACGTTCCTGTTCGCAGGCGAGGTGTTCTACGAGGCCTCGGTCGTGCTGCTGGCCTTCGTCCTGTTCGGCCACTGGCTCGAGATGCGGGCGCGGGCCGGCGCGTCCGATGCGATCCGGGCCCTGCTCGACCTCGCGCCGCCCAAGGCGACCGTCATCCGGAACGGCGAGCCAGTCGAGGTCCCAACCGCCGAAGTCGTCCTCGACGACACAGTGTTGATCCGCCCCGGCGACAAGGTTCCCGTCGATGGCATCGTCCTCGAGGGTGCCTCGGCCGTCGACGAGTCGATGATCACCGGCGAGAGCGTCCCAGTCGAGAAGACGGTCGGCTCCAATGTGATCGGGGCGACGATCAACAAGACCGGCACCTTCCGGTTCCGGGCGACCAAGGTCGGCTCCGACACGGCCCTCGCCCAGATCGTCAAGCTCGTCCAGCTGGCCCAGAACTCCAAGGCACCTGCCCAGCGCCTGGCCGATCGGGCCGCGCAATGGCTCGTGGCCGCGGCTGTCGCCTTCGGCCTTCTGACCTTCGCCGGCTGGTACTGGCTCGGCGGCGCGACGTTCGTCTTCGCCCTGACCCTCGCGATCACGGTCGTCATCATCGCCTGCCCGGATGCGCTGGGCCTGGCGACCCCGACCGCGATCATGGTCGGGACCGGCCTCGGCGCCCTCAACGGGATCCTGTTCAAGAACGCGACCGCGCTTGAGCAGGCGTCGAAGGTCGGCGCGGTGATCTTCGACAAGACGGGCACGCTCACGGTTGGCCAGCCAAGGGTTGTCGACGTCGTGGCCAGCTCCAGCCGGGTCATCGAGGAAGAGCTTCTCCGGCTCGCCGCGTCCGCCGAGGCGTCCAGCGAGCATCCGCTCGCGTCGGCCGTCGTCGACGCCGCGAAGGAGCGCGGGCTCGCCGTCGTCGATGCGCGCGACTTCAACGCCGTCCCTGGCCATGGGCTCGAGGCGAAGGTCGACGGCCGAGTCGTGGTTGTCGGGAACACCAAGCTGATGCGCGACCGCGCGATCGACTTCGGAGAACTCGGGGCCCGGGCGGATGAACTCGAGGGCGCCGGGCGCACGGTGGTCCGGGTCGCCGTCGACGGTGTGGCCGCCGGACTCGTCGCGATCGCCGACTCGCTGCGGCCCACCGCGAAGGAGACGATCGAGCGTCTCCACAACCTCGGCATTCAGGTCGCGATGCTGACCGGCGACAACCGGGCCACCGCCGATCGGATCGCCGCGGAGCTCGGGCTCGACACGGTCTTCGCCGAGGTCCTGCCCGGCCAGAAGGCCGACAAGGTCAAGGAGCTGCAGAGGGCTGGGAAGCTCGTGGCGATGGTCGGCGACGGCATCAACGACGCGCCTGCGCTCGCCCAGGCGGACGTCGGCATCGCGATCGGCGCCGGGACCGACGTCGCCGTCGAGACCGCCGACGTCGTGCTCATGAAGAGCGACCCGGTCGACGTCCTGGGTGCGATCGCGCTGTCCCGCGCGACGGTCCGGAAGATGCGCCAGAACCTGTGGTGGGCCGTCGGCTACAACACGATCGCCTTTCCCATCGCTGCCGGGCTCTTCTATCCGTCGCTCGGCCTGCTCCTGCGGCCCGAGATCGCGGCGATCAGCATGGCCGGCAGCTCGTTCCTCGTCGCGGTCAACGCGCTGCTCCTCAAGCGCACGAGGCTCGAAGGGATCCGCCGCTATGGCAAGCAGTGACACGATCGAACCCGCCCCGGTTCCGGTCCGCCGCCGGAAAGCCAGGCTCGCGGCTGCCCGCGCGGTCGTCGCCATCCTCGGTCAAGCGCTCCCTTCCGACGGGCAGCTCGAGCTGGTCCTGGCGGAGGACGCGCCGGTGCTGCGGACCGCGCTCGTGCGCGTCGTCGTCAACGGCCCCGATGCACTCGCCCGCCTCGTCTGGCCGCCTTCACCGGACGCCTTCGGCGAGGCGTATCTGCGGGGCGACATCGACATCGAGGGCGACATCTGGACGGCGATCGCGGCCGGGCGCTCGCTCGACCTGCGGCGTCTCACGCGCTCGCTCCCCCGTCTCGCCCGCCTGACCCTCCAGCTCCGAAGCGGAGCGGGTCCGGCGCCCACCCTCCGACGCCGAGCGCGTCTCGACGGACGCCGGCATTCTCGGGCGCGGGACATGGCCGCCGTCCGCTTCCACTACGACGTCGGCAACGAGTTCTACGCCCTGTGGCTCGACGAGCGGCTCGCATACTCGTGCGCCTACTTCGAGACGCCTGAGACCACGCTCGACGCCGCGCAGGAGGCGAAGCTCGACCTCATCTGTCGCAAGCTGCGACTGCAGCCGGGCATGCGCCTGCTCGACATCGGCTGCGGGTGGGGCTCGCTCGTCGCGTTCGCGGCGGAGCGGTACGGCGTCGACGCGTCCGGGGTGACCCTGAGCCAGGCCCAGGCGAACTGGGCCGGCGAGGACCTCCGGCGGCGCGGGCTGGACGGACGGGCGCGCATCCTCGTCCGCGATTACCGCGACCTCGACGGCCTCGGGCCGTTCGACGCCGTCGCCTCGGTCGGGATGTTCGAGCATGTCGGCCGCGAGCACTTGGCCGACTACTTCGGCGCCGCCCTCCGGTCGCTCCGGCCGGGCGGCCTGTTCGTCAACCACGGCATCGCCACGACCGAGACCGGCGGGGCCCTTCGGCCTCGCTGGCTGCGCTTCGGCGATGGCGGCTTCGTCGGCCGCTACGTCTTCCCCGACGGCGAGCTCGTGACGGTCGAAGAGGCGATCGCCGTCGCCCGCCGGGCCGGGTTCGAGCTCCTGGGCGTGCAGCGCCTGCGGCCCCACTACGCGCTGACGCTCAAGGCCTGGGTCGGTCGGCTCGAGGCAAACGCCGACCGGGCCCGCGAACTGGTGGGCGAGGAGGTCTTCCGGACCTGGCGACTCTACATGGCCGCGGCCCGGACGGGCTTCGAGGACGGCTCGCTCGACGTCGCCCAGCTCCTCCTTGCCCGGCCTGACCATCGCGGCCCGGCTCAGCTTCCCCTGAGACCGTGGTGGCCGGGCTGACACCCAGGGACAGGCCTGGCTTCACGCCGACGGCCGTCGCTGTCGTCGCGTTCGGCGTCGCCTTCGGCTACGTCGAGGCGGCCGTGGTCGTCTACCTCCGCGCCGCCCTCGAGCTCGCTCCCGGGGCGGTCATGGCACAGAGTGTCGGCAGCTTCGGGACGTTCGAGGCCGTCGAGATCGCGCGCGAGCTGGCGACGCTGGCCATGATCGCGGCCGTCGGCACGCTCGCCGGGCGGACCCGGCTCGAGCGCCTCGCCTGGGCGGCGGTCGTCTTCGGCGCATGGGACATCGTCTACTACGTCGGCCTGCGCCTGGCCATCGGCTGGCCGCTGACCTTGGACTCGTGGGACGTCCTGTTCCTGGTCCCGACCCGCTGGGTCGGTCCCGTGTGGGCGCCGCTCGTCGTCACCGCGGCGCTCGTCGGGGCCGGGCTCGCGGCAGCCCGGCGCCTGCGGGCCGGGAGCCAGATTGCCGTGGGGCCTGTCCGGGCGACCGGCGCCCTCGCGGGCGGCCTCCTCGTCATCCTGAGCTTCCTGCTTCCCAACCAGGGCGGCTCGGGGCAATGGACCGCCTGGCCGGTCTTCTGGGTGGGCATGGCGCTCGCGGTTGTCGCAACGACGAGCGCGCTCACCGCTCGGCCGGGTGTTCCTTCGGATGGGGGCATGCCCTCCCAGCACGGATCCGGGCGCCGGCCGCTGGCCGGCTCCCCGGACTGATCTCAATCCACCCGGCAAGGAGGTTGTCGACACGGCCTGGCGTCGGAGCGCCCGCATCCGTCCGATCGCGATCGCGATGACCGGGGTCATAACCGCGGTCGCGGTGGGCGTCATCACAGGGCGACAGGCGGCCCGGCTGTCCGCCTACGCCACGGTACGCCAGTCAGCCTCGGCCCGTGAACTCGACCGCGGGGCTCGCCTCGCGGCGAAGTGAGAGGAGCCCGATCCCGGCAAGCATGGCCGCGATCCCGGCATATTCGATTGGCTGCGGACGGTCGCCGGTCAGGATCCCGGACACGACGCCGACCACGGGAACCAGAAAGAGCGCGGCCCCCAGGCCTACCAGCGAGACCTGCTTCAGCAGCCAGAACCAGACAACATAGGCGACACCCGTTCCGAGGACACCGAGGACGAGCAGCCCGAGAAGGGTCGCTGGCGACCAGTCCAGACTCGCCCATGGTTCGAGCAGCGCACTGACCCCGAGGAGGATCGCGCCACCGAGCAGGAACTGGACGCTCGTCGTCAGGAGCAGGTCGACGCTCGACCCGAGCCGGCGCATGAGGAGCGTTCCGCCGGCTGGCGCTGCCGTCGCGAGCAGGGCCAGGGCTACGCCGTCCGGACTCGTGGCGCCTGAGCTCGTCGTTGCGACCATGACGACGCCCGCCATCGCGATGGCCAGGCCCGTCGCCGAGCGCCCCGAGATTCGTTCCCCGAAGAAGGCCCAGCCCGCTGCCGCGAGGACGACCGGTTGGCCTCCGGCCAGGATCGACGCGACCGCTGCCTCCGCCCGCCCGGCCGCAAGGTACATCGCGCCGAACGCCACGGTGGCGTTCGCCAGGGCCAGGGGGATCACCAGACGCGTTGAAGGCAGACCCGATCTCCAGGGCCTCCAACCGAACGACCCTATCCCCGATCGTCTGGCTCGCTCGGGCCGCCGGGTGAGGAGGGCCCAGGAAGCGAGAACCGCGCCACCGATCAGTGCCCGCAGCCCCGCCAGCAACAGAGGAGCCGGGGCCGGCAGTGACGCCTGGATGATCACGAAGCACAGCCCCCAGATGGCCGCCACGAACGCGGCCAGTCCTGCCGATCGAGCGGTCATTCCCTCGGGGCTCGCGGGGGCCGCTCTCCATTGAGGCCGAATGACCGGGCGCGGACGCGGTCGATGCCAGGGGCGGTGGCCAATGGCCATGGTCGACCGGGACGACCGACGGCATGCCCCTGGACGAGCATGTCCCGGCCGGCCCGAATCAGCAGATCCAGGTCGTCGAGGCGTTCGACGCCCTCGGCCACGAGCTGGGCACCGATCTCACCGACGAACGTCGCCATCGCCCGGACGAGCGCCTGGCGGGCATTGTCCCCGGTGAGGCCGCGGATGATGCGCGCGTCGAGCTTGACGAAGTCCGGCGCAAGCTCCGTGATGTGGCGCATTGACGCGTACCCAGCGCCAGCGTCGTCGATCGCGATCCGGAAGCCTCGCGTTCGGTAAGGCTCGACCGCGGCGCGCAGGGCCTCGTAGTCAGCGACCTCGTCGCGTTCCGTCAGCTCCAGAACGAGCCGACGTGGCGTCACCGGAGTGGCAGCGAGCACAGCGGCGATCCTGGGATCCGCAAGCAGCAGCGGGCTCACGTTGAGCGACATGAAAGCGTCCGCCTCCGGAAGCCGACGCCCCGCGACCTCGAGCTCCGTCGCGAGCGCGAGCGCCTCGAGCTCCGGCGCCAGGCCCGCCCGGGCTGCGAGCTGGAACCAGGCCTCCGGAGATTGGAGCGGGATGGGCGCGAACCTCGCCAGCGCCTCGTACCCGACGACCGCGCGGGTCTCGAGTGACACGATCGGCTGAAACGCGGGTCGGAGCAAATCCGGTCCGTCGAGCACGCGGCGGACGAGCTCCTCCGCCCGAGCCTCCTCATGCTGGGGGCCGCCGCCGAGGAACTCGTCGCGGTAGCCGCGCGAACAGAAGAAACGGAGCCGACCCTCGTCCTCAAGCGTGACCGAGCGCTCTCGATCGACTGCCATCCCGCAGACGGGATCGATGGCGATTGCTTCACCCTTGAAGGGCGATGGCTCGGTGGCTGGAGGAGGAGTCTTCATCGAGGCGCCTGAGGAGAACGGGTGACTGGATCCACGATCGGCCGACCGCCTGAGATGCACCTGAACGCCCCATGAGGACGGGCCAACGCCCAGGCCGGTGGTTGGCGGCGCCGTCCCGGTCGGCGCGGGACCGGCCCATGCCGATGAACGACAGGCTGTGTAGTATAGGCACGCACGGCCCGTCGCTCTTGTTCTCGGCGGGCCGCCGAATTCTGAAGCCCGCCCACCAGCCCCGGATGGAGGCACTTACCATGATCCGATTTCTTCGGTTGAGCTCCGTCGTACTGACTATTGTCGTTTCGCTCGTCGTTCCGGCAGCCGTCGCAGCATCGGATTCCGGGGCCTCGTACGGCGCCTGCGTGTCGATGCATGCGACGACGATGGGCGGCTTCAGCGGCGATCACAACCCCGGTATGCACCAGGGCTTCTCAAACTGGCCGGGCTGCACTGGTGCCTAACGCGATCTTCGGCGCGGCGATCCGCTGACCATGCTCGCACCCGAGACGGTCGACGGTGTCCTCCCGACAGACTAGAGGCTCCCGGCGGGGTCGTGGTCGAACGGGGAGTCAGGTCGGGACCAAGCCGCACGCACCGATCCTGCCCGCGGCCTCGGCCGCGGACGGAGACGGTGCCCCCCAAGCTGGCGTCGACCCGGATCCGGAACCGGCCGCCATCGTCGTCTCGTACTGCTTCGAGGCCGGGCCGGCAGACGGCCCTCGGTACGACGCGACAATCCGTATCACGGGTCAGCGCCGAGGCGTCGATCCAAGGCGATCCGGCATCGGCGACAGTTTCGTTCGGTCTGAGATGGTCACCGGCGTGGCTCCCGGTTCCGGGCGCGTCTCCGTGACCAGTTGGGTCTACGGGATCGCTCCGGGCGACTGGGACGTCAGCGCGGAGCTCGTTGGGCCCGAGCGCGCCCGCCAGGCGAACGCCGGCGGGCGACTGCCGCGCGCACGTTGGTCGTGGCGGCGCTGGGCGGTGGAACCGGGGCCTGAGACCCCTGTCCCGACGCGGTGGGCGCTCGTCGCACCACTGGCGGCCAGTCCTGGCGTCGTGCCGGGCAGCTTCACCGTCCTCGCGGCGGTGGCGCTGGCGACGGCGGTTGGGCTGCAGCCAGCGTTCCTGGCGCATCACGGCATTGACGTCGGGCGCGCCCTCCTGGCCTCGCTCGCCGGTGTTGCCCTGGGGCTGATCGGGGCGAAGGCGTGGTACGTGGCCCTGAAGGGCCTCAGCCGACAGAACTTGCGTGAGGGCTGGTCGGTTGACGGCTTCCTGGTCACGGCGCCCCTGGCTGCATCGGCCATCGCCCTGTTGATTGGCGAGCCGCTTGGCGCGTTCCTGGACGCCGTGGCACCGGGTCTGTTCGTCGCGGTTGCGATCGGCAGGATCGGCTGCTTCCTGACCGGCTGCTGCGCTGGGCGAACGACATGTGGCCTGGGCATCTGGTCGTCGGACCGGCGCGTGGGGGCTCGCCGGATCCCGACACAACTGATGGAGTCCGTGGTCGGGGCCGGCCTCGCGACCGCTGCTGGGGTAGTCGTGGCTGCTCACGTGGCGTTCGGAATGGGCCTTGTGTTCGTGACGACGGTTCTGCTGTACGCCATGGCGCGCCAAGGGCTCCTACGCCTGCGCGCGGAGTCACGGCCGTTCTCTTGGAAACGCGCTGCGTCAGCTGCCCGACCGTGAGGAGCGACACGGACGGTGTCACTCCAAGGCCTTGACGCGGATGGAGCCGGCGCGAGGCCGACACGCCGGCCGATCCGGCGACCACGACTCAGTGGCAGCCCCCGCGATGCCCTGTCGACTGGTCGGTTGCGGGGGTCGCCTGGTCGGCTTCGGCGCCGGTCGCCTGGCTCTCGGACGCCACGTCCTCACCCCCGTGGGCCTGGTGGCCGCCGTGGCCACCGTGACCGAACAGGTGCATGCCGATCATGCCCCCGAAGAGCCCAATCGACAGCAGTGTCGACGGCGTCACGATGCCGAGGTACAGGAGGGCGGCTGCGATCGCGGCTACGGCGAGCGCCGGGTACATCCAGCGTGGGCGGTTCGCGGCGCGCTGGCCCGTGTGATCTGCGTGCGTGATCATGCGACTACCTCCAGATGCGCCGACGGCGCGATGATGGAATGAGAGCGACGACGAGCGAGAACGGCCAGTCCGACGGCGGAGATGCCGATAGCGATCCCGATCAGCTGGGCCGTCTTGAGGCCGAGCAGAACGCTCGGCTCGTCGCGCAGGAAGAACAGGGCGAAGCGGATGGCGGCCAGGCCGCCCAGGTACGTGGCGGCTAGGGCGCCGGGGACCATGAAGGCGCGGCGCCTGATCGCCCACAGGGCGAGGAACAGGCCGAGCAGCGCGATCGCCTCGTAAGCCTGGGTCGGGTGGAGCGGCGTGTTCAGCGGCGCCATGGCGGCAGGGTTTCGGTAGATGACAGCCCAGGGGAGGGTTGTCGGGACGCCGGCGGAGTCGCCGCCGATCAGGCACCCGACGTGGCCGATCGCCTGGCCGATGGCCGCGGCTGGCGCCGCTACGTCGAGCGCCGTCATCCAGCTCACGCCACGGCGACGGGCCAGGGCGATCAGCGCCAACGCTCCGGCTATCAGCCCTCCGTAGAACGAGAGGCCGCCAGTCCACACCATCAGCAGATGGGCGGGGTCAGCGGCGAGATCGGGCAGACCGTTCTGAATCATGTACAGGAGCCGGCCTCCCGCCAGCGAGGCGACCGCCACCCACAGGACGGCGTCGGCGAGCAGGCCCGCCGGGAGCCTCCGGCGACGGGCCTCATGGTCGGCGACCGAGTAGGCCACGAGCATCGCGAGGACGAGGGTCAGCCCATACCAGCGGATGTCGAGCCCCGCAACCCTGAAGGCGACGGGGTCGATATCGATAATGAACGGCATGTCGGGACGGCCTCAGTGTCGGTTGGCGGCGCGGTGGGGGAGCGCCACGATGCGCAGCAGCAGCAGCGCGGCGACGAGGCTCGCAGCAGTGACGGCCAGCCAGGTGGCCAGGACCGGCGCGCCTGCGACGACCGACGCTCCAAGCAGGAGGACGAGCGCGGAGAGCAGGATCGCCCAGGGCCAAGGGCCGCGGCGTCCGCCTCCGTGAGCGTCGCCGCCTGCCGAGGAGCGCCGGACGATCCGCCCACGGTAGCGGCCCATGCCGCACGTGAACCGGACTTCGCCCGGGCCCGCCGGAGGAAGGTCGACGGTGGTCGTGGCGCCCGGAGCCAGGTGCCGGACGAGGCGCGGCTCCGAGAACACCACGCGGTCCGAGCACTCGTGCGCGTCCATCCGGTGGAACAAGAGTCGGACCGGCACGTCGGCGGCGACCTCGACCACGCTGGGGTGGTACCCGTTTGCGACGAGGATCTCGACGACTTGCGGGTCCGCATCGGGCCCCTTGCGGCGACTCACCTTCACCGCCATGCCAGCGCCCCGATCCCGAGGACGGCGATCAGCGCCAAGGCAAGGACCACCAGCCAGGTCGCCGGATGCGCCATGACACCCATGACGGCCCCCGCGCACGTCGCGGTCATCGCGCCGCCCGCCACGACGAGGTCGAGCACAACGAGCGCGAGGATCGCGATCAATACGTAGCCGAGGATGTCCATGGCCCCCACGATCATCGAGCCAGATGAACGCCGGATGAGGCGCCGGTAATGCCGGGCTGAGAAGGTTGGGGGCGCGGCCAACCGGACGGCTCGCTCGAGCCAGGCGTCGCGGCCGGCTTCAGCCGAATCGCGCTCGGCCCCACTCGGCCAGCAACGCGAACACGTGCGACTGGCGCCCCAGATCGCCAAGCTCTGCCGCGAGCAGGCGCCCACGCCAGGACACGAGTGCGAAGCCGTCCCGCTCAAGCGGCTTCACGAGGACCGTGGCGTGATCGCCGCCGGCAGTGATCTCAAGGCGACGAAGCGAGATCATCGCCTCGGCGGCGAGGAGTCCCCATCCCGAGGCGGCGGCGACCTGACGCGGCCCGACGACGCCGAGAATCCTGCCCGCGCCGCCGAGCACGAGTACCGGCGCCTGGCGAGGATCAAGGCACACCTCGTCAACCGACGCGGCAGCCAAACAGTATCGGCGGACGGGTTTGGCGACGTCGTGCGCCCGCATTCGAGCGAGGAGTGCCAATGCCTGGTCGTCGAGACCGGGCTGATCGCCGCGGTGCGCGGCCAGCACTGCCTCCGCGTCCAGGAGGTCCTCGCGCACGATGGGCGGCACGGCGCTACGGACGCACGAAGACAGCACCCGTCATGCCGGCCGCGGCGTGACCCGGCAGGGTGCAGATGAAGGTGTGCTCGCCCGGCTGGTCGAAGCGGAGCGTCACCTGCCGCGTCTCGCCAGGCTGCAGGATGGCCTCGACGCCGCCAAGGCCCGGCATGTGCAGGGACGGGAAGTTGAGGTCGTGCGCCTCGGTGCCGCTGTTGTTCAGCGTGATCGTGAGCGATTGGCCGACTCGGACGTCGAGTCGATTCGGCTCGAACCGGAAATCCTGGAGGTCGACCGTGGCCGGGCCGGCGGCGCGTCCGGTTGCCGATGCCACCGCCACCAAGCCCGCGCCCGCAAGGACCACGAGCCCGGCAACGATGAGCCGACTGCTGAATGCTCCGCGACGAACGGTCCGCATGGGGTTGAGTCTCGGCCCTCGGATGAGCCGTGCGTGAGATCGGCATGAAGACGTGCTGTGAAACCGGCCCAGCCAGGACGGCTCTGTCTCGCTTCTCAGCGGCAATTCACCCTGCGTTCATCGGCCGGGCGCACACCTGTGCCAGCGCGGGCGGGGTACCCCGCGCAACACGTGCACGGAGGTGACATCGTGGACATGCTCGGCAGACGGCGAGCGCGGGCGCTCGCGATCCTCCGAATCGCGGTGGGGGCCGGATTCCTCTACGCGGGACTCGAGAAGGTCCTCGACTTCGCTGGAACCGGCAAGCCTTGGTCTGCAGCCGGCTTCCTCAAGTTCGGTACGGCCGGCACCATCCCCAACATGAGCGGCCTCCCGGATCCGATGAGCCACAACCCGATGCAGGCTTTCTGGGGCGGCCTCGCGGCAGACCCGGGGATCATGGGCGTCATCAACGTCCTCGTTGTCTTCGGCGAGGTCGCCATCGGGGTCGCGCTCGTCCTCGGCCTCGCCACCCGCATCGCCGGCACGCTCGGCGCGGTCATGATGTTCCTCTTCTGGCTCGCGGCCTGGGACTTCCAGTTCGGCCCGGTGAATCAGCAGTTCGTGTACATGCTCCTGTCGGCGACGGTGGCCTACGCCTCTGCGGGCAAGACCCTCGGTCTCGACGAGCGACTCGAGCGCTCCGGGATCGCGCAGCGCTTCCCCCCGTTGCGGCTCACGCTGGGATAGCCGCGCGAACCCCCCAACGCAACTTCGCGGCGGCGACTACGGCGATGGATGGCGGAGCATGACGGCACCACCCCGTGCGTCATGCTCCGACCACTTCTCACGCGGCGCTCACCCGGCTCTCAGTTGCCGCAGCCACGCTCGGCGTCATGAAGACACGGCTCGCCACTCTGCTCCTGCTGTCCGCCTCGGCCGTCACGGCCTGCTCCTCGGCAGGCGCCGCCTCGACACCAGGCGCCACGCCGGCGTCGTCCGGCGGGACGACTGCAGCCGCGACATCGGCGGGCGGCGCGGCTGTCGCCGTAGGCGCAGCCCAGCAGGTCAGCGACGCGAACGGGGTGACGGTCATCGCCACCTGGGGCGGTTCGGCCACCGCCGCCGTCTTCGAGATTGAGATGGACACGCACTCGGGCTCCTTGGACAGCATCGATCTGGCCGGGGCAGTGCTCCGGAGCGACCGCGGACAGCAACTCTCCGGGGCGTCGTGGGCTGCCCCGGCGGGCGGCCACCACCGCTCAGGCAAGCTGACCTTCGCAGGGGACGCCACCTCGGTCCTCCAGGGCGCTTCGTGGGTCGAGCTCGTGCTGCCCAATGTGGGAGGCGTTCCCGAGCGTGTCCTGCGCTGGGAGCTTCGAGCGTGACGGCAATCGCGCCGGGATTCCGGCAGCCCGGCCTTGTCGGATGGCGGTCGGCCGCGGCCGGGGCCCTTGGCGGCATCGCGCTACTGGGGTGGTACCTCGGCATCATCATGCTGGCCCAGGGCCCGTCCCACGCCCTGGAGCAGTTCGCCGCCGACGCGCCGTTCGTGCTGGCCGTGATCCTCGGTTTCGGCACCCAGATCGCGCTCTTCCTGGAGCTCCGCCGGACCGCAGCGCGCCACCGGCGCGGAGCTGCCATGACCGCCGCGAGCACGGGCACCAGCACGGCCGCCATGCTCGCCTGCTGCGCTCACCACGTGGCCGACGTCCTCCCCCTGATCGGCGTGTCGGCGGCAGCGGTCTTCCTGGACACCTACAAGCTGCCGCTGCTCGTCCTGGGGCTGGCGATGAACGCCCTCGGCGTGGCCGTCCTGTGGCGCGAGCTCCGCAGGGCCCGCGCCGCCTGCGCGATCGCCGACCGGGTCGCGTAGCCCACCATCGGCGACCTACGACACGCCGGGCATGGCCCGGCGGCGGCGGGACGAGGTCGCCGGTCCGCCGGCGGGCGACGTCGTAGGCGTGGTACTCGCTTCCCGGCGCAGGGAAGAACCAAGTGGACCCGGCAACGATGCCCGGCACGCCCATGCCGCCGCGGCAGCCCCCAGTCGGCCGCAGACCCGACGGTTGCGCCCGCGCAGCAGAACCTGAGCACGACGAGCACTGCTCACAGCCGGGCGCGCTCGACGAGGCGATGCAGCTGGATCCCGATCGGGCGACCACCAGCAGTCGTTCGGGGGGTCAGCCCTGTGGGCGATCATCGGACGACCGCCTGCCGCCGCCCTCGGTCGCGAGGACGAGGCACGACGTAAGGCGTGTCGCGTTGTCCCGCACGATCGCTTCACCGAGGCTCAGGATCTCGCGGACTCGCTCGTCGACGAGCCGGTAGCGGTTGTAGCGGCCTTCTGCGCGCGCTTCCACGTACCCGCACCAGCGCAGGCACGACAGGTGGCTGGAGACGCGCCCCTGCGCGAGGCCCAGGCGATCGACGATCTCGGTGACCGTCAGCGGCCGCTCGGCCAGGAGCTCGAGGATCCTCACCCGAGTCGGATCGGACAGCCCCTGGAAGAAGCTGCCGAGGACCTCCGGTCGGGCCAGTGCGTCCGCCCGTTCGGCCGCCGCGGGCAGGTTGCTCGTCATCGGATAGAACCTCCCGTGGTGCCGTGGCTGGCGATCATTCCGCGCAGCACGACAGCTTGGTCACGTCCCGGCTGAACGCCTGGGCGCCGATCTTGAGCGCCTCGCTCATCGTCGGGTAGACATGGATCAGGTCGATGAAGTCTGGCAGTCCAGCCTTGAAGTGCATGGCCATCGCCGCCTCGTGGATGAGCTCCGGGGCCGACTCGCCGATGACGTGGACCCCGAGGACCCGCTCGTCGACAGTGGACGCGATGAACTTCACGAGGCCTGTCGGCTTGTGGACCGCCCCGGCCCGCGGGACGTACATGAGTGGGGTCGTGGCGGCGACCGCGGGGTAGTGGCGGGCGCGGACCTCGGCCTCGGTCTCGCCCACCACCGCGATCGGCGGGTCGGTGAAGATCGCCCGCGGGATGACGGCGCCGTCGAATGCCCTGCCGGCGTCGGCGAACGCGTTGTCGGCCACGATCCGGCCCTGGCGGGCGCCGACCGGGGTCGCCATCTGGGAGCGGTGCTGGCGGCCGATGACGTCGCCCGCCGCCCAGACGTGGGGCTGGCTCGTGCGCAGCTGCGCGTCGACCGTGACGAACCCGTCGCCGTCGACGGCGACGCCGGCCCGCCCGAGCGCGAGCGTCTCGGTGTTCGGGGTCCGGCCCGTGGCGACGAGGAGCCGCTCGGCGCGGATGACACGTCCTGCCCTTGCCTGCTCGACCGCGAGCTCGACGCCGCCCGCGTCGCCGCGGACGTGGTCCACCCGGGAGCCGGACAGGATCTCGATCCCCTCGGCGGTGAACGCCTCCGCGAGCGTCTGGCCTAGCTCGGGCTCGTAGCCGCGCAGGAGTCCCGAGCGCGCCACGATCGTGACCCGGCTGCCCAGGCGGCTGAACATCTGTGCGAGCTCGACCGCGATGTACCCGCCGCCCAGCACGGCGAGCGACGCGGGCAGCTCCGTGAGCCGCCCGGCCTCGTCGGCGTCGAGCAGGTCGCTGGTCAGGTAGGGGACGTCCGCCAGGCCCGGGATGGCCGGGATCGTGGGGCGGCTGCCCGTGGCGACCAGGATCCGATCGCCCGTGACCCGGCGGCCGCCGACCTGCACTGTGGTCGGGTCGACTAAGGCGGCGTCCCCCTCGAGCAGCTCGAGGTCGGAGAGTCCGCCGGCGACGCTGGCGTACTTCTTGGCGCGGTAGTCTCGGACGACGTCGTCCTTCTGGGCCACGAGGGCGGCGAAGTCCACGCCGACCGTCGCGGGCGACAGCCCCGCGTAGCGCGGGTGCGCCGCCTCGTGGACGATGCGCGCCGCCTCGATGAGGTTCTTCGACGGCAGGCAGCCGCGGTTGGCGCACGTGCCGCCGAGCGTCCGGCGCTCGGCCATGGCGACGCGGGCCCCGAGGTCCGCGGCCCGGATCGCCGCGGCGAAGGCCGTGGACCCAGAGCCGAGGATGAGGAAGTCGAAGGCGTCACTCACCGGAAACCGCCCGGCGGCGCCGCTCGAAGGCGTTGTACTGCCCGGTGGCGCGCACGGCGGCGGCCAGCGCGGCCGCCTGGACGTCCGGCCGCGCGGTCACAACGGCGCTCCGCGTGGCGAGGTCGACGGTCGCCGACTCCACCCCCTGGACCGACTCGAGCGCCTCGGTGACGTGGACGACGCAGTCGTCGCAAGTCATCCCGCCGACGCCGAGGTCGATGTAGACGATGGGTTCCGTCATGAGACGAGCTCCTTACCCATGGCTTTGTCGTAGATACATATACGCTATCGCGTATATTCGCGCTATAGGCCAACCGTGGCTGTCGTGACCCTCACCGGAGTTCCGAACCGAGCTCCTGCGCCCTTCGTCCGCATCGACAGGTTGCCCACATAGGAGGCCGCCCGTGACAACTGCGCCGACGGCGAGGCTCAGCCCACGAAGGCCCGCACCGCGAGCACGATCACGGCCCCGAGCGCTGCGAGCGCGACCAGTCGCGGCGCACCATGGCGGTCGTGGTGCTGGGCCTCCGGCAGGAGGTGTCCGGCGCCGATCGCGATGAAGACCCCGGAGAACCAGGCGAGCAGCAGGCCGAGCGTCGGGGGTTCGATCGTCACGACGAGGCTGAGGACAGCGCCGGCCACCGGGGCCGCGGCGTCCGCCAGCAGCAGCGCCACCGCGAGCGGGATGCCACGAGAGGCCTCGAGTGCCAGCGTCACGACATTGATCCCATCAGCGAAGTCGTGGGCCAGCACGGCCAGCAGCACGATGAGGCCCACCTGCGGGCCGGCGGCAAAGCCGAAGCCGATGGCGACCCCGTCGAGCGTGCTGTGGACGATCAGACTCGCCGGCGGCAGGATCGCCAGCAGCGGGCACCTTCCCGGTGGCGGCGCAGCGACAGGCTCCGCATGCTCGAAGCTCGCCTGGTGGATGAACGCCTCGATGAACGCAAAGGCGAGGTAGCCCGCGAGGGCGACGAGCCCGACGTCGAGGACCCGCTCAGGCCCGACGAGGGTGTGGGCCTCGGGCAGCAGATCCGCCACGGCCGTGGCCACGAGCACGCCGGAGGCGAGCGCCATGAACGGGTGCAGCCGGTGGCGCAGCCGAAGCGCGGCGACGCCGCCACCAAGCGTGGACAGGAACGGGAGGAGGGCAAGGAGGACGATGGGTCTGGCCTCGGGTCTGTCGATGTGAGTGCTGCGCAGCGGGTCGTGGGCTCGCGGCGCGCCGGTGGTGCGGCGCTCGTGGCATCGCGCCCCGGCGCCAGTGCGTCCGCTGGCGCGAGTCCTCGAGCAGGATGCCACGAGGCGTCGCGCTGCCTATGAGACGCCCGCTCGCTGTGTTACCCCTGAGCCAGGCCTGAGAGATGATCGGTCACGGGAGGATCGTCGCCACGGCCTTCTCCATGTCGTCGGGCGACAGGGCGCCGATCTTGATCATCTTGATCAAGCCGTCGCGGCCGATCAGGAGGTGCATCGGGATCCCGACGAGCGAGTAGGCGCTCGCGATCTTGTCGCCCGGGTCGACGACGATCGGGAATGTGAGCCCGGCGCGCCCGGCGTACGCCTTGACGTCCGACGCTGGCTCGCTGATGAAGACCGCGAGGACGTTGAGTCCCTTGGGGCGGTACTTCTCATACGTCGCCTCGAAGTCCGTCGCCTCGGCGCGGCAGTCGCGGCACCACGAGGCGCCGAAGTTGAGCCACAGAGGCTTGCCTGCGTAGTCCGACAGCGAGATCGTCGTCCCGTTGTAGTCGACCCCGGTGAAGGGAGTCGGAGCCCTGCCGACCGCCGGCGGCGTGATTCCGCTCGCGGCCCGGATGTCCACGGACGTGATGCCGTCGTTGGACGACTGGCCGACATACCAGGACACGGCGCCAATCGCGATGGCAGTCACGGCGAGCACGAGGACGGTCTGGAGCCGGCCGGCCATGGGACGTGAGCTGTGTACGGACCCGAGCGCGACGCCCACGAGTAACTCCCGGCGCCTCACCTGGCGCCCAACCCACTGGCTGCGGGCCGCCGACTGCGGCCGTCTCGATGATCTGGCAGGGTGGTCGGAGCGTCGATGGAGCGCAGGTCAGGAGCTGGTCAAGACTCGGTCAAGCGGGACGGGGCCGGGGTCCGCGCTTCGTCAGGCCGCCGGGAGCTCCACGAGGAACGTCGCCCCTGTGCCGAGTCCGGCGCTCTCGGCCCACGCCTGCCCTCCCATGGCGTCGGCCAGGGCGCGGACGATCGCGAGGCCGATCCCAGCGCCGCCTGCGGATCGGGTGCGGGCGGCATCGACGCGGTAGAAGCGCTCGAAGACCGCCTCGAGCTGGTCGGCGGCGAGGCCCTGGCCGTGGTCCCGGACCCAGAGCCGGCCGACCTCGGGCGTCGACTCGGCCGCGACCTCGATCGACGTGCCGTCCGGAGCGTGCCGGAGCGCGTTCGAGAGGTAGTTCGAGACGATCTGGGCGACCCGGTCGCGGTCGGCGAGCACGGGCAGGTGGGCGGCCGTGACGGAGAGGTCGATGCCTCGCGCGCATGCCTGGGGCGCGAAGCGCGCGGCGACCTCCCGGGCGACCTCGGCAGCGTCGACCTCCTCGGTGTTGAGCGGAAGCTGGTGCGCCTCGGCACGCCACAGCTCTGCGAGTTCGTTGACCATCCTCGTAAGGCGGGAGGTCTCTGCGCGGAGCAGCTGCCATGTCTGCGTGCTCGGGCTGATCACGCCGTCTTCGAGCCCCTCGAGGTAGCCGTCAAGGGTCGCCAGGGGCGTTCGCAGCTCGTGCGCGACGTCGCCCACCAGCTGGAGTCGCCGGCGCTCCGTGGCCTCGAGCGACTCGGCCATCTCGTTGAAGGACGCGGCCAGCTCGGCGATCTCCCCGGGCTCGTCCGTGTCAACGCGCTCGGCGTAGTGACCGGCGGCGATGCGCCGCGACGCGTCGGCCAGGCGCGTGACCGGCCGCGCGATCCGTGCTGCGACGGCGAGGCTCACGACGGCCGCCGTGACGACCGCGATGACGGTGGCCGCGATCAGCGCCCGGCGCATCGCGTCGATGAACGCCATCTGGGTCGCCATCGCCATGGCTTGCCCCATCGGGTCGCCCGGGACGTGGCCCATCGCCTCCGAGAAGTAGTGCGGGCCTACCAGCAGGGCAGCTGCACCGACGGTTCCGAGAGCGGCCGCTGCGACGGCGACGAACGCCGCGAGCAGGCGCGCGCGCAGCGAGCGGGGGATCATCACGACGCCTCGCGCAGCCGGTACCCGACGCCCCGCACCGTGTCGATGAAGCGCGGGTCCGTTGCGTCGTCGCCGAGCTTCCTGCGGATGTTCGCGATGTGGACGTCGACGAGATGGTCGTCCGCGTAGTTGTCCCCGCCCCAGACCAACTCGAACAGCCGCGCCCGCGACAGGACGATCCCCGGCTGCCGGGCGAGCGTGGCGAGGACGTCGAACTCGATGGCCGTGAGCTCGACGTCTCCGCCGTCGACCCGGACTGATCGGCGCGCCTCGTCGACCGCGAGGCCGGGCGGCGCTGCGGTGGGGACGTCGAGTCCCGTGGGGGTCGAGCGCGGCCTCCGGAGGAGGGCCTTGATCCGCGCGATCAGCTCGCGCGGGGAGAACGGCTTCGCCAGATAGTCATCCGCGCCCACGGTCAGCCCGACGATGCGGTCGACCTCCTCGCTGCGCGCGGTCAACATCAGGACATAGGCATCCGAGAAGCCGCGCAGCTGCCGGCACACCTCGATGCCGTCGAGGCCGGGGAGCATCAGGTCGAGGACCACGACATCCGGGTCGAACTCGCGGACCGCGGCGACCGCGGCGATCCCGTCGCCCACGGTCCGAGCCTGCCAGCCTTCGCGCGCCACGTACCCGGCGACGAGCTCGGCGATGGGCGGCTCGTCATCGACGACCAGGATCCGCGTACCGTGCGGGGACACGCGCACACCCGGGGCGACAGTCGAGTTCGACGCGATCGTGGGCGGCTGATCTGAGGCTTCAGGCATCGTCTTGGCTGAGCGGGGGTGGTTCCCAGGGCACGGCCCTTCTGCAACCATCTTGGGTCTGCGCCCAGCCGCACACCATGGAGGTTCGGACAAGCCCGCCTCAAGAATGGGTCAAGGTGTCTTCGGCCGGACCGCTTGGAACAGCGACGCCAGCGGGCCCGTGCGCGCGGGACGGGTTTCGGCGGGCCCGTCGAGCTCGCCGAGGAACTCTGCCCGGCAGCCCCGCGAGCAGAAGAAGCGCAGCTCGCCTCCCTGCTCGAGCGTCACGGCCCGGTCGTGCTCGACGGACATCCCGCAGACCGGGTCGACCGCCATCGTCATGAGGTCGCGGAGCTGCCCGTCCTCGAGCCAGACCACGCGATCCGCGATGTCGCGGATCCGCTGGTCGTGGCTGACGATCACGACGCTCCGGCCGCGCTCCTTCGCGACGGCGCGCAGCGTCCGCATGATCTCGTGGCCGTTGCTCGAATCGAGGTTGGCCGTGGGCTCGTCGGCGAGGATGACCGACGGGTCGTTGATGAGCGCGCGGGCGATGGCGACGCGCTGCTTCTCGCCGCCCGACAGCTGATCCGGGAGGAACGCGACCCGCTCGGCCAGCCCGAGTTCTGTGAGGAGCTCGCCCGCCCGGCGGAGCGCCTCCGCGCGCGCCGTGCCCGCGAGCTCGGCCACGAGCGCGACGTTCTCGAGCGCCGAGAGGGCAGCGAGCAGGTTGAAGTCCTGGAACACGAAGCCGAACTCGCGGAGGCGAACCGGAGGCAGGTCCCGCTCCGGCAGCTGCGAGATCGCGACCCCGTTGAGGGTCACGGTCCCAGCTGTCGGCCGGAGGAGCGCGCCCATGATCGAGAGGAGTGTCGACTTGCCCGACCCCGACGGGCCCATGATCAGCAGGACCTC
Source organism: Chloroflexota bacterium (assembly GCA_021802825.1). GTDB lineage: Bacteria > Chloroflexota > Limnocylindria > Limnocylindrales > CSP1-4 > CAIXZV01. Next base: position 81,558 of record JAJZRG010000009.1, read on the forward strand.
GCCGCTCTCGACCGAGAGCCCGACGCCGCGCACCGCCTCAACAGAGGTGGCGCCGTGGCCGAACTGTTTGGTCACCCCGCGGATGGCAAGGGTCGTGGTCATGCCGGTGCGCCTCCTCGGCGAAATGCGGTGAGCGGATCGACGTGCGCCACGTCGCGGATGGGCAGCACCCCGGCGATCAGGGCCACGGCCCCGCCGACCGCGGCGGTTCGGGCAACCGACGCCAGGGTCAGCGCCGGCTCGAGCGCCACGCCCGTTCGGGGCACGACGACGGCCAGGGCCGCGGTGATCCCGACGGCGACGGCGACGCCAGCCGCGACACTGACCGCCGACTGGGCGAGCACCGTCGCGTAGAGCACGCGGTTCCGGGCGCCGATCGCCTTGAGCACGGCCAGCTCGTGGCGGCTGCCGTGGACGGCGATGTAGAGGGTGAGGGCCACCACCACCAGCGCGACGATGAATCCGATACCGTCCATGATCGCGATCACGTCGGCGCTCATGTCCATCACGAGGCGGCGCTCCCCGGCCGAGAACGCGCTCCCGGTCATCGCCGTCACGCCGGGGACCTTCGCCTCGATCGCGCTCGCGACCGCCTCCGGAGCAGCGCCGGGTGCGACCCGGACAAGCACGAAGCTCACGACCGGCGCGCCACCGCGCGCGGCCCGGAAGTCGGCGAACGGCACGAACGCCACCGAGTTCACGAGGCTCCCCGTGCCCTCGGTAAGGCCGACGATCCGCGCCGACCGCCCCATCACCGTGGCCTGCCCGCCGACCGAGACGCCCGCGCGCCGGGCGAAGGCGGCGTCGACCACCACGCCACCCGCAGTCGGTTGCCCCGTCCCGTCCACGACGCTCCAGGGCCCGCCGACAGGTGCGCCGGGCGGCAGCCCGATGACGTAGGCGACGCCACGGTCGTCGCCCGCTGCGACGGTGTCGGTGGAGTAGAGGATCGGCGTGGCGTCCGTCACGCCCGGTACGGCGCGTACCTGGTCGACCACCGTGTCGGGGAGCCAGGAGGCGACCATGTGCAGGTTGCGGACACCTGCCTGGCTCACCCAGACGTCGGCGCCTGTGTGGTCGATGTACGCGGTGAGGCCGTTCGCCACCCCGGTGTAGATCGCGTCGAGGGCGAGGGTCAGTGTCAGTGCGAGCGCGATCCCGGCGACCGACGCGGCGAGCCGCACGGGATGCCGCGCCAGGCTGCGGAGCGCGAGCCGCGCGGCGGTCATGATCGGAGGACCTCGGCCGGCTCGAGCCCCGCCAGCGCACGGGCGGGCACGAGCGAGGCGATCGCCGCCATGAGGAGGCTCGACGCCAGGACGACCACGAGCGTGGCCGCGTCGATCTCCACGCGGAACTGCGGGCGCCACGCCATGAGGGCCCGCTCGCCCACCACCGCCAGGACGGCACCGGAACCGGCCCCGAGCAGCGCCGCTATGAGCGCCTGGGTGGCGACGACCCGGTAGAGGGCTCGATTGCCGGCGCCGATCGCCTTGAGCGCGCCGTACTCGCGACGCCGCTCCACCGTCGAGGTGTAGATCACGAGGCCGACGACCAGAATGCCGATGACGAAGGCGATGGCGACCATGAGCCCGATCGGCGCGTCGTAGACCCGCGCCAGGAGCCGCCGGTCGTTCGCGATCAAGGTCGACTTGGGGACGAGGTCCGCGCCCAGGGACGAGACGGCCGTGGTGAGGGAGGGGAGCGAGGCGCCCGGTGTCGGCGTCACGAGGAGGAAGCTGCGGAGCCCGGGCGCCCTGAGGAGCGTCTCGAGGGCCCCGATGCGCGCGAACGCCATGGACCCGGACCAGAACGTCGTGTCCTCAGAGAGCCCGACGACCGCGAGGTCGCGATCGAGGATGCGAATGCGGTCGCCCAACCCGATCCCGTGCTGGCCGGCGGCGACGCCGTCGAGGACGATCTCTTCGTCGGTCGCCGGCTCACGGCCCGCCGCCAGGCGCCACGGCCCGCCGCCCTTCGCCGGGTCGTAGCCGACGAGGAACATGCCGTCCTTGCGGCCGTGCTCCTCGAAGACGACGAACTGGGTCACGATCGGAACGGCCGCGGCCACGCCCGGGAGCGAGGCGACCTGCTCGACGACGCGCGGCTCGAGCGTGGATGTCGTCCCGAAGAAGTCCGCGACGCCCCTCTCCGCTACGAGTGCCGAGCCGGGTGCGTGGTCCAAGTACGCCGAGGCCTGCGCGTAGATGCCCGACCGGTAGCCGACGAGCAGCAGGATGAGGACGATCGAGACGGCGACGCCGGCCACGCTGAGCAGCAGCCGGATCGGGTCGCGGGATAGGTTCCGCCAGGCGAGCACGGGTCAGGACTCCGCTGCTCTGCCCGGCGAGAAGCCTGCCTGCGCGATGACCCGCACGACCGTCCGTCCGTCCACCACAGCCGGATCGCCGACCACGTAGGCCGTGTCCGTCGCCGGGTTGACGTAGGCGGTCAGGACCCCCTCGATCGACCTCAGCGCCCGCTCAAGTCGGATGGGCTCGGCTGCGCCGCACCCGAGGTCGCGGATGGGAACGCGGATCTGGTGGGTGTTGTCCATGACGGGAGTGTTCGGACAGCACCTGAGCGTCCGCTGAACGAGCCCTGAGACTTGGGCCGAGCGGAATGGCCGCGGGCCGCCAGCGCCGCGGGCCAGGCCGAGCGCCTGTACCGCGGCTCCGGACAACTCCGGCGACCACTGCGCACGAGAAAGGATCGCCGCGGAGCCCGTCTTGGTCAGGACTCGCGACTGTCTCACCCGCGGCTCAGGCTCGATTCAGGTCGGCTTGCCAATGTCGGGGGCATGGTCGGAGTCGATGGGCGCAGCGGGCTTCCACGGCCGTCCCGACCGCTCAAGCCATGCCGGCGCACAAGCCGGGGCTAGCGAGGCAGGGCACGATGGCAACCACGTTCGACCAGCCCACAGAGGCCCGGCCAGTCACCTACGTCCACGCCCACCACCTCTCCCTGAGGGCGCTGACCTCGGCGACGCTCGCCATCACCGCGGTGATGGGCGCGCTGTACTTCGCGGTCGGCTTCCCGCCCGCCTTCGACACCTTCTACGAGAAGATGTACTTCCACGCCATCGGCATCGGGATCGCCGCGCTGCTGGCCTACCTGATGCTCGACACCTTCGGGCTCGAGGCCCACGAGCCGCCGATCGACTTCCCGATCCGCTACCGGGCCTTCCTCGCCGTCGTGTTCGGCGCGATCGGCGGGCTCCTTGCGATCAGCCCCGCGGTCTGGACCGGGCTGCCCGACCTCGGGATGGTCTTCTTCGTGATCGCCTTCGTCCTGGTCGCCGACGTCGGCGGGGCGATGCTCGTCGAGCTCATCGTCCTGCCCCGCAAGAGGGCCGGCGTCTACTCCGGCGACAGCCACAGCGTCCTCGACTACTTCTTCCGACTCGTGCCCGAGACGGCGGCCGACCGGGCCGCCTACCGCGGACTCGGTTCGGGCTACTGGCTGGCGGTCTTCTCGCTTGGGGCCGCCGTCGTGGCCGCCCTCATCGGCTTCGTCAACCTCTGGGTGCGGGCCTTCGGGCCGTCGATCTTCGGCGGCTTCTACGGCCTGTTCGGGCTCGACCGCGGGGGCATCCTCGACGCGACCCTCGACCCGCACTCCCACATGATCGCCCTCGCCATCGTGGCCGGGATCGTCGCCGCGGTCGTCGTCCGGCTGCGGGCCCTCGAGAGCGGGTCACAGGTCGGCCGGACGCTCGCGCGCGCCGGCACCTGGATCACGACCGTCGGGGTCATCGGGACGACCCTCATCCTTGGCGCGGTCGCGTTCCTCAACTTCGCCCCGCCGACGCTGTTCACGAGCGGGCCCGACGGCGTCAACGGCATGGCCGGCGACGACCTCGTCATGACGGTCGTGTTCGTGGGGGCCATGGTCGTCGCGGCCGCGCTCCTCGCCGACCCCCTGTTCCGGCGGGACGGCCTGCGCCTCGCGATCGTCGGCACGTGGGTGGCGATGGTCGCGATCACGGTCCTCGAGGGCTTCTACATCGAGCTCAACCAGGTCCAGTTCGCGGGCGCGCCCGGAGACACGGCATTCTCCGCCGCCCACCCGATGACCGGGATCTTCCTCATGACCGTCGTGTCCCTCGCCCTGGTGCTCGCCGACTTCTACGGCGTCAAGGGCCAGCTCCGGCGCGCCGTCACCACGATCGGGGCGATCGGGCTGGTCGCGGCCGCGGTCGGGACCACGCTCTGGACGTTCCTGGACCCCTCGAAGACCGGGCCCGTGTTCGCGCTGTACATCGCCGGGATCGGCGTCTCGTACCTCGCGGTCCTCGTCGCCGCGTTCGCGGTCCGCCGAGCGCCGAAGCAGGCGCCAGACCCCACGTCAGCCTGAGGGCACGATCACGCCCCGGCGGGGACGGCTCAGCGCCACGGCCTACGTCTGCACGGTGAGGAGTGCGCCCGCCGCCGTCGCCGAACCGAGCTTCCCGCAACGTTGGGCCGAGCATCTCTGCCCGGCAGCGGAGGTCAGCCGGCGAAGGCATGAGGGGACCTCTGGCCCCGCCCGCCATGCCGTACAGCAGGTCACCGACGCCATGCCAGCGCCGGACCATCGCATCAAGATGTCTTGCTGATGGACAGCAGGTGTCCTTGATTGGAGTCCACCGCCCGTGACCGCGTCCGTCACCGCGCCCCTCCGCGCCACGTCCGCGCGCCGTGCCGCACACGTCCTCCGGGTGCTCGGGCCTGCCTGGATCGTGATGATCGCGGACGTAGACGCCGCGTCGGTGATCACGGCTGCCCAGGCCGGGACGTCCTTCGGGTACGCAATGCTCCTGCCGCTCGCACTGCTCATCCCGGTGCTCTACCTCCTGCAGGAGATGACGTCCCGCTTGGCGATCGCCACCGGCCGTGGGCACGCGGAACTCATCCGGGAGCGATACGGCATGCGCTGGGGGGTGGTGGCCGTCGGGTCCATGGTCGCGATCGACTTGGTCGCGTACGTCGCGGAGTTCGCCGGCATCGTCCTGGGCGCCAGCATCGTTGGCGTCCCCGCCCCGGTCGCCGTGCTCGGGGCGCTCGTCCTGCACACGGGTGTCGTGCTCACCGGCAGCTATCTGCGGTTCGAGCGGCTGGTCCTTGTCCTCTCGCTCGGGCTGTTCGCGTTCGTCGCCCTGGCGGTGGCGGCGCGGCCTGACCCGGCCGCCGCGCTCGCGGGGCTCTCGCCGTCGGCCCAGTTCGGCAACGGCAGCGACTACCTCCAGCTGGTCGTCGCCACCATCGGCGCGGTGGTCATGCCGTGGATGCTCTTCTACCAGCAGACGGCGACGGTCGACAAGGGCCTCGGACGGGGCGACCTGCGGGCGGCGCGCTTCGAGACGATGGTCGGGGCTGTCGCCAGCCAGGTGCTGATGGCGGCTGTCGTCGTGGCCGCGGCCGCCGCAGTGGCGGCCGGTGCGCAGGCGTCCATCTCCGCGGGAGGGCTCGTCCTGCCGGTCGGCCTCGCGGGTCTCGCCGTCGGGGGCGGCGCGGTCCTGATCGCGATGGGCATGGTCGGCGCGGGCCTGCTTGCGGCCATCATCATCTCGCTCTCGTCCGCCTGGGCCTGGGCCGAGCTCTTCCGATGGCCCCGCAGCCTGAACCTCTCGCCGCGGCGCGCCCCGCTCTTCTACGCCCTCTACCTGCTTGAGATCCTGCCGGCGGCCGCGGTGGCGCTGCTGGCGTCGGATCTCGTTGCCGTGGTGGTGAACGCGATGGTCCTCAACGTGCTCGCGCTGGCTGTGCCGCTGACGTTCTTGATCCGCCTCTCGAGTGACCGGTCCGTGGTCGGCGACCTCGCCAACTCGCGTCGCCGGCAGGCCCTCCTCTGGGCGATCACCGCGGCCCTCCTCATCCTCGGCGTGTGGAGCTCAGCGAGGCTCGTCCTGGGAGGTGGGTGACAGCCCGCGGAGGACCCCTGATCGCGGCTGCTTCTCCACTTGTTGAGGCTCACGCCAACTCGCAAGATCCGAGGGCTCGGCCTGGGCCGACAGCCTTCCCGACCAGCCCGCGGTCCGAACGGTGATCGCCGCGACTGCGGCCACTACGACCGCGGCGCCCGCCCACTGCCCGGGCCCGAGGCGCTCGCCGAACAGGAGCGCAGAGCCCACCCCGAATACCGGGATCAGGTAGAACGAGACGGCCGCGACCGAGGCCGGAACCGCCCGCAGCCCGGTCAGGTAGCACCAGTAGGCCACGCCGTAGTAGACGAGGCCCGACGCTAGGGCGCTCGCGACACCGGCGGCCGTCAGCCCGCTCGACAGCACCGGAAGGCCGGCAAGCCCGCCGACGGCGAGCAGCCCCAGCGCGAGGGCCAGCGCGTGCGCCTGCTGGGCGACGACCACGCCGAGGGTCGAGTCGGCCCTCGGGAGCCAGCGCCGGGTCGCGACCGTGTAGGCGGCGCAGCAGCCGACCCCAGCGACCGTCAGCAGGACGCCGATGGCCGCGCCCGACGCCGACGGTTCGTAGAGGACGAGTCCCAAGCCGGCGATCGCGACCGCCGAGAGGGCGACCAACGCCCACCCGGGCCGCTCGCGGAGGAGCACGGCCGCCAGGACGAGGATGAGCACGGGCTCGACCGCCCAGAGGAGGACAGAGAGGCTGGCCGTGATCATCGACAGCCCGGCCAGGCTCAGCGCGTAGGCGACGCCGGGATTGAGTAGGCCGAGGCGGCCGAGCAGCTGACCGTCTCGCCCGCGAGGCAGACGCTCCCCGCGGCGGCGCGCAATGGTGCCGATGAAGGCGAGGCTGATTGCGAGCTGGACGGGTAGGAGCGTGAGCGGCGGGATCTCGGCGACGGCCTGCTTGCTGACGGCCGTGCCGGCGCCCCAGCAGGCGGCGGCGAGGATCAGCGCGCCGAGGGGACGGCGCGGGAGGACGGAGAGGGACATCGCGGCACCTCGTGGCGAGCGGCGGATGACGTTCGGGGCGTCATCCCGCCGGGTCGTCGTCGCAGGTGTCGTAGGACGGGACGCGCCGCGCGCGCTGGCCGTCCACCCGGGCGGTCCTCATGCTTCGAAGTGTGGCGGCACGCTCGGCGCCGCGCAAGGCGCCAGGCCTGACTGGGACAGCGGGCAGGACTGACCTCCTGACCTGACCTGGCGCTTGCCACTCCGCGCAGCGCCACTGCGTCGGGGCAAGGCCTGAGCTACAGGTCAGGACGCGGCCTCGGCCAGCAGGGTCACCCGCCCCGCGGAGCCGTCGACGAGTACGACGTCACCGTCGTGGAGCCGCATCGTCCCGTCGAGCGTTCCCATCACCGCGGGCAGTCCGTACTCGCGGGCGACGATCGCGGCGTGCGAGGCAGCCCCTCCGCCGTCGACGACGGCCGCCGCAGCGATGGAGAAGAGGGGCGTCCACGTCGGGTTCGTGTAGGACGCCACGAGCACGTCACCCGGCCGGAGCTTCGAGAACTCGGCCTCTCCGCGAATGATCCGGACAGGACCGGTCGCCGTGCCCCCGCTCACCGGCACGCCGGCCAGGGAGTGGCCCTCGACATGCGTCGCGACCTCGATCGGCACGATCGTGAGGGCGCCGACCGACCGACGCGCCGCCTTCCGGCCCTCGACGATCTCGCGGAACGCCACTTCGCTCCTCGACTCGAGCTCCTCGATGCTGAGGAAGAAGACGTCGTCGTCGCTGTCGAGCGATCCGCGAGAGGCGAGCCGACCCCCCAGCACGAGGGCGAGCCGCCGGACGACGGGGAATGCAACGAACGCCCGGTAGTGGCTCTCTTCCCGGAACGCGAGAAAGGCGCGGGTGGCGTCGAGGAGGCGCAGCAGCCTGGGCGCAAGCCAGCGACGAGGCCCGCGCCCGCGCTCGAGCCGCCGGACCAGCTCGCTTCTCGCGGCCCGCGGGTCGGCGTGGGCCGGCCCGGTGCCCCGCGCGAGCCCGCTGACGAGGCCGTACGCGAGTGTCGGGTCGTCGCGCCACGCCGGGAAGGCGGCTGCCGGCAGGATCGTCTCGCGGAGGCCGAACCTGCGGAGGTAGCCGTCCACCGCCTCGACGACCGCCCGGCCGTCTGGGGTCGCCGAGAGCGCGCTCGGAAGGTCGGCCGGCTCGGTCGCCTCGAAGACGTCGCGCAGGTGAGCGGAGGCGCGGACAAGGGCAGCGATGGCCTCGATCTCGTGATTGGCCTCGGTCGTCGTGCAGGGAACCTCGGCGAGGAGCGCTCGCTCGAGAGGCACCGCCGCCTCCCTGCCGACGGTGGCCCGGAGCAGCCGGCCGAACGAAGCGGAGACGATCGCGCCGCGTGCGAGCGGCAGGAGCCGCGTCGTCGAGAACTCGAGGAGCAGGGCCTGAAGCTCCCGAATCCGGCCCAGTAGGTCGGCGTCGGAGAGTGCCGTCACGTCCTCGGCGTCGATCTCGGCCGCGCGCCCAACGCTCCGCCGCTCCGCGTCGGCCAGCCAGCGATCCATGTCGACGGAGAACGCGCGTACCACTCCCCGCGGCAGGCGGACGAGTGATCGGGTCGGCCGCGGAGCCGGTGGCACGACCTGGACGACACCGTCCGCGATCTCGACGAGAACCTGATCGCTGGGCGGGAGGCCGACCCCAACCGATCGGGCAGCCGTGAGGATCCGCTCGAACAGGGGGCGGAAGAAGAGCGAGGTATCGAAGGGCAACGGCGTGACCGGCACGTGGTCGATTGCGGTTGGCGCGAACGATCGGGCCAGGCGGCTTGGCGTGGCACCGCCAGCCGGCCGCGGGGTCGGGGCAGGCGCCCTGACGGTCAGCGGGCGTGCCTGGAGCAGCCATGTCCGGTTCTCCGCGGCCGCCCACTCGATATCCTGCGGGCCGCCCAACGCCTCCTCGACGCGCAGCGCGTCGCGTCCGAGCTCCCGGAGAAGCGAGGCGGGCAGGTCCCCGACTCCCTCCAGCCGACCCGCCCCCCGATCGATCCGCCAGCGCTCGCCGCTCGCCTGGCCCGAGACGAGCGCCTCGCCGAGCCCGCGCACGGCCTCGACGACCATCACCGACCGGTCGCCCGAGACCGGGTCAACCGTGAACAGCACGCCCGCCCAGTCGGCCGGGACCATCCGCTGCACCACGACGGCCATCGCGAGGTCCGCCTCGTCCCAGCCGCGCTCGCGGCGGTAGTCGACGGCCCGGGGCGACCACAGCGACGCCCAGCAGCGCCGCACGGCGTCGAGCAGCGCCTCCTCGCCCTCGACGTCGAGGAAGGTGTCGTGCTGGCCGGCGAACGAGGCGGCCTCGAGGTCCTCCGCATTCGCCGAAGACCGGACCGCGACCCTGCCGCCGAGGCTCCGGTAGGAAGCGACGATCTGGTCGCGGAGCGGTGTCGGGAGGTCCGCCTGTTCCAGGGCGTCGGCGCGACGGGCGGCGGGCAGGTCGGCGATGCCGAGCGACGCGACGGCCGCCCGGTAGGCGGAGGTGGAGAGTACGAACCCGTCGGGGACGCGCAGGCCGAGCGCGACCAGCCGGGCGAGGCCGGCACCCTTGCCGCCCGCGACCGAGACGTCGGTCGCCGCCGCATCGTCGAGTCGGATGACCGCGGGCTCGTCGCGGCGCGTCGTCACGCGGGCTCCTTCCGCGCGGCGGGGAGGCCGGCGATCGTCGCCCACGCGAACCCGGCGAGGGCCGCGACCGCCAGCACGGCCACGGCGACGGCGAGCTCCGGCTTGACCGTCATGACGACGACGATGCCGAACAGGATCGCGATGTCCACGCGCACACCCACCGCCAGCAGCGGCTCGCGCAGCCGGCCTGCGAGGTCGTCGGGGACCGGCCCTGCCGGGAGCGCCCTCGCCGCGGCGCCGATCGCCTTGACCCGCGGTTCCAGCACCAGCCCGCCCAGGACGCCGACGGCGAGCGCGCCGGCGATCCCCGCCACGATCCAGCCCGTCGTGACCCCCCAGGTCGCGACCGCCATGGACAGCCCGGCGAGCGCGAGAAGGACGCCGCCAACGCGGACGAACGGCTCGGAGAGCTCGATGAGCTCGATCGCGCTCTCGACCTGCTCGACGCGAGTCGCCCGACCGAGCAGGACGATCCCGTACAGCCAGGCGCCGAGCGCGAGGAAGACGCCCGCGACGCCCGCGACGTGCGCCGCGAGGGCGATGTCGTACAGGCTCACTCTTGGTCTGCCCTTACCGCGATGCCCTCGAGGACGAGCTTCACGAGGGATTGTGGGGCGTCGCCGGCCGGCGTCCCGGTCAGGTGGAACGTGACCAGCGTGAAGAAGATCGCCCGGGCCGCGGTCATCGAGTCGTGCGGCCTGAGCTCGCCGAGGGCCACGCGCGACTCGAGATATCGCGCGACGAATCCGGCCCCATCGTCGATCCTGCGCTGCAGCTCGGCCCTGATCTGCCCGTCCGTCTGGGCCTCGTGGGCCACCAGCCGCACCATCGGCTCCCGCTCGGAGAGCATCGCGTCGAACCGCTCGGCGAGCTCGCCGAGGACCAGGGCCGCGGGGCGATCAGGCAGGTCGGTGAGCATGGCGCGGAGCTTCGGGAAGAAGCTCCGCTCGGCGAGCACCGCCGCGAGCAGCTCGCTCTTGCTGCCGAAGTAGTGGTAGGCGAGCCCCGGCGCGGAACCGGTAGCCTCGGCCAGGTCCTTCATCGAGGTCGCGTCGAACCCCCGCTCGGAGAACAGCTCGAGCGCGGCGTCCAGGAACTGCTCCCGTCTGGTGTCGGCGTGGACCCGCCTGCCCGTCGTCGCCGTCATGGTGCCTCGCTAATTGATCGTTCATTCAACGATACATGCCACGCGGGCGGCGGTCAAGCGCGACCTATACACCGGGGTCACGGGCGTACGTACACGAATACGTACGCATTATCTGTTGCGCTCGGCGACCTACGCCGCTAGCGTGTTCGTTGCGCGTCGCGCCAGAACGAGGGACGGTGGTCACGCGGTCTGACGGACGGATGATCGCCAGGCGATAGGAACACTGACCATGGTGCAGCAGTTGTTGAGCGCGAGGAAGGGGAGCCGGGTCAGCCGACCGAACTCGGCGGCCCGGGGATTGGGCGCCCGCGGAGCATCGACGATGGGATTGCACTCGGCCCCGCCCGCGGAATCTCCTGTGGCAGGCGTCGGCGACCTCCCTCTGCGCGAACTGGTTGAGGAGTACACAGCTGCCCTCGAGGTCGCGGGCCGCAGCCGCCGCACCATCGACTGGTATCGGGCGTACTTGGAGGGCTTCGCCGGGTTCGCCGAGCGCGACGGCGAGGCGGCCGCCCTCCGCCACTTGTCGCCTGCGACCGTTCGGCGCTGGCTGCTCGCGGCCCAGGCGGCGCGAGCCCGACCGCTCGCGCCGAACTCGGTCGCCGGCCGCATCCGCACGCTGCGGGCGTTCGGCCACTGGCTGCAGCGTGAGCTCGGGCTGGGCGCGGACCTCCTAGCTGGGCTCTCGCCGCCCAGGGTCCCGGACGTGCTTGTCCCCAGCCTCACCGCCGCGCAGATGCGGGCGCTGCTGGCCGCGGTCGACGGCGGCTCCGAGGCGGTGGTCCGGGACCGGGCGATCGTGCTCCTGCTGCTCGACACGGGGATCCGGCTCGGCGAGCTCGTCTCCCTCTCGGTGGGGGACGTCGACCTCGCCGAGGGGCGCTGCCGGGTCATGGGCAAGGGGTCGAGGGAGCGGGTGGTCCCGCTCGGCGGCCGGTCACGACGCGCTCTCCGCGTGTCGCTCGTCTCTCGCGGCCCGCTGGCAGCGGAGGATCCGCTGTTCGTCGGGCGCCGTGGCGCCCGCCTGACCTCGCGGGCCGTCCAGCTGCTCGTCCGGCGCCTCGGCCGTGCTGCCGGGTTCTCCGGGCGCTGCTCGCCGCACGTCCTCCGGCACAGCTTCGCCCGGGCGTTCCTGACCAACGGGGGCGACGTCTTCTCGCTCCAGCGCATCCTCGGTCACAGCCCGGCCTCGCTGCAGGTGACCCGTCGCTACATCCGGCTGCTCGACGACGACCTCCGCGCCGTGCACCGGCGGGTCTCGCCCGTCGACCGACTTTGAGGGGAGACCTCGAGCGGTCGACCACCGCGCCCTGGCGCCAGGCGGCCGGCGTGCCGCTGCCGCGGGTACCCCGCGACCGGGTCTGCCGCGGTCGTCGTCAAGCCGATGGCAGCTCGATCCAGAAGTCGGCGCCGCGTGCGGGCGTGCTCGAGACGCCGACGCGGCCGCCCATCGCCTCGGTGATCGCCTTGACGATCGCGAGCCCCAGCCCCGACGCGCCGCGCGCGCGGTCGCGCGACGCGTCCGCCTGGTAGAAGCGCTCGAACACGTGGGGCTGGTCCTCGGCCGCGACGCCCGTGCCCGTGTCGCGCACGTGGAGCCGGACCGCCGGGCCCGCCTGGGCCGAGCCCGCGAGCGTGATCGTGCCGCCGGCGGGCGTGTGGCGCATGGCGTTGTCGACCAGGGACCCGAGCATCTGCCGGAGGCGCTCCGGGTCGGCCACCACGACGAGCGCCTCGGGCGCGTCGACCTCGAGGGCGATCCGCGCCTCCTCGGCGCGCGCCCTGAACCCCTCAGCGACCCGGCGCAGCGTGGACGCGACCTCGACGGGCTCGGGCCGCAGGTCGAGGCCGCGGCCCTCCGCGAGGCTGATGGTGCGCAGCTCGTCGATGATCCGCGACAGCACCCGGGCCTGGCCCCGGATCGTCGCGAGGTGGCGGGGCTCGGGCTCGTAGACGCCGTCGATGATCGCGGACGTCGTCGCCTCGATGACGGTGAGCGGCGTCCGCAGCTCGTGGATCGCGTCCTGGAGGAACCGCCGCTGGGTCGCCTCCGACGTGGCGAGCGTGTCGGCCATCCGGTCGAAGGCGCGCGCGAGGTCGCCGATCTCGTCACGCTCCTCGGCGAGGCCCGAGCGCCGGTCCAGGTCGCCGTCGGACACGGCCGCGGCCGCGGCCTCGAGCCGCCGCAGCGGGCGCACCAGGCGGTCGGCGGCGACCGCCCCGGCGATCGCGGCGAGGATCGCGGCGGCAAGGGCGAGCGCGGCGACGCGCAGTGTAATGGCCTGCACAACGTCGTCGCCTGCCCCCGTGCCGTCGGGCTGCGCGGAAGCCCGCGGGCTGTCCGAAGCCTCGGGACTCGGCGCGGCTTCCCCGGGCTGGCTCGACGGGACCGGCACGCGAACGACGGCCAGGACCACGCCGCCGGGTTCGGCCTGGCCCTGCCAGCCCGGCCAGTCGGTCATCCACGGGCCCTCGGACCACTCCGGGTGGTGCGTCGGCCTTGGCGTGGGCCTCGCCGTTGGCCGCAGCGTGGGCCGCGCGCTGGGCGATGTCGCCTGGGTGGCTGCAGGGGCTGGCGATCCGACAGGGGGCGACGCGGTGTCAGGCCCGCCCGCTGGGGCCGACGCCGTCGCCGGGCCGGCTGGTGTGCTGGGGCCCGCCGTAAGAGCCGGTCGGGGAGCGCCGTCCGCGCCCCGCTGGCCCGATCCCACGACCCCCGCCGCGAGGAGTGGCGTGCCGAGCGCGACGACCGCGCCGGCGGCCAGCGCGATCACGCCGTAGGTGGCGGCGAAGCGGGCGCGGAGTCTCACGACCGGTCGGCCGGGCGCCACGCCCGGTACCCCACGCCGCGGAGCGTCTCGACGTAGCTGCCCCCGCCGGGCGCCGGGTCGACCTTGCGGCGCAGGTTCTTCACGTGGCTGTCGATCGCCCGGTCGAAGGCGTCGAAGGCCTGGCCGAACAGGGCCTCGCCGAGCTGCTCGCGCGTCCAGACCCGTGACGGCTGCTCCGCGAGCGCGGCGAGGAGGTCGAACTCGGTGCGGGTGAGCTCCACCCTCGCACCAGCGCGGCGGACCTCGCGCGCCGTCGGGTCGATCAGCAGCTCGCCAAGGGCGAGGCCCTCGGCGCCGGCCGCGGCGCCCCCCTGGTCGGCCCGCACTCGCCGCAGCACGGCGCCGATCCGGGCGACGAGCTCGCGGGGCTCGAAGGGCTTGGTGACGTAGTCGTCGGCGCCGAGCTCGAGGCCCGCGACCCGGTCGATCACGTGGTCGCGGGCGCTCAGGATGATCACGGCGCTCGGCGACCCGTCCGCGCGGAGCGCGCGGAGCACGTCGAGCCCCGAGACCATGGGCATCATCACGTCGAGCACCACCACGTCGGGCCGGAGCTCGCGGGCGAGCCGCAGTGCCGCCTCGCCGTCCTCGGCGGTCGAGACCGCGTAGCCGTCGCGCTCGAGGTACGCGCGGACGACGTCGAGGATGTTGGGCTCGTCGTCGGCGATCAGGACGCTAGCGCTCATGGCCCCTCCAGCGTACGGGGACGGTCGGCGGTCAACCGACCGCCGACCGTCGCGCCCTCGGGTGCCGACCGGCCCCTCTGCGGGCGGCATAGGTCACTACCAGCCGCAGTCGTCCCACCGGCCATCCGAGCCGGACCAGCCGGACCAGCCCGACTGGCGGTGCGTCTCGCGCGGGGAGACGGTCGCTGCAGGGTAGGACCAGTGGTGTTGGCCGGAGTACGTCCGCGTCGTGGGCGTGGCGCTCGGGGCGCGGGAAGGCGCCCGTGTGGCTGTCACCGCCGGCGCGGCGGCGGGGGCCTGCGTGGCCAGCTGAGCGGCGATTGGCGCGGCGACCGGTGCGGCCGCGTTGTCGGCGGCTGGATCACCGGGCGTCACCGAGGCTGCGTTGACGACGGAGGGGCTGCCCGCCCGGAGCGGGTCGACGGCGGCGACCGTGGTGACGGCGAGGAGCGCGACGAGCGCCCCGAAAGCGAAGGCTGCGAACTTGGACTGCATGGCTCCTGCTCCTGCTCTCCTGGCCCGGGCGACGCGCCCGGGGTGATGCGGAGCAGCGTCGCAGGCCTGTGTGGACGCACCGTGGAGCCCGCGTGGCGTCTCCGTGGAGGTCTCGCGGCCGTGTACAATTGAGCGATGGCTCAAGTGTTCGCCTCCGAGATCGACGCCGACGCGTGCTCGGTCGAGTGCCTCCACCCCGAGGCGATCGGGCCGCTGCTCGGGCGGTCGCTGGGCGCGGAGGGCGCGAGAGCCGTCGGCGAGCTGTTCGCGACGCTCGCCGACCCCTCCCGCGCGAGGATCGTCCACCTGCTCGCGATCACGGAGCAGGACCTGTGCGTGTGCGACATCGCCCTCGTCCTGGGCATGAGCGTGTCGGCCCTGTCGCACCAGCTCCGGTTCCTGCGGGAGCGCGGCGCCGTCGAGCGGCGCAAGGCCGGCCGGATGGGCTACTACCGCCTCGTCGACGACCACCTCCGCGACCTCGTCACCGGCGCCGCGAGCCACGTCGCCGAGACCGCCTGATGGCGCACGCCCACGAGTCGGCCGCCGCGGCCAGCCGGGACCGCCTGGTCGCGGTGCTCGGCCTCAGCCTCGTCATCCTCGTGGTCGAGGCCGCCGGCGCGCTCGCCTCGAACAGCCTCGCCCTGCTGGCCGACGCCGGGCACATGCTCACCGACGTGTCAGGCATCGGCCTGGCGCTGCTCGCGATCTGGTTCGCCGGCCGCGCGCCAACGAACGGCCGCACGTTCGGCTACCTGCGGGTCGAGATCATGGCCGCGGTGGCGAACGCGTTCCTGCTGTTCGGGGTGGCCGCGCTCATCCTCTTCGAGGCGTGGCGGCGGCTGTCCGCGCCGCCCGAGGTCGCGTCGGGCCTGATGCTCGCGGTCGCGCTCGTGGGCCTCGCGGCCAACGGCGCGTCGCTCCGCCTCCTGCGCCACGCCCAGCGGGAGAGCCTCAACATGCGCGGCGCCTACCTCGAGGTGATGGGCGACTTCGCGGGCTCGACTGCGGTCATCGTGGCCGCGCTCGTCATCGCCGCCACCGGCTGGGGCCAGGCGGACGCCGTCGCGTCGGTGGCCATCGCCCTCCTGATCCTGCCCCGGACCCTCGCACTCCTCCGGGACGCCACCGACGTCCTCCTGGAGGCGACCCCGAAGGGCATCGACATGGACCACGTCCGCCAGCACATCCTCGACGCGCCTGGCGTGGTGGACTGCCACGACCTCCACGCCTGGACGATCACGTCGGGCATGAACGTCGTGTCGGCCCACGTCATCCTCGCCGACGGCGCGGACCCGGCCGTGACCCTCGACGCGCTGTGCGAGTGCCTGTCCGACGACTTCGACATCGAGCACTCGACCTTCCAGCTCGAGACGGCCGACCGCCGGCGGCTCGAAGAGCGGAGCCACGCGTGACCGCGGTCGCACGGCACGTCCGGGGCTTCTCCGTCGCACCGGCCGGCTCGAGTGCCTGACGGTCGGCTGGAATGTCGTCGAGGCCACCGTCGCGATCGCCGCCGCGATGACCGGGATCCTACTGGCGATCGCCTCGTTCTCGGTGAAGTGGTGGCTGGCGGGCAGCAATCGCTACGTCCGCGCCGGGCTGGGCAGCCGGGAGATGATGGCCGATGGGCGCCAGACCGTGAAGCAGGACGACGGCCGCGCGGGTGCACTGGATCCCGGCGCTGCGACTGTCAGAGCCAGAACGCCGGGCGGCACGGCGGAGGATGCCCAACCGTCCTCTGCCCGAGCTCGACCCGGCCCGCCCGGGCCCGTTGAACAGGCGCGAGAACGATGCTCAGGCCTGCCGCTGCGCTTAGTCCGCGCAGGTCCCGCCGCACGGACCCGAGGCCGCGGGGGGTGCCTCGGGCGCGCCGTCCTGGACGTAGGGCTCGCCTCGCGCCAGGGCGATCTCGGCGCGCGTGAGCTCTCGGCCGAGGTAGGCGGCGTGGTCGAGGCGGCTAACGAGCTCGTCCTCGATCGCCGCCATGTACAGCTCGGCGCTCGACCGTCCCTCGACGACCCGGTCGAGGACGCCGTCGTTGCGGTAGTGCTCCAGAGTCAGGGCCGAGCGTGCTCCGTCCGCGTAGACGACGAAGTAGCCGGCTGGGTCGGGCACGGTCCGGCCCGGCAGCCGGCCGGCGATCACGGGCACGCGGGGCGCGACCTCGACGTTCGAGGCAGGCCCGGGATCACGGCGGGCGCACGCGGCCGCGGTCTCGAGGATCCCGGCGGGGTCGCGCTCGCCAATCAGGTCTATGAGCTCGACCGCCGCCCGGAAGTGCGCTACGAGCCCCGCCGACACGTTCCTCAGGATCGGGCGCTTGCCGGGCGCTCCGACGATCCGGCCGCGAGCATCGAGGCCGTTCGCTGCGAGCGCGAGTAGAGACTGCCCCGGCAGGTGGCCGATGCGCTGGCGGGCGTCGGCACCCGCGAGGATCAGGAACCTGATGTGGGGGTTGGCGACGACGTTGCTGATCAGCCGCTCGATGCCGAGGTTCTCGGTGCGCAGCGAGCCGACGAGCGCGATCCCGGGGCCGGCACCAGCGGCGACCGCTTCCAGGAGCGCGTCGTCGTCGAGCGTGCAGACGGCGACCGGGCTTCGGTAGCGGAGGACTCGATACGAGCCGGGCAGGGGCGGCCACCCGGCGCGGGAGGTCACGGCTTCGGCCGGACAGGCGGGCGAGGCACCGTCGGCACCGGTCACGTCGTCGACCGCGTTGAGCGCGACCGCGGGCCAGCAGACCTCGCAGCCGAGGCAGTCGTAGCGGGCCGGGACCACGTGGCCCCGCGCGGCGGCGAGCGCCCGGACGAGTCGATCGGGCGGTTCGGCGCCGACGGCGGATTCGATCGTCGGCAGCGAACCGGCCAGGCAGCCGCACGCCGCGCACTTCGCCGCCGCCGCCGCGGACTCGAGGTTCTCCGCGGCGACAAGCGCCGCCGCCTCGGTCAGGGTCGCCATCGGGCGGACTCCAAGGCGAGGCAGAGGCCCGGATCGAGCAGGCCGGCCACGCAGGGGTCGACGAGCCGGTAGTAGACGACGGTGCGGCGTCGCCCCGGGCACATCTCACGAACCTCTCGGCCGAACGCCGCGGCCCTCTGACGGCTTGCGCATCGTCACCCGGTACAGCCGGCGGGGCAGCGCGGCCTCCTCGAACTCCGCGACCTCGAGCAGCTCGAAGCCGTCGGCCAGGCGCTCGACGAGCGCGCGGTCGAAGAAGTGGACGATGAAGCCGCCCATCTCGAACATGTCGTCCCCCCGGTCGACGCCGGCGCCGAAGTGGGGGTCCTGCTTCGTGCGGACGGTGTAGACGACGAGGCCGCCAGGCCGCAGGACCCGCCGCACCTCGCCGGCCAGGCGTTCGAGCTCGGGTGTGGTCAGCGCCATGCAGAACAGCATGTGGGCGTAGGCGGCGTCGAAGGAGGCATCCGCGAAGGGCA
>JAJZRG010000048.1 GCA_021802825.1 Chloroflexota bacterium
GACATGCGCATCGGGACGATCGCTCGCCAACTCGGTACGACACCCGAGGCGATCCGCTTCTATGAGCGTAGCGGCCTCCTGCCGGCCCCCGAGCGTCGCGAGAACGGGTACCGCGACTACGCGGACCAGGACGCGGCTCGCCTGCGGCTGCTCATCGGGCTCCGCTCGCTGGACCTGCCGCTCGAGCAGGCTGCCTCCCTGGCTACCCTGTGCGCGGCCGGCCAGTGCGACCAGGTGTCGGCCGAACTCCGGGTAGCGCTGGCCGAGAAGCGAGGCGAGGTCGCCCGCCGGATCGAGGAGCTCCGGTTCCTCGACGGTCGCCTCGCACACCTGTCTGGCCAACTCGTCGACGGCGCGAGCCCTCGAGACAGCATCCCGGGAAAGGAGGAACGCTATGACCTGTGATTGCCCGTGCGGCCAGTGCTGCGGCTGCCGAAGCTGCGGCTGCGGTTGCGCCTGTTCCGCCCACGCGAAGTAGCGCAAGGAGACCGCCGATGAGGCGGTCTCCGTCGGTCGAGAGCCTCGAGCCCTCCGCGTCGTCGGGGACGCCCCTCAGGGCACGACCGCGATCGTCCCGGCCATGCCGGCCTCGTAGTGGCCGGGCGCGTGGCAGGCGAAGGCGTACGGACCCGGGCCGTCGAAGGTGTAGGTCAGCGAGCCCGTGTCCATCATCCCGAGGTCGGCGATCTCCGGCGTGCCGGCCTTGTCGGCGGCGACGTCCGCCGCCGGTCCGACCATGAACTCGTGGACCGTCGGTCCCATCGTCGTGACCACGAAGGTGACCGTCTCCCCCTGCTTGACCGTGATGGCGTCGGGCACGAACCGCAGGTGCGGCGTGGCGACGATGCGGACCACCCGCGGCGAGGCGGCGGTCCCGGGGACGAAGCCGGGCGACGCAGGATCCGCTGGCGTGACAGCCGGCCCGCCTCCCATCATCGGCCCGGGCCCGAGCGGCATGCCGGCCACCGGCGCGCCCGGTCCAGCTGGGCCGATGGCTGCCCCGATCACCAGGGCCACGAGCCCGGCCGAGATGAGGCCCAGGCCGACCCACAGCGGTGCACGCCGGCTCATCGGTCGGGGCCGAGGACCTTCTTGGCCTGCTCGAACTCCTGCTCGCTGATCTCGCCGCGAGCGAACCGTTCGCGGAGGATCTCGTGCGGCGTGGGCCGCGACGGATCGCCGGTCGGCGGCCGTCCTGTGCGGGTGACGGTCATGACCGCCCAGACGACGACGATGATGACCCCGATCATCAACAGGAGGCCCCCGAGCATCCAGAAGCCGCCGCCCCACCCTTCCCAGCCATCCCAGCCGTAGCCCATCATCGGTGCTCTCCTAACGTTGCGGCCATCAGTCGTGCGATCCGAGCGCTGCGGAGCGATCGCTCCGTTCGTCGGCCGGCGACGCGTTGGCGGGCGTCCGCAGCAAGCGCCGCGACGGCGGCCCGTAGTTGAGACAGGCCTCGATCAGCGGTGCCACGTCGGCCAGGACGCGCGCCGACGCGTCGAGCAGCCGACCGACCGCCGGATCGGCCAGCCGGTAGACGTTGTAGCGCCCCCGCGGCTCGACCGAGACGAGCCCGCACTCGAGAAGGCAGCGCAGGTGGTTCGAGGCCCGCGGCGGGGTCAGTCCAACAAAATCGGCGATCTGTCCGGCGGTCAGCGGTCCCCGGCGCAGCTCGCGCAGGATCGCCAGCCGTGAGGGATCGGCAAGACCGCGGTGGAGCTTCGTCTCGATCTCGATTGACGACCGCCCAGCGAGCGGCATCGGTTCAGTCATGGCTGAATTGTAGCCCCATTCGGACCCGACTCAGCAGGCGAGCGCGCGCGTGGCCTGCTCCAGCTCGTCGGCGCTGATCTCACCACGGGCGAACCGACGGCGGAGGATCTCTATCGGATCATCCGTCGAACGGCCTCTCGGTCGCGCGAGCACCATACCAACGATCATGAGGGCAGCGACTGCCACCACGAGCAGAAGACCGAGCCAGCCGCCGGTCATCCAACCGCCCCCGAAGACGCCGTCTACTCCATAGCACGAGCCCTAGCCCATCACTCGCGCACCTCCTTGATCGTCGTGATCGTGCCGACCGGGCGCCAGCCGACGTTTCAGCGGCCAAGGTGGCGCTGTCTAACGGGCGATCCTGGATGCCACGCCGATGGGCCGTCTCGGCCGGCCCGAGGGCGTCGCTGCGGCGATCGCCTTCCTCGCGAGTGACGACGCATCCTACGCGACCGGCTCAGAGCTCTACGTCGACGGTGGCTGGACGGCGCGCTGACCAGGATCACCGGTCGGTGGCAACGGGCCAGCCGTGCGGCCAACCTGGAGTGCGGGCCACGGCCGAGCGGCGAGGCGCATACCCTGGACGACCCCGCTAGAGTTAACCGAGGTCGAGCAGGTCACCCAAGAACCCGCGGCGGCGATTGCGAACGCGATGGCCACCTCGGTCACCGCGGTCCCAGTCTTCATCGGGGACGTCGTCAATCCTCGTATCGCGGCTTTGGCCAGGCCCGGCCGCGTCATAGTGGGCCGTCTCTGCGTCGATCAGGCGCTCCAGCTCGCCGCGGTCGAGGAAGATGCCACGGCATTCCGTGCAATGATCGAGGACGACTCCGCTCCGCTCGTACGTGCGCATCGGACCTTGGCACTTGGGACAGGTCAGCGCGTCGGTCGCGGCTTCGATCATGTCTCGTGTCCTCGCTGGCTGAAGGTGCGGGCAGCGCGGTGGCGGCACCCGCCTCGGGTCTGCTATTGTTTCACACATGGCTGAAATGAGAACGGGTCCGCGCATGCCCGAGGAGCCGCGTGACCTGCGTACCCGGGTCGTCGAACCGATCCGCCCGGTCCAGCTCGTCGCCGGGATCTTCGTTGTTGGCATGGTCGTGATCAGCGACACGCTCGCCGACACCGCCATCCGCGGGGCGCGTGTGCCGTCGACGGCCATCGCCGGCGACTTGCTGCGGCTCACGCCGTCGGCGAACCAGGGGATCGCGCTCGGCCTCCTGAGCGATGCTGGTCCGGCGGTCGTCATCCTCCTCACGGGGCTCGCGCTCGCGGTCGCATTCGCCTCCGTTCGGCGGGTCCGCGGGACCCTGTTCCGAGCGGCGATCTGGCTCCTGCTCGGGGGAGGCGTGGCGAACCTCATCGAGCGAGTCGCCCATGGCCGCGTCCTCGACTACGTGGATCTCGGACTAGGGAACGCACGATGGCCGACGTTCAACCTCGCCGATGTCGCCATCAGCCTCGCGGTCGTCGCTGTGGCCGCGGGCATCGCGGCGGAGCGACTGCGGCGCACCGTCGGCGGCGCGTCGGGCACGGAGCGGCCGTGACGGACGGGCGGCCCCCGGACGATGGTCGGCCGGTCGGCGGCTGGGTCAACGCTGGCCGGCTGGGCCCGACCGGCGTCGCCCTGGGCCAAGACGCAGCCGAACGGCTCGCGGCCGCGTTCGGCCTGCTCGCGGATCCGACCCGGCTGCGGATCCTACACGCGCTCGCGTGCTCGAGCGAGGTCCGCGTCGAGGGACTCGTTCGGCTCCTTGGGCTCGACCAGTCCACCGTCAGCCGGCACCTCCGGATCCTCCGCGACCGGGCGATCGTCGGACGCCGGCGCGAGGGTCGACTGACCTACTATCGGCTGGCCGATGGGTCGCTGCGACGCGTGCTGTGCGAGTCACGCGACGTCGCAGGCGACCTCGCGACCTTCCTCGCCGAAGGCACTGGGACACGACGCGATCCACCGAGGTGACCGCCAACCGCGGCCCCGGGCCGTCCAACCCAGCCCGACATCCCGCGCGAGCGATACGCGCCCGAGCGCCAGCCTACAGGTTGCCGCCCACCGCGGGCGGAGCGTGCTCGCCTGTGGGTGTGTCGGTTCCCGATGCGATGAAGTGAGAGGAGCCAACGGGTTGAGCCAGGACGACGAGCGCGACGACGACCACGACGACCACGAGGACCACGACGAGGACGAGGAGCACGAGGGCGCCCACGCCGGCCCGTGGTGGACCTATCCGCCGATCCTGGGCGCGATCGTCTCGGGGCTCCTGCTGGCGGCCGGCTGGCTCGGATCGATCACCGGCGTCCTGCCCGATCCGCTGCCGATCGCCTTCTACCTCGCCTCGATCCCGTTCGGCGGCTACTGGTGGGCCCGCGAGGGCCTCGAGGAGCTGATCTCGGAGCGCGAGGTCGGCATCGAGGCCCTGATGGCCGTCGCCACCGTCGGCGCGGCGGCGCTCGGCTTCTGGGAGGAGGCGGCGTTCCTCGTCTTCCTGTACGGCTCGGCCGAGGCCGTCGAGTCGCTCACGTTCGCCCGCACCCGCTCCGCCATCCGCGCCCTGCTCGACCTCGCCCCGAAGGAGGCGCACGTCCTGCGCGACGGCGCGGAGCTGACAATCCCGGCGACCGAGCTTGTGCCGGGCGACGTGTTCCTCGTCCGCCCGGGCGAGAGCCTCGCGACCGACGGCGTCATCCGCGCGGGCGCGTCGAGCCTCGACGAGTCGCCGGTCACGGGCGAGAGCGTCCCGGTCGACAAGGGCCCGGGCGACCCCGTCTTCGCGGGCACCATCAACCGCCAGGGCGCGCTCACGATCGAGGCGACCAAGGCGTTCGCCGACAACACCCTGTCCGCCATCATCCACCTCGTCGAGGAGGCGCAGGGCCAGAAGGGCAAGGCCCAGCGCTTCATCGACCGCTTCAGCCGCATCTACAGCCCGCTCGTCCTCGTCGGCGCGGCGCTCCTGGCGATCATCCCGATCGCCCTCGGCGGCGACCCGACGGAGTGGATCACCCGGGCCATCACGGTCGTCGTGGCCGGGGCGCCGTGCGCCCTCGTCATGTCGACACCCGTCGCGATGGCCGCCGGGATCGGCGCGGCCGGGCGGCACGGCGTCCTCATCAAGGGCGGCATCCACCTCGAGAACCTGGGCACCGTCGGGGTCGTCGCGCTCGACAAGACGGGCACCCTCACCCACGGCCGGCCGGTGGTGACCGACATCGTCCCGCTCGACGGCACCGACGACGCGGGCCTGCTGGCCGCTGCCGCGGGCGTCGAGCGGCTCTCGGAGCACCCGCTGGCGCGGGCGATCGTGGCCGCCGCGAGCGAGCGCGGGGTCGTGCCGTCGGAGGCCACCGACTTCGCGGCCCTCACCGGAGCCGGCGCCGCGGCGCGCCTCGACGGCCGCCTGGTCCACGTCGGCAGCCCCGACCTGTTCGGGGAGCTCGGCGCCGCGCCGTCGGCGGCGAGCGCCGACCTCGTCGAGGAGATGCGCGAGGACGGCAAGACGGTCGTCCTCGTCGGCGAGCGGCCCGTCGGCGCGACGGCCGGCATCCGCATCCTCGGCCTGCTCGCCATCCGCGACCAGGTCCGGCCCAACGCCGCCGCGGCGATCGCCGAGCTCCACCGCCTCGGGGTCCGCCGGGTCGCGATGCTCAGCGGCGACCACCCGCGGACGGCCCGCGCGATCGCCGCGGAGCTCGGGATCGACGACGTGCGGGCGGGCCTCAAGCCCGAGGACAAGGTGGCCGCCATCCGCGAGCTCGAGCGCGAGCACGGGGCGGTGGCGATGATCGGGGACGGGGTGAACGACGCGCCGGCCCTCGCGGCCGCGACCGTCGGGATGGCGATGGGGACCGCGGGCTCCGACGCCGCGATCGAGGCGGCCGACGTGGCCCTCATGGCCGACGACCTCGAGAAGGCGGGCTACGCCCTGCGCATCGGCCGCAAGGCGCGCCGGGTGTCCCGCCAGAACCTGGCGTTCTCGCTGGTCATCCTGCCCGTCCTCATCCTGGGCGCCGCGGGCGGGATGTTCACGATCGCGCTCGTGGTCACCGTCCACGAGGGGGCCGAGCTGCTGGCGGTCGCCAACGGCCTGCGCGCCGCCCGGGCGTAAGGGAGGAGAGCCATGACCTACGTGATCGCCGAGCCGTGCGTCAACGTCATCGACCAGGCGTGCGTCGCGGTCTGCCCGGTGGACTGCATCCACTTCGAGGAGGGCGTCGACCGGATGCTCTACATCGACCCCGACGAGTGCATCGACTGCGGCGCCTGCGAGCCAGAGTGCCCGGTCAATGCGATCTTCCCCGAGGAGTCGGTGCCGACCGCCTGGGCCCGCTACGCCGAGGTGAATGCCCTCTGGTACCGCGACCGCGAGGCCGCGCGGCGGCTCGTGGACGAGCTCCGTCCCGAGGCAGGCTGAGCGGCTGGACTCGGGTCGGAGCGCCGACACGAGCCCGACGGCTCTTGGTATTCGACGGGCCCGTCGCGCAGCATCATCTGGTGGGAACCCCCGGAGCAGGTCACGCTGGGCCGGCTCCCTCGGACCGACCCGGACACCACAGGGGTAATGATGATCACCACTAGTGGCTATACCTTCGGGACCCGGATGACCGGGTCGATCGACGACGTCCGTCCAAGCGTCGAGGCTGCCCTGAGGGCCGAGGGCTTCGGCGTCCTCACCGTGATCGACGTCCAGGCGACGATGAAGGCCAAGCTGGGGGTCGACCGGCCGCCGTTCGTGATCCTCGGCGCGTGCAACCCGCCGCTCGCCCATCGGGCCCTCGAGGCCGACCCGTCGGTGGGCGCCCTCCTGCCGTGCAATGTCGTGCTGCGCGAGGACGGGATCGAGACCGTCGTCGAGGCGATGGACCCGCTCGCCGTCCTCGGCATCGTCCATGAACCGGCGATCGCGTCCGTCGCAGAGGAGGCGAGGGCGCGGCTCGTACGGGTGATCGATGGCCTCGCGACGATCCGCTGACGCCGCAACGCCGCGCCACGCCCTGTCGGTCTATTCGCGGGCGTGCGCGGCGGCTAGAGTGGCGGCGGTGAGGCCGCCGCCCCTGGCGGGCTCCTGAGGGAAAGGGAGCGTCCCAAGAATGCGAGTCGTGGATCGCACACACGCGGCGGCCGTGGCATTCGGCCGGGTCGTGATCGGCGTCATCTTCCTGTGGGCGGGGCTCGAGAAGTTCTTCGGCGGCGACGGCAAGGGCGGGGCCTGGACCGCGGCTGGCTTCCTGCAGTTCGCGACCGGCGGTTCGCTCGGCTGGCCGTTCGTCACTGGGACGCCCGACCCCAAGGCGGTCTACAACCCGACCCACGACCTCTGGGTCTCGCTGGCGGGCAACGCGGGCGCGATGTCTGTCATCAACACGCTAGTCATCGCGGGCGAGATCGGGATCGGCGTCGCGCTGATCCTCGGGCTCCTCACCCGCTTCGCGGCCGGCATGGCTACGCTGATGATGCTGTTCTTCTTCGTGGCGGCCTGGTCGTTCTCGACCGGCGTGGTCAACCAGCACCTCACCTACGCGGTGGTGGCCTTCGGCCTGGGCGTCATCGGCGCCGGCAACTACTACGGGCTCGACTCGGCCGTCGGCCCTCGGGTGGGCGCCGGCCTCCGCCGGTGGCTGTTCTCGGGCGACGTCCACGACGAGTGGAGGACCGCCAGCTAGCGAAGCGCACAGGGGCGCGCCCGGTTCCGCCGCGCGCCCGAACACGTCGTGCCGGGCCGGGAGCCGGCGGGGAGCCCTGGGCCGGCCGGGGCATCGGCGGCGCGGCCGCCGCACCGCCGCCCGGCCGGCTCGTGCACCCCGAGCTCGCGGTCAGCCGCCGAGCAGCATGGACCCGGTGCTCCACAGCCCAAGGGCGAGCAGCACCGCGGTGATGGTCCACAGGACCGCCTGGCGCAGGCGCGAGTTCACGAGGTCGCCCACGACCGCGCGGTCGCTCGACAGGCGGATCAGGAAGGTCAGCGGCACCGCGAGGACGACGACGTTCAGGACCATGGCGTTGACCACGACCGACACGAGGTCCGTCGCGAGGAGCGCCACGGCCGCGGCGGGAAGGATCTCGAGCAGGTACAGGCCGTAGAAGAGGGGGGCCTTCCGGGGCGTCAGGTTCAGGCTGCGCGGCCAGCGGAAGAGCTCCGCCCAGGCCCACGCGGACGAGAGGGAGATGACGATCGCGGCTAGCAGCCCCGCCCCGATCATGCCCGCCGCGATGAGGACCGCGCCGCCGCCGACGGCCAGGCCGGCGAGGCCGGCCGGCAGGACCATGCCCCCGGCGGAGATGGTCGACTCGGCACCGGCCGCCACCGCCGCGGCCGCGGCCACGACCACCGCGGCCATGAGGAGCTGGCTCACAGCCGCGCCGGCCAGCGTCTCGAAGCGCGCCGCGCCCAGGTCTTCGCGGCCGAGGCCCTTGTCCACGCTCGCGGCCTGCTGGTAGAAGAGCATCCACGGCATGATCACCGCGCCGATGGTGGCCACCACCAGCTCGAGGTAGCCGTCGTGGCCGAACTGCCCCGCGGGCGCGAAGCCGGCGAGCACGGCCGACGGGTCGGGCCGCGCGCCGACGGCCAGGGCGACGAAGGCGAACAGGCCGAGCGAGAGGACCAGCACCAGGCGCTCGAACCGCGCGTAGCTGCCCGTGAGCACGATGCCAGTGTGCAGCGCCAGGGCGCCGGCCACCGCCACGCCCGCGGGGATGCCGACGATGCTGGCGCCCAGGACGATCCCGGCGAACTCGGCGACGTAGGCGACGAGGTCGATGGCGACCATCGAGGTCACCGCCACCGCGCCCCAGCGCATCCCGTAGCGCTCGCGGATGAGCTCAGCGTGGCCGAGGCCCGTGGCCACAGCGAGCCGCGCCGTCATCTCCTGCACGAGGTACAGCACGGGGATCAGGAGCGCCAGCGGGAGCAGCATCGCGTACCCGAAGGAGCTGCCGGCCTGCGCCGCGGTGATGACGGACGCCGCGTCCACGTCCGCGATCATCACGATCCAGGCCGGGCCGAGCACGCGCAGCACGTGGGCGGCGCGTCGCGTCGTCGCGGCGCGGAGGGGGACCGCGAGGGGCGCTGCCACGGGAATGTCGACCATCAGGGTGTCCTTCATGCTGCCGGCGGCGGGACGGGCGTCGCCTGGATCGTCGCGGCCACCTCCCGGGCGAGGACGACGACCCCGCTCGGGCCCTCGACCGAGAACGCGCAGCGGCGCGGGCCGACGGCGGCGACGCGCACGACCGCGCCGATCGGCAGCCCCGCGCCGTGCAGGTAGGCGAGGACCTCGGCGTCGGTGTCCTCGAAGGCGTCCACACGCAGGGTCGCCCCCAACTCGCTGTCGGCAATCGATGGCCCTGGGCGGCGGACGGCGTCCCCGGGCGAGCGGGGGATCGGCTGACCCTCGGGGCAGGTCGGCGGGAAGCCGAGGAACGCGTCGAGCGCGTCGAGCACCTCGGGGGCCGTGGCGTGCTCGAGCAGGCAGGCCCATCCCATCGCGTCACCCGGAGCGAGCTCGAGACGGTCGACCAGGAACCGCTCCCAGAGGCGCTGGCGGCGGATGACGTCCCAGGCGGCCGCGCGGCCCTGCCCGGTGAGCCGGAAGCCGCGGCGCTGCTCGTGCCCGACCAGCCCCTCGGCGGTCAGCCGGCGCAGCATCTCGTTGGCGGCAACGGGCGACACCCCCAGGCGCTCGGCCGCCGCGGCCGCGGCGACGGGCCCGTCACCCCCGCCCAGCACCGCGAGCGTCTTGAGGTACATCTCGACCGACTCGCTCAGCCCTCCGGCGCGCACCCGCAACTCCGCTGCAGCCCCGGATCACCGCTTCGCGACGAGGTCGGGCGTCCTATCGTGCGTTCGCAAGCACGCTTTACGACAGGTCCACAAGGGCGCCTGTCCTGTGACCAAGGGCACGGTTCGCACGGTCTAGAGGCCCAAGACCGCCCAGCGCCGGGCCGAGGACACTCGAGCTGCGCACGCAGGGTGGCTGGCGTCCCACCGCAGGAGAGGAGTCTGATGCCGCAGGACCAGATCGTCGCGCTCGGGATCATCGCTGGGGCGACGATCTTCATCGGGCTTCCTGTCGGCCGGCTCACCGGCGCCGGCGTTTCGCTGCGCGCGTTCCTGAGCGCGGTCGCGGTCGGAATCCTGCTGTTCCTGTTCTGGGACGTCGTCAGCGCGGCTGTCGACGGCATCGAGGGCGCGCTCCTCGCCGCGGTCGGGGGCACCGGCCTGTGGGGCGACTTCGCCCTCCTCGCCGCGACCGGCGCCCTGGGCCTCGCGGCGTCGCTGCTCGGCCTCGTCGCCTACGAGCGCTGGCTCGCGCTTCGCGGCGCGCGGAGCGCCGCCCCGGACAACGGCTCCGGCCCCGGGCGCGCCGGGATCCCGCCCGCCGCGACCGCCCGGCAGCTCGCGATCCTGATCGCCGTCGGCATCGGGCTCCACAACTTCGCCGAGGGCCTCGCGATCGGGCAGTCGGCAGCCTCAGGCCAGCTCGCCTTCGCGGGCACGCTGGTGGTCGGCTTCGCGCTCCACAACGCAACCGAGGGGTTCGGGATCGTGGCGCCGCTCGCGGGCGGGCCCTCCCGGCCGAGCTGGGCGTTCCTCGGCGCCATGGGGGCCATCGGCGGCGGGCCGACGGCACTCGGGACCGTCGTCGGGCAGGCGGTCGTGAACACGACGCTCTCGGTCGCGTTCCTCGGCCTCGCCGCCGGCTCGATCCTCTACGTGGTCATCGAGCTCCTGGGCGTCAACCGGGCGTTCGGGCTCAAGGTCCTCGCGAGCGCGGGGGTCCTGGTCGGCCTGCTCCTCGGCTTCGGAACGGACTTCTTCCTCAAGGCCCTGGGGGGCTGACAGGATCGGGGTCCACGTGGTCGCCAGCTCAGCCCTCCGAGCCGGCGGCCGTGGCCTGGGAGCTCGACGGCCGCTCCCACCGGACGATGCTGGCCGCGATCCCGGGGAGGTGGCCCCGCTTGCGCACGAGCAGTGCGAGGGCGACGACGAGGTAGATGGCGGAGAAGACCAGGCGGACCTCGGTGGTCGGGAATGGGAACTGGAGGGCGAACAGCCCGAGGACCGCGGCAGCCTCCCACAGCCCGAAGCGCCGGTCCGCGAGGACGGCGAACGCGAGCAGGGCCTGGGCGCTCGTGAGCAGGAACTCCTCGGTCTGGCGGTCGTCGAGCGCCAGCGGCGCGCCGGCCCCGCCGCCCAGGGTGTAGGCGACCCAAAGGCTCCCGACGAGCAGCGTCCACTGGTTGACCTTCGCCGAGAGCAGCATCCCCAGGCCCTCCGCTGCGTGCAGCCGCCAGGCGAAGATCGTGGCCACGATCAGCTCCGGGGCCTCGGACGAGAGGGGCGCCAGCCACTGCACGAGCAGGAACTGGTCGATCCCGAGGGTCTCGCCGGTCGCGACCAGCCCGTCGGCGAAGGGCTTGGCGGCCATCACCACGATCGCGGCCGCGGCGACGAAGAGCCCCGTCACCAGCGCGCGCCGCTGGCGCCGGGGCAGGAGCGCGATGTCCGCCGCGACGCCGATGAGCTCCGGCTCGCCGCGCCCCTCGCGGGTCACGCGCCACAGGTAGGCGCCGAACAGCAGGAGCAGGACGACGGCGTCGTACCAGGCGATGGAGCGGGTGAGCGGGATCAGGAACGCGTAGGCGCTCGCGACGGCGAGGAAGGCGAGCTCGACGCGGTTCCGGGGCGGCAGGACGACGGCCGGCTGCCGGCGGCCCGCGCCCTTCGTCGAGGCGGGTTCCGCGGGTCCTCGGCGCCGAGCCCGCCGCATCGCCCAGAACCCGACGAACGCCACCACGGGCCAGCCGATGCCGATGAGCAGCCGGTTGGAGCCGGTCATGTTCGCGGCCGCGAACTGCGTGTAGGTCGGGTCGCCGCCGGCGGTGAACGAGAAGTAGAGATCCACCGCGTACTCGGGCAGGACCGCGATCAGCGCGAGGATGGCGATCGCCAGGCTGCCCGAGATGTCCACCTGGGCCGCCTCGGCCGCCCAGGACAGGAGCACGGCGGACGCGACGACGCCCGCGCCGTAGACGAGGACGGTGACGCCCGGTGGCAGCTCCGCACCGATGAGCCGCGCGACGATCGCGGGGAGGGCGAACACCGCCGTGAAACCGAGCCTGCGCCACATGCCGTCAACACCTCCACTGCTGCGAGGTGTCGCCGTCCCTGGGCCATGGCGAGACCTCGACCGGTGCTACCCGATCGAAGGTCTCATCCGCCTCAGGTCGAGGTGGGGGACCGGGCCGAAGCCGGTGTGTCGATCTCCCCTGACCGCCGGGGATGGCGGTCGGACTACTCCCCTTCGGCAGTCAGTGTACCGCGGAGGGCGCAAGGGCCGCGACTGGGGTCAACCTGCGAGCGACGTAACGTCCCTTGTGGGCTTTCGGAATCGAGCGAGCGTACAACTAAGGTGATTGCAGCACCCGAGGAGTACGCCCGATGGCAACGGTACCCGCGCTGCCCGTCCCCGACGCCGACCGTGCCGCGCTGGCGGCGGTCATCCGGGCCCCGACCAGCAAGCAGCGGGCGGTGACGCGTGCCCGCATCGTGCTCCGCTCGGCCGAGGGCGTCCCGATCGAGCGCGTGGCCGACGAGGTGGGCGTGGCGATCTGACGGTCAAGCTCTGGCGCCGCCGGTACGCCCAGGCGGGGCTCGCGAGACTGGCCGACGCGCCGCGGCCGGGCCACCCGCCGACCTATACCCGCGAGGACCGCGACCGCCTGGTGGCGCTCACGATGGGGCCGCCGCCCGAGGGCACCAGCCACTGGAGCGTGCGGATGATGGCGGCCCGGACCGGCATGAGCCCGTCCACGGTCCACCGCGTGTGGCGGGAGCGCGGGCTCCAGCCCCACCGCACCGAGACCCTCAAGTTCAGCACCGACCCGGCGCTGGAGTCGAAGATCCGCGACGTCGTCGGCCTGCACCTCGACCCGCCCGCCGGCGCCATCTTGCTGAGCGTGGACGAGAAGACCCAGATCCAGGCGCTCGACCGGACGCAGCCGATGCGCCCATGCGGCCCGGCCAGGTCGAGCGGCACACCCACGACTACACGCGCCACGGCACGACCTGCCTGTTCGCGGCGCTCGAGGTGGGCACCGGGCAGGTCACGACCGACACCAGGGCGCGCCACACCGGGGACGACCTCCTCTCGTTCATGAGGCAGGTCGAGCGGGCGTATCCCGAGGGCGAGCTCCACGTGGTGCTCGACAACGTGTCCACCCACTCCACCCCGGACGTCAGGGCATGGCTGGCGGAGCACCCCCGCATCACCTTCCACCTCACCCCGACCAGCGCCTCGTGGATGAACCAGGTCGAGACCTGGTTCGGCATCCTCACCCGCAAGGCCATCAGGCGGGGCAGCTCCCACAGCATCAAGGAGCTCGTGGCCATGATCGACGCCTTCACCCGACAGTGGAACGCGGGCTCGAGCCCGTTCGCCTGGGTCCGCACCGCCGACGAGATCCTCGCCAAGGCCGTCCGCAAGCCGACAGCGACTAGCGAATCGGGACACTAGGGCATGACGGTGCGCTTGCCCGATCCACACCGGCTCCCGGGCCCTCGGCCAACTGACCGATACCGGGGCCGGCCGTCTGTGTTGGTCCACTCTCATGGGGTGGTCCACGTCCGTGCTCCCGCCGCCCCGGCACGGCCGATCCCCGCCTACCGAGCTGGGCGCGGTACCCTAGAGTCGGCGCGCGGCCACCACTGCCACCGCGCCCGAGCCGGCCCGGCCGCTCGGACTTGGCGCAGCCGCATCCTCGGGCCAACCGAGGAGCACCCGCGTCGCTGCTCGCCAACCCGCGCCCGCCGCCCACACTCCGCCGCCCAGCGGCTGCTGCTCCGCGCGTGCTCGACACCGTCGGGTGGGTCCAGCAGGTCATCGTTAATCGGCCCACCGGCATCGTGGTGGACGGCCGCTCCCGCATCGAGGAGGCCCTCCCGCAAGGAGCCGATGGTGCCCGTCCTGTGGGTCGACCTCTCGCCCGACGAGGAGCTGCTCGTCCTCGCGACGCTCAACCCGATCGCCGCGATGGCAACGACCGACGAGGCGAAGATGAACGACCTGCTCGCCGAGGTCGCGGTCGACGACGCGGGCCTCGCGCGGATGCTCGACGGCCTCGGTGCCAAGAGGCCGGTACTCGCTGACCCGGACGCCGTGCCCGAGCAGGTCGCCGAGTGGAACGTAAAGCCCAGCGACCGCTGGCGCCTGGGCGACCACCGGATTCCGTGCGGCGACGCGACAGACCCGGCCGCCCTCGAGCGCCTCCTCGACCTGGCGGAGCCGAACCTGCTCGCGACCGACCCGCCCTCCGGCGTCCAGCGGCGGGTCGGCGCCGCCTTCCCCGACGCCTGGGCTACGGTGGAGTGGGATAAAGAACCTCTACGACCGACCTCCCAATCGCGGATGGAGCGCTGGTCGTGGGGCACGACCTCGTGGCCCGCTGTTCAGGACAAGTCGGCCGGCTTCGGAGCGCCTGACTAGGGCCTCCGTCGAACGCTACGGCGGCGTCTGGACCGTGATCGGGGCATTCAGTTGCCCGTACGTCTGGTTCATGATGTGTCCCTCCGCCCGCATATCGGCCCGGCGAAGGAGCCCGTCCGACTTCCCCACCCAGATACGGAACCAAGCCGGGATGTCAGGCCGGACGAACCCGATGATCGTCGACGGGACGCCATCCACCGTGTCCGTGCCGAGAATGCGGACCGCCGCCGCACCCGCCCAGAAGTCGCGGTAGTACCCCGTCGGCCAGCTGAAGCCAGGTGCCGGGAACGCCGACTTGACCCACGGTCCCATGCCTGTTCGCCGGAACTGGTCCAGGCCAGCCAGGATCTGGGTCGCGTCGTTGACCGTGATCTCGGCCCGGTCGGGAGCCTGGAATCGATAGGTCGAGACGATCGTCGGCCCATCCCCGCTCCCTTGCAGTTTCTCGGTCAGGACCGCGGTCTTCAACGCCTCTTCGCTGGCAAGGACCTGAGTGAGTTCCTTCGAGCCGTCAGGCGCTGGGAGCGGCACGTACGCCTCGATCGAGATCGGGCCGCGATTGGAGTCGATCGAGACGGCGAGGCGCCAGTCGCCACCCTTCCCGAAAGTCGTCGTACCGGCGAAGCAGCCGAGACCACATGACTCGCCGAGGGTGGCCGTTGCCGAGGCGTCGCCTGAGCCCGCAGTGAAGCGGGCGGTGCGCAGGCCGTCACCAGCGTCCACGCCGAGGACCTGGACGCGGATCTCGGCCGGCCCAGGCTGTGGCGGTAGGACCGTCAGCCCGACGATGAATGGTCCCGACGCATCCGCGATCGAGAGCGCATCGTGCG
Source organism: Chloroflexota bacterium (assembly GCA_021802825.1). Taxonomy (GTDB): domain Bacteria; phylum Chloroflexota; class Limnocylindria; order Limnocylindrales; family CSP1-4; genus CAIXZV01. The sequence goes on from JAJZRG010000048.1 coordinate 15,090, forward strand.
CACCGAGCTCGGCCAGGACCGGGTCGATCGTGGTCAGGCTGGCGGCGGAGACTTCGGCGTCGCGCGGCGGGTTCGGGAAGCCGACGAGCAGAGTCGCGAGCATCAGGGCGATGAGAGCTGCGCCAGCCTCTGCGCGGACCGGACCTCGGAGCGTCGGCTCGCTCGTGGCCGGGCGGCGTCGCCAGACGAAGTGAACGAACCCGAACGATGCCATTGCGACGAACGCAACCGACTTAGCGACGAGGACGAGGCCGTAGGCCGTCTGGACGAGATCGGCCGGTTCGGTCAGCTCGAGAACCGCGTTGACGACGCCCGTCGCGGCGGTAAGCACGGCAGCGCCGACGGCGTACGGAGAGAACGTCCCGAGCGCTCGTCGCAAGTCCGGCGCGGCGAATGGCGACGCGGTAATCGCGTAGACCCACACGCCGACCGCGGCGAGGTGGATCGCAAAGGACGCCACGGCGATCGGCGGCAGGACCGAGGACGCAGCGTGACCGGAGGCCGCCTCGGCGAAGATCGCCACGCCGGCGAGGACGATCGCCAGGGGAGGGATCCGAGCGCCCAAAAGGACGCCTAGGGCGGTAGCCGCCAACACGACCAACCGCGCCTCGCCCGACGGACTGGCAAGAACCGCGCCGATCGCGGCGAGTGAGCCCGTCGCAACGAGCGTCGTTGAGATAATCGACACCGCAGTACCGACAAAAGCGATGGCTGGGGCTAGCCGGGCGATCTGGGCCGTCTTTGCGGGGATAAGGCCGGCTTTGCGCGATGGCCGCCGAAGCAGACCCGACGCCAACCAGGAGCCGAGTGCCACGAGGGCCGTGAACCGGCCGACCAGCCCGAGAGGTCCTTCGGAGTCGAGCGGGCTGTCGGCGATCGTCGTGCCGGCATCGGCTCCTGTCCCGACCGCGAACGAGTAGGTCCCCCTGAGGGTGTGGCCGTCGAGCGCCGAAACGCTCGTCCACGCGACCGTGTACTGGCCGGTGGGGAGCAGCCCGAGCGGCCGTCGCATAGCCCGCGGATCGCCCGCGACCTCCAATGTCGGCCCCTGGCCAACGTCGGCACCGGAGGCATCGAGCACCGCGACCCGGCTCAAACCAATGTTGAGCGGCTCAGAGAACTTGATGACGACGGCCGCGGGTGCCTGGGCGAGGCCGGTCCCGGGTTCGGGCGACGCGAGGAGAAGCTCCGCATGGGCCAGGGTCGGCGCCGGCGCCCCGAGAAGGGTCATGCCCACGACGAGACCCCAAAGGACACGGAAGCGCCAACGGCGTGGCCCCTCGCTCATTCGTCGGGCCCGGTCGGGCAACGGAGCGTCGATCGGCCCTGAGTGCGTGCGGTCACCCGGCCCCACGCCGGCCATCTCGTACGCGCTCATGTCCGTCATCGCGAGCATCTCGGACCCGCCGGTCCCGGCGAAATCGGACGACGAGGACCGCTGCCATCGTGAGGAGGGCGACGTTGAGGATCGTCGTGTAGTTCAGGGTCACGCCGGCCTCGATGACCAGCACGTTCCGTTCGGCGGGATGAGCCCGACGGCGCCGAACACGATCTCGACGACATCACGCCGCACCGACGATAGCCACATCGAACGTGACGGCAAGGAACGCCGTCATCCGGCGCCCGTATTGCTTGCGATGGGTATTCAGGATCGGCATGATGATCAGGTCGGCGAAGATGAACGCCATAACGCCCCCGAAACCGCCGTTCCACAACACTGCCGCCTAGTGGCTGCAGGATCGCGTCAACGACCGGCATCTCACCGATCCTTGTCAGTCGACGGCGCTGACCTTGCGGTCATCCCGAGATCCCAAGCGCACCCCGGAGTTCTGCCAGCAAGGTGTCATCGGCGACGAACATCGTGTAGTTCGGTGCGCCGCCATAGTCAGCGCGCCAGCGGATCTTGCCGTCAGGACCGACGAGGATGAAGGTGTGGCCCGGCAGGGCGCCATTCATCATCCCGTAGGCGAGGGTGCCGTAGGCGCCCGACACCGCACGATCCGGATCGGCCAGGGTCGGGATCGTGATGCTCGCGCGCTTGGCCCGCTGGCCCTGCGCCGCAGCCGGGTCGGCCGAGATCGCCACGACCTGGTCGATCCCAAGACCTCTGAAGCGGGCCAGGTCTGCCTGGATCGAGTCGATCTGACGCCAGCACGGATCGCAGCCTAGCCCTTCGTGGAAGTAGAGCAGGACCTGCTTCCCGTGGAGGTCAGCGAGATGGAACGGGGTGCCGTCGGCGTCGGTCAGCGAGAAGTCCGGCGCAACGTCGCCCGGTCCTGGGCGGCCGACCTCGTACGCGACCCCCTGCTTGTCGGCGCCGGACAAGGTATTGCGAGCGGCGATCGCGACCACGAGCAGCCCGACCGCCGCGATCCCAAGCAGCAGGGGGATCGGCACCCGGGAACGCCGCGCCGGCACAGCCGACGTCTGTTTGCTCTTGGAGCGCGATGCGGGCGGGCGCGGCTCAGGACGGGTCATCGACGATCTCCTCAGGGGCCCTGCTCGGCGGTCGGCGAGCCCGGCGAACGAGGTAGATGGCGAACCCGGCCAGCAGGACCGATAGGACCAGCGCCGGGAGGCCGTTGACGGCGATCAGGAAGGCGTCGCTCATCTGATGCAGACCGGCACTCAGCTCGGTCTGGCCCGGGAAGGCGAGGACCTCGGTGCCGGTCGCAGCCAGGACGAGCACGAGGACGCCCATCGCCAGGAAGAGCGATCCACCGATGAGGTTCGTGCTGTGCACGGCATATGCGCGACCCAGGATCCGGCGGTGCACCGTCGTTCCGCGAATGGCGCGACTTCGCAGCCAGCCGAATCGGTCACCCGCCAGGGCGAGCACGAACAGGGGAAAGACCATCCCGAAGACGTACGCGAGGGCGACGGCAAGGGCGCCGACGAAGGAATTCGCCAGCGCAGTCAGGGTTAGGACGCCGATCAGCACGGGCGCGCAGCACGAGCTGGCGGCGCCCGAGAACAGCCCGAGCACGAAGACCGACAGGCCCGGTCGTCCGGCGAACGTCGGCGCGTGGCCAAAGGGCAGCTCGAACCCTCGACCGCGAAGCGTCATGACCCCGAGGGCAAGGAGGAATAGCCCCCCGATCCCGAAGAGCAGTGGGTGGAATTGCGTGAACAGCTGCCCGAGAGCCGCCAGACCGAGCGCGATCGGCAGGACGACGACGGCGATCCCGGCCGCGAACAGGAAGGTCATCCGGACGAGCGTGATGACGCTGGCGAATGCCGCGGCGAAGTACGCCGGGAGCAGGACCGTCACGCAGCACGGGGCCAGCAGCGCGACCATCCCGCCGACGAATCCGGCCAGGATGGTCGACCCGACGACGAACTCGTTCACGAGGCGGCGTCCGCCCGTTCACGCCCCAGCACCGAGCGAAGGTCCACCTCGGCGATGGACTCGACGGCGATCACGTCGTCGTTGAAGACGATGACCGGGAAACGAAGGATCCCTCGTCCGATCGACAAGTCCATGCCCCTCGTCGAGTCGGCCGCGACGGCCCGGACCTCGACCCACGGGTAGTCCGGATGAACTCGCTCAAGGAGCCCCTCGAAGGACCGGCAGTCCGAGCAACCTGACGTGCTGACGTACTCAAGAACCGCATGCTCGCGGCTGGTTGGGGGACGCTGGTCGGCCACTTCTTACCCTCTCGTCCGGTCCGGCGCATCGTCGGCCACTACCTACTAAGGCGAGTGTAGTAGATTGCGCGGCACCACGCCGTCGAGGTCGACCGAGCAATGCCATCGTTCGTCATCGCCGATCTGGCGTTCGGTTCGCTTGCGGTCGTCGGGTGGCTCTGGTTGCGACAGGTCGGAGGCCGCCATCCGGCCGGCACGTCTGATGACCAGGTCGTACGGGCCGACCTCGGATCGGCGCTGCGGGCATGGGGAGTCGCCGTCCTCCTCCTCCTCGGGCTGCTGACTATGGCCCAGATGCCGGGCGGATTCACGCTCGCCATCTGGTCCGTCCTCGCCCTCGGCTTGGGCGCGGTCGGCGCGCTGATGGCCGGATTCCGCTGGTGGGTCGAGCGCTGGGACCTGCGCGGCTCGACGCCGAAGTCGGATCAGATCCGGGTCGAGAGTGAGACCTGGGAGTTCGCCCTGATCGGTGCGGTGACCGGCCTCACATCGACGTACGTCCTCGGGTTGGTCCTCAATATCATGCAGCCGGTCCATCTCGGGATCAGCCTTCTGGGCGGCACCGTTGGCTATGCCCTTGGGCTGATCATCTGGACCCCGCGAGCCAGGATCCATCGCGTGGAGACATCCATTCCATCTGAGGCGACGACTGCCGCAGTGAGACGACCGCCCTACCGGAGTCGGCGGAGGCAGCGAGCACGTCCGACAGCCGTCCACGCGCTCGCTGGACGCGCTCGATCAGGCGATCAAACCCCAGATGAGGCAGGCGGCGAACGCCACGATGGGGAAGACGACCGGCGCGACTGAGCCCAGCCCTCGGCTGGCCGGGATCGTCTCTCCAGTCAGATGACGCAGACGCAGCTCCGAGGCGGACGCGTAACTCGGCAGACTCACATCCAGACTCGCCGAACCGAGCTTGAGTAGTGCACGGGCGAGCTCCGCTCGACCGGCGCCAGCCCTCAGCGCATGCTCGTCTGCCGCGATCTCGATGGCCGCCCGACGGCGCTCGACCCAGCGCCGCCCGACCTCGAGGCGCCCGACAGCAGGCAGGATCGCCGCTAGGACGACCAGCCGCGCCGACGCATGTGCGAGCTGATGGTGGTGCTCGTGGAGGAGGACGGCCCGAAGCTCGGGTTCGCTGAGGCGATCCGCGAGATCAGCCGGGCAGTAGATCCGGGGCCGGGCCAACCCGGCGACATACGGCGTATCGAGACCGGATACGAGACGGACATCGTGTTGGGCCAGCCAGGCGGGGCTCGCCGCACTGCCGAGAGCGGCGGACACCCGCCGATGGCGACGCGCCTGCCACAGGATCGAGGCGACAAGGAGTACGCCAGCGATCAAACCCATGGCGACCGCCGCACCTAGAAGGTCGCGGATCGAGCTGACCGAACCACCAAGGCAGGCGGTCCCTTCCAGGCCAAGGGCACAGGAGGCCCCACCGGCAACCCCGACGAGCAGGCAGGCGATGGCGACAGCGGTCGCCCCCAGGATCGTGACCACGGCGAACGGTCGCACGGCCTAGGAGTGCTCCGGCTCGTCCGCGAGCGCGCGTAGACGGACCGCGAGTGCGGCGTCGGCCCCGACCAGATCCGCCGCGAACCCGGCGAGAGTGCCCACGCCGTGGCGCTCGATGAGCCGCTGGAGCTCGCGGCGGCCGACCTCGGCAGCCAGGGCGTCTTCCGGGAATGCCGCCACATAGCGGTAGAGGCGGCCCTCCCGGGAGCGGGTGACATAGCCCTTCTCGCCCAACCGGACGAGGATCGTCAAGACCGTGGTGTAGGCCCGTTTTCGCTTGGTCGTCGCGTTGAGCGCGTCGAGGACCTCCCCGACCGTGGCGGGGCCCACCTGCCACAGGTGCGCCATCACGCGCTGCTCGAGCGGTCCAAGCGAGGTCGTCTCCACTCACGCGATCGTACTACAAGACCTGTCGTCGGTATCAACTACACGATACGTAGTATTGTGCGCCGAGGTGCCCGGGCCTCACCGGTCGGGCGCCCCTCTGCACAGGAGACCCATGAACTTCCTTCGCTACTGCCTCGACCGTCGGGTCCTCGCCGTGCTGGGCGTCATCGCCATCGGGATGGCCATCGTCGCGCCTCGGGCTCTTGGCACCGCATTGCCCCTCCTGCTTCTGGCTGCGTGTCCGGTGTCGATGGTCGTCATGGCTGTCGCGATGAGTCGAACTGCCACGCCGAGCGCCCCGCCGTCGAGCGTCGAGTCGATCCGGGCGGAGCTGACTGAGCTCGCCGAGCGCCAACGCCGTCTCGAGCACGAGCTCGTCGCCGTGGAGAACTCCGGCGTCAAACAGAGCCCCCAGCCGGAAGGTCGATGACAGGTGTCAAAACGGAGTGTGGTCGTTGATCGTCGCGGCGCTCGAGCCCGGGCCAGACGGACGTCGCTCGAGCGTCAGTCGGATCCGGGTCAGATCACTGCAGATCTGCGACCAACTGCCGAACCTCGCGCGACGCCCGAGGTCATCGAGCCGGAGGCTCTGGTCGTCAGCCACTGGTTCGACTCCGGAGCGGATGGCGATCCGTACTCGGCGAAGATCCGGTTGACCGGACACCGTGCCGGAATGCGTGGCAGGCCTCGGCCGCAAGACACCTTCGCGCACGAGGAGACGATCGACGGCATCGTGCCCGGCAGCGGCCGCGTAGCGATCAGCTCGTGGGTCTACGGACTCGAGCCCGGCGACTGGACCGTGGCGGCGGAACTGACGCGACCCTGGGCCTCCGTGGAACAGATGCGTTTCGATCGCTTGATGCGACGGGCGACCGAGTCCCTGCCTCGCGCACGCTGGTCGTGGCGCCGGTGGGCCTTGACGACGGCCCCAGCCAGCGCCGTGAAGACTCGATGGGCGTTGCCGGCTCGGCTCGCTCCAATTCCGGCCGTCCTCCCCGGCAGCTTCCCAGCACTGGGCGCCCTCGGCATCCTGGTCGCCTTCATGACGCAGGCCGTCATCGCGGCGCATCAGAGCCTCTCGGTGGCGAGTTCGCTGGTCGTGTCGCTGCTCGCGCTGATCGCGGGCCTGATCGCGGCGAAGGTCTGGTATGCGTTTCTGCATCCCGGCCCCTGGCGGCAGTCGCTGGCCGGAGGTTGGTCGGTCGACGGGTTCCTCGCCGGCGCACCGGCCGTTGCGGTCTCCGCGCTCGTGGCCCTCGCTTTGCCGATCGGCCCTTATCTCGACGCCGTCGCCCCGGGCTTGTTCTTCGCGGTCGCCATCGGACGCGTCGGGTGCTTCTTCACCGGGTGCTGCGCCGGCCGCTGCACGAGCTCCAGGTTCGGCATCTGGTCCTCGGATCGCCGTATCGGCGCCCGGCGGATCCCCACGCAGCTCTTGGAATCCATGAGCGGCCTGCTGATCGGGATCGCGGCGACGGTGATCGTCTTGCATAGCGTATTGCCCGTTCCGGGCCTCGCCTTCTTGGCCGCGATCGCCGTCTACTTCGTGGTACGCCAATTCCTCCTGCGGCTTCGGGCCGAACGGCGCGACTACTCATGGCGACGGAGCGAGCAGGTCGCTCGCGAGCGATCGGCCTAGTACCCCCACGGCACGAGCCCCGCCAGCCGGCCGAAGGCGCCGGTCGCGACGAGGATGCCGACGCCCATGATCAGGGTGCCAGACGCGACCTGGAAGGCTCGGTGGTGGGCTGCGAGAAACCGCACGAAGGGTCGGAGGCGGGAGAGGCCCAGCCCGATGACGGCCAAAGGCACGGCCATCCCGAGGCCATAGGCGACGAGCAGGGCCGCTCCGGCGCCCACCGTCTGACTGGCCGCTGCGAGCGTGATGATTGCGCCGAGCGTCGGCCCGATGCACGGCGTCCAACCCACCGCCACGCCGGCGCCGAGCAAGAACGAGCCGCCCAGGGAACCCGCCCCCTGCCAGCGGCCGAGGCACATCATCGGCTGCCAGCCGACGACGGTAACGAACCCGAGCGCGATGATCGCGATCCCGGCAACCAGTCGCAGGGTCGGGATCATCTCGAGCAGGGCGAACCCGATGAGCCCGAGTGAGATCCATAGCAGGACGAACACGCCGGCGAAGCCGAGCAAGAAGCCCGCGGCTCGCGCCCGACCGACGTTCGATCCCCCGCCGACCCGCCCACCGCTGACATAGGCCGCGAAGACGGGGATGACCGGGAGCACGCATGGCGACAGGCAGGAGATGAGGCCAGCCACGAATGCGACGGCCAACGTCATGGGATGAGTGACCAGGCGGGCAGGATCTTGGCGAGCGAGGGGTCGTACTGGTCGAGCGGCCGCTCGCCAAAGGCCCAGCCGCGGACCAACCCGCCGCGGGCGATCCAGTGCTGGACGGGCAGCGTCACCGCGCCACAGCGGTCCGCCACCTTTCCGGGCTCATCGGGGACAATCGGATAGGTCACGCCGACCTGCTTCACCAAGGCCTCGCACCTGCCGATGCGTTCTTCACTGTGATGCCGTGGATGACCGAGCCGCCCGCCTCGCGATTGAGGTAGACGCGCTGAGGCGAGGCGTCCGGTCACTGCATGGTGGGCACCGCCATGCCCAGAAGGTCCGGACCGGATGGCCCCGATCGTCTTGCCCGTCGAGTCCGAGCACGGCTGTTGCGACGCAGCAAGGCACCCTACGATCAACAGTCTCATGCGCGGCTGCTCCTCCGGGCCGAAACTACTACACTCTGTGTCGCATGAGCGAGTATACGGACCCGACGGTCGGCGACACCCCCGCCGATCAATCGCCGGATGTCGTACGCGGACCCGCTACGGTGCCAACCTCGCGTTGGAGCCGACAGGTCCTCGGACCCTTCACGGTTCGCCATCTCCTCGTCCTCAACTCCGTGATCGCGGTTGCGCTCATCGTCCTCTTCGCGGTCTCGCAACCGCTTGGAGCCGCCAATACCGGTGCCGCCGTCCCTCAGTCCACGTTCTATCAGGTGAACTCCGAAACGCAGGGACTCGAGATCGGGCAGGTAGCGCCGGACTTCGTCGGCACCCGCGACACAGGCGAGGCCGTTCGCCTGACCGACCTCGACGGGAAATCCCTGTCGATGGCCGACCTGAAGGGGCATCCCGTCTGGATCAACTTCTGGGCGACCTGGTGCCCGCCCTGTCAGAAGGAGACTCCCGACTTGCGCGACGCCTTCGAGCGGCACCGCGGAGCAGGGCTGATCCTCCTTGGAATCAGCATCCAGGAGGAGCCTGCAACGGTCCGCGACTACGTCGCCCGGTATGGCCTGACCTACACCATCGGCATGGACGTGACCGGGGCCGTCATGCACACGTACCGGGTCTTCGGCATCCCGACCCATTACTTCATCGATCGCAATGGGATCATCCGTGACCGGGTCTTCGGCCCGCTGGACAAGGCCGGCATCGAGCAGCGCCTGGCAGAGATCCTGAAGCCCTGACGCGAGCCGCGATGGCGGGCTGAGGTCGCCCGCGCAGACTGGCGCATGTGGGCGGAGGCCCTGGCATAGTCTACGGGGGGAGACGCGAATGATGGGATATGGCCTATTCGGCGGCGCGCTCGGGTGGATCTGGATGCTTTGCGGCCCGATTGTGATGGGCTGTCGATGCCGCGCCGAGGATCCCTCTCGACAGCCGCTGTGCGCACGGCCGGCATAAGCAGGGCCGGCAGCAGTGGCACCTCGTGGCCGAGGTCGGAGAGGAGGCTGGCGCGGCCGATGCCACGGACGCCGGGCGTTAGCCCGGGAGGAGTCCGATAGGGCACCTAGCGATCGTAGGGCATGGCCCTGGCGGCCGAAGGGGAACCACGATCCGCCGCCCCGCCCTTGACCGGGGGGTCGGGTCAGCGTGGCTAGGACAATCCTGCCTTTGCAGCCCATAGACGAGAACAAGCGTGGGCGGTGACGGTCTTGCGGACGCGCGGGCCACGAAGAAAACAGCATGCGCAGCGCGAGAGGACGAGCACCAGGCGCTCGAACCGCGCGTAGCTGCCCGTGAGGACGATGCCCGTGTGCAGCACGAGGGCGCCGGCGACCGCCACGCCCGCAGGGATGCCGACGATGCTGGCGCCCAGGACGATCCCGGCGAACTCGGCGACGTAGGCGACGAGGTCGATGGCGACCATCGACGTCACGGCCACCGCGCCCCAGCGCATCCCGTAGCGCTCGCGGATGAGCTCTGCGTGGCCGAGGCCGGTGGCCACCGCGAGCCGGGCGGTCATCTCCTGGACGAGGTACAGCACCGGGATGAGCAGCGCGAGCGGGAGCAGCATCGCGTAACCCTCCACGAGGAGGCTGCCGAGCGGGTCGAGCGCCGGGCCTTGCGGCTAGTGGGCGTCGCGTTCCTGCCGCTCGCGGCCTGCGTCGCGGTCGACGCGGTTCTCACGCTCGCCCGCGGCGAACCCCCCGAGGCGAGCCCCGGTCGATCGCGGTGATGCTCCGGCTCGCCGGGCGGAAGCGGCGGGCAGGCGAGGCGCTGGGGGAGCTGCTCGAGGCGGATGGCCCGGCGCAGGAGCGAGGGGCCGGGAGGCGGCTACGGAGCCGGGCACTCGTGGCCGACTCGAAGCAGACGTCCGCCTGCTGGTACCTGTCGGTCACGACGCTCGCGGGCCTGGGGCTCGACGCCGTCCTGGGCTGGTGGTGGGCCGACCCGGTGGCGGGCCTCGTGATCGTCGCCTTCCTCCTGCGCGAGGCTGTCGAGGCGCTCCGGGGCGAGGGGCAACGACGACTGACGCCGGCGACCGCCCCCGCCGGAGACCACAGGCGAGGCCGCCCCGGTCTCCGACCGCGCGGGGGCCGGCGCCCATGTCTGCGCTCTTGGCCGCGCCGATGCGCTGCCTTCAGCCGTCAGGCCGAGCGGCCTCGGGCCAGCCGGTCGGCCGGCGACGCGACCCGGTGCCGCGCGACGAGGTCGGCCTCGGTCAGGCTGACGTAGCGGCGGACCATGTCGAGCGTGGTGTGGCCCAGGATCTGCTGCAGGCTGAAGACGTCGCCGCCGTTGACGAGGAAGCTGCGGGCGAACGTGTGGCGGAAGGTGTGAGGGCTGCAGCGGGTGCCGACGCCGGCGCGTCGCCCGAGGTCCGCGATCGCCTTCTGGAGCATGCGCCTCTCGATCGGCGCCCCGCGCGCGCCGACGAAGAGCGCGTCGCCCGGGCGCGAGGCGGCGCCGCGCCCCGCGATGTAGCGCACGACCGCCCGGCGGGCGGTGGCGCCAATGGGCACGATCCGCTCCTTGGACCCCTTGCCCATGACCCGGACCGTGCCGTCGGGCCGGAGGTCGCCGACCCGGAGCTGCAGCAGTTCGGCGAGCCGCAGCCCGGTGTCGAGCAGGAGCAGGACGACGGCGCGGTCGCGGGGCTCGGCGAGGGCGAGCATGCCCTGCAGCTCGGCGTCGGTGAACGGCGCGATGAGCCGGCGCGGGACGCGCGGACGCCGGAGCGCCCGGAAGCCGGCGGCCTCGCCCAGCTCCTCGGCCGCGCACCAGTTGCCGAAGGCCTTGAGGCCCCGGACGAAGCCGGCGACCGACTCGGGGGAGAGCGTCTCGCGCAGCTCGAGCAGCCAGGCGCGGAGCTCGGGCGCGCCGACGCCGTCGAGCGGCCGGCCAGGCCCGAGCCGGCGCACGGCGCGGCTGGTGATGTACCGGTACCACTCAACCGTGTTCGGCGACGCTCCCTCGGCGGCCTTCGCGGCGAGGAACAGATCGACCGCGGTGCCGAGCCCCACGGCGAGCGAGCCGCCGCCTGAGAAGCGGTCAGGGGGTTCCGAATGAGGCGAAGCGAGGCGATCACCGCCTGAGAAGTGATCAGGGGGTCCGGAATCAAGCGAAGCGCGCGGATTCCTGCGTGAATCAGGCGAACGAACGGGGTGGGAGTCAAGCGTACGTGCCATCGAGCGACCTCCTCGGCGGGTCGTCCGAGGAGGGTCGAAACCACAACATCTGGTGGTGCGACTGGCTCTGCTGCACCACAGGTTGTGTGTTGGCTGGCGCGCCAGGATTCGAACCTGGAACCCCCTGATCCAGAGTCAGGTGCTCTACCGTTGAGCCACGCGCCAGCGGAGCGCCGATGATACCGCAGGATCGCGCCCCGCCGAAACCCCGGGGTGG
>JAJZRG010000049.1 GCA_021802825.1 Chloroflexota bacterium
GGGCCACGTCCGCGGCCGGGCGGCACGACGACCACCCGGCCGTGGACACGCCGCCCGGCGCCCCACGGCGGCCGGGCGAGCAGGAGCCCGGCGACCCCGATCACTCCGAGCACCGCCGCCACGGCGGCGGCTGCTGACCCCCGACAAGGAAAGGAATGCCATGGGACTCTTCAACCGCACCAAGACCATCGTTGAGGCCAAGCTCAACGCCATCGTCGGCGCCGCCGAGGATCCGCGGGAGACACTCGACCTGTCCTACGAGAAGCAGCGCGACATGCTCCGCGAGGTGCAGCGCGGCCTGATCGAGGTCACGACCGCCAAGCGCCGACTCCAGCTCCAGCTCGCGCAGCTCGAGGCGAGCGTCAGGACTGCCGACGACCAGGCGCGCCAGGCGGTGGCCGCCGGGCGGGATGACCTGGCGCGGGCCGCCCTCGAGCGCAAGCAGGTCCTGGCGGGCCAGCAGGCCGCCCTCGAACAGCAGGTTGCCGACGTCCAGGCGCAGCAGGACAAGCTCACCGCCGCCGAGGCGCGCCTGTCGGCCAAGATCGAGGCCTTCCGGAACCAGAAGGAGGTGATCAAGGCCAAGTACTCGGCGTCGGAGGCCGAGGTCAAAATCGGCGAGGCCTTCACCGGCGTCTCCGAGGAGATGGCGGACGTCGGGCTCGCGGTGGACCGCGCCACCGCCAAGACCCAGGAGATGCAGGCCAGGGCGGGCGCGATCGACGAGCTGGTCGCCTCGGGCGCCCTCGACGACGTCTCCGCCGCTGCCGATCCCGTGCAGGCGGAGCTCGAGCGGACGACGCGGACGGCGTCGGTCGAGGCGGAGCTCACCGCCCTGAAGGGCGCGGCGACGGCAGCCGCCGGAGGGACGGCCCGATGATCGTGCGGATCCTCAACGACGGCCAGTACCGCGTCGACGACGAGCATGCCGCCCACCTCAATGCGATCGACGAGCGGCTCGGCGCGGCGGTGGACCGCGGCGACCACTCCGCCTACCACGAGGACCTTGCGCGGCTGGTCCACCTGGTCCGCATCCACGGAACGAGGCTCGAGCCGGGGGAGCTGGTCGGCTCGGACGCGGTGCTCCCGCCGCCCGACGCCTCCCTGGACGAGGTCCGCGCCCTGATCGGTGCGGACGGGCTCGTGCCCGGACGCTGAGGTGTCGCGGCGCTCGGGCCTCCTCCTCGCCGGGGGCGCGATCCTCGGCCTGGCGCTGGCCGGGGTCGTCTGGGGCGCCGTCTTGGGCGTCGCGACCCTGCTGGTCGCCGTCCTGGTCTCCGGCCTCGTCGGCCAATTGCTCCTCGGCGGCCGCGCGGACCCCGCCCGGATCCTCGTTGCCGGCGCCGTCGGCGCCGTCCTCGGGACCGTGCTGCCTCGCATGGCGGGGTGGCCGGCACTGCTGAGCATCGGCGGGGTCCCGGTGCTCTGGTCGGTCGCAGGGGCCGTGGTCGTCCTCGCCGCCCTGCGGCTCAGCCCCGGCGCGCGGGCGCGATGAGCGGCGCCGCTGGGCAGCCGCCGCCGAGCCCCATTCGCGCCCGACGGTGAGCTCCCCGACCGTCGCTGGCTCCCGGCGCCTGCCCGCGACCTCCGGCAGCCTCGCCCCGCCGGGCGTCGGTCAGACCGCAGGGCTCCCGGGCGGACCTGCCGCGCTGCACGCCGAGGGGGAGGGGCACGGCCGGGTCTCGCTCAGTCCGGTTGCGCTGGCCGTCCTCGTCGCGACGGTCTGGGGCCTGTGCTTCGTGCTCATCAAGGCCTCGAGCCCGGGGCCAACGCCCATCCTGCACGCCGGGCTGCGCTCGGCCACGGGCGGCGCCGTGCTCCTCGCGTGGGCCGTGCTCGCGGCGCGACTCGGGCCGGCTCGACGTTCGGGCCGCAGCAGCCCGCTGCGCCTCCCGAGTTGGCCGGTGATCGTCATGCTCGCCATCGCGAACTCGGTGCTCGCGCTTGGGGCGATGTACCTCACGGCGGGCCGGGCCGAGGCGGCGGTCGCGTCGGTCCTCGGCGGAGTGCAGCCACTAGCGCTCGCCGCGGCGGGATGGCTGCTCTTCGGCGAGCGGCTCGGCCGACGGGCCGGCACGGGGCTCGCGACGGCCATGGTGGGCGTCGTCCTCATCGCGTCGCCGAGCACGGGGCCGACCCGGCTGGACGGGGTCGCCCTGTCGCTCGTCGCGGCCATCGCGCCGGCCCTCGGAACGATCGCCATGCGCCGCCTCGCCGACAGCGTCGACCTGGTCGTCACGACAGGCCTGCAGTTCGCGCTGGGCGGGGCGGTGCTCCTTCTGGCGAGTGCCCTGACCGAGCCGTGGACGCCGGGCGCGCTCACGACGGGCCTGCTCGTCGACCTAGCCGTCCAGGGGGTCGCGGGGACGGGCCTCGCGTACGTCGCGTGGTTCTGGCTGCTCGCGCGGATGCCCCTCGTCCGGCTCGGCCCGGTGCTCTACCTGGTCCCCGTCGTCGGCATCGCCGCCTCACTCCTGAGCGGTGAGCGGCCCGCGCCCGTCGAGCTCTCCGGAGCCGCGGCCGTGGTGATCGGCGCGGTACTTGCGGCCGCTTCCGGATCCCGAGGGCGCGCCAGTACACCCGGCAGTGACCCGCACGCACCCGCCGGGAACGTGATCTACTACAATCATTATAGTAGCTAGCGTGAGCGCTGAGGAGCCGCCGCGGGCGGGACACAGGCGGGCCGACCGGCGCGTACGGGTCGACCGTCCCCTGGCGCAATACTTCCGCTACACGGCGCCGGGCGTCCTGCGCGCCAGGCCCGAGGCGAGCCGGCCGACGACCGCCAGCGGGCGCCTCTGGGCGTCGGCGCGGCGGATCCTCATCGGCCCGCCCCTGACGAGCGAGCAGGAGGCCGAGGAGCGGCTCTCCAAGAAGAAGGCGCTCGCGATCTTCAGCTCTGACGCCATCAGCTCGAGCGCCTACGCAACCGAGGAGATCCTGCGCGTCCTCATCGTCGCGGGGGCGGCGGCCCTCTCGGCGAGCCTGTGGATCGCGCTGGCAATCGCGGGCCTGCTCGCCGCCGTGGCCACAAGCTACCGCCAGATCGGCCACGCCTACCCCTCCGGGGGCGGGGCGTACGCCGTCGCGCGCGCGAACTTCGGGCTCGGGGCCGCCATCGTCGCCGCGGGAGCCCTGCTGGTCGACTACGTCATGACCGTGGCCGTCTCGACGTCGTCGGCCGTGGAGCAGATCACATCGGCCGTGCCCGCGCTCGAGCCCGGGCGCGTGGCCATCGGCGTCGCGGCGATCGCGCTCATCACGCTCGCCAACCTCCGCGGCGTGCGCGAGTCGGGCAACATCTTCGCGATCCCGACCTACCTCTTCATCGGCGGCACGCTCCTCATGATCGGGATCGGACTGGTGCGGGTCGCGCTCGGGGATGGCGGCGGAGCGGCCTTGGGCCCCCGGCCGCAACCTCTCGAGGCCGTCGGCGCCATCCTGCTCCTGCGAGCATTCGCCGCAGGATCGGTGGCGCTGACCGGCACCGAGGCGATCGCGAACGGCGTCCAGGCCTTCAAGCCGCCCGAGGCGACGAACGCCGCCCGGACGCTCGCGACGATGGCGATGCTGCTAGGCGTCCTGTTCGTCGGCATCACCTTCCTGGTGGACCGCTACGGCATCACGCCGAGCGGCCCGGGCGGCGGAACAGTGGTCGCGCAGCTGGCCACCACCGTCTACGGGCCAGGGTCGCCAGGCTTCTACGCGTTCCAGCTCGTCACTGCATTGATCCTCTTCCTCGCCGCGAACACGAGCTTCAACGCGTTCCCGCGCCTCGCGGCGATCCTCGCCCGGGACGGCCTCATGCCCCGCCACTTCGCCTTCCGCGGCGACCGCCTCGCGTACACGGTCGGCATCCTCCTGCTTGGGGCCGCCGCGTCGGTGCTCGTGATCGTCTTCGGCGGGAGGACCACGGCCCTGATCCCGCTCTACTCGGTCGGCGTGTTCGTGGCCTTCACGATCAGCCAGGCCGGCATGGTCCGGCACTGGCTGGCTGTGCGCGGTCCCGGGTGGCGTCGCCGGCTGGCGGTCAACGGCGTTGGCGCGGGGCTCACGGGCGTCGTGGCGGTCGTTGTCACCGCCGCGAAGGCGCCCGATTCGCTGCTCGTCGCGGTCATGGTCCCGGGACTCGCCGGGCTGATGCTCCTAGTCCGCAGGGAGTACTCGGTCCAGGCGTCCGATCTGGCGGTACGCCCGGACGTCGTGATCGGACCGCCCCGTCGCGAAGAGCGGGTCATCGTGCCTGTGCCCGAGGTGAACCGGGCGGTCGTCCAGGCCGTGACCTTCGGGCGGTCCATCTCCGAGAACGTCATCGCCGTCCACGTGACAGACGATCTCCAGGCCGGGTCGGCGTTTCGCAACACATTCACCCGACAGATGCCCGGCGTGGCCCTGGTGATCGTGGAGTCGCCCTACCGCGCGGTCGTCGAGCCCCTGGTCGCCTATCTCGAGGCGTCCTCGTCGGACCCCGATCTGCTGACGATCGTCGTTCTGCCCGAGTTCGTGCCCCGCCACTGGTGGGACCAGGTGCTGTTCAACCAGGTCGCGGGCCGGCTCAGGCGGGCGCTCATCGGCCGCCCGAACACGGTGGTGAGCATGGTCCCGTATCGGCGCGACAGATGACCAGGAGCGACGCCGTCGGATCACTCCCGAGCATCGGCAGGTCTCAGGTGCACCTCACATTGTGCTCATTGGACCGGCCCACCTTGTGCGGGCGCAGCGGGCTGTTTCAGGAAAGGGGAGGGGGAGCGCCCACCTCGTCCGACGCACCCCGGCACTGGGGCGATGCTGAGCGGCCTACGTTTCGGTCGCTGCCCTGCGCCGCCCATGCACCGTCGGCCAGCGTCGGCACCAACACGGGAGTGAACCGCAATGACGCCGGATGAGGACGGCCGCGGGGCTTCAGCTGACGACCTGCAGCGCCGCCGCGCTGCCACCGCCCGCGAGGCCCTCGCGCTGATCCGGCCCGCCCTCCCGGCGGACCGCTCGGTCGATCTGCGGCTGGCCGGCGACGGGCGAGCCGAGCCGGGCGCACGGGCGCACGTCGTGGTCGGCGGCCCCGACGCTCTCGCCAGGCTCCTGTGGCCGATTTCGGCCGACGCCTTCGGCGAGGCCTGCCTCCGCGGGGACATCGAGATCGAAGGAGACTTCGGGGCCGCCATCGACGCCGGGCGCGCGCTCGACGCGAAGGTGCTCGCGGGTGCGGCGCCCCGCATCGCTCGGCTGGGCCTCGAACTGCGTCGCGGCGCGGGCTCGGCTCCGGTACTCGAGCGCCGGGCGAGGCTCACCGGTCGGCGGCACTCGCGAGCGCGCGACATGGCCGCGATCCGCTTCCACTACGACGTGGGCAACGAGTTCTACGCGACGTGGCTCGACTCGAGACTCGTCTACTCGTGCGCATACTTCGAGACGCCCGACACCTCGCTCGACGCCGCCCAGGAGGCCAAGCTCGACCTCGTCTGTCGCAAGCTGCGGCTCGGGCCGGGGACGAGGCTCCTCGACATCGGCTGCGGGTGGGGGTCGCTCGTGTTCCACGCGGCCGAGCGGTACGGCGCCGAGGCGACCGGAATCACGCTCAGCGCGGCGCAGGCTGACTGGGCGGCGAAGCAGATCCGCCAGCGGCAGCTCGAGGCGCGGGCCGTGGTCGCCGTCCGCGACTACCGCGATCTCCGCCGGATGGGCTCGTTCGACGCCGTGGCATCGGTCGGCATGTTCGAGCACGTGGGCCGCGACCGTCTCGAGGCGTACTTCCGATCGGCGTTCGCCGCGCTCCGCCCTGGAGGCCTGTTCCTCAACCACGGCATCGCGACCACCGACACGAGGGGCCGCAGCTGGCTGCGACGCGTGCGCCCCGGCGACGGCGGGTTCCTCGGCCACTACGTCTTCCCGGACGGAGAACTGGTCACCGTCGAGGTTGCGATCGCGGTCGCCCGGCGCTGCGGCTTCGAGCTCGTGGACGTCCAGAGCCTTCGGCCGCACTACGCGCTCACGCTCGCGGCCTGGGTCGAGCGCCTCGAGTCCCACGCGGACGCGGCGCGCGCGCTTGCGGGCGAGGAGGTCTTCCGCACGTGGCGGCTGTACATGACCGCTGCGCGGCGTGGGTTCGAGGAGGGCTCGCTCGACGTGGCCCAGATCCTTCTCGCACGGCCGTCGCCTGCAGGCCCGGCGGTGCTGCCACTCCGGCCCTGGTGGACGAAGTGAAGCGACCCCGGCTCCAGGGGCCAGGGCCCTTTCGGCCGCACGCGGCAGTCGCGTCCTCGCCCCAGCCTGCCGGGGCAGCGGCATGAGCGCGTCGGAGCATGGTGCCGGGCGCCACGCGATCACGACCCCGGTGCGGTGGGACGACTGTGACCGCTACGGCCACCTCAACAACGCCGCCTACGTGGCGCTGGCCCGACTGGCCCACGACTCCGCCGGGATGCCCGGCACCCGGCTCGTGGAGTTCGAGATCTCCTACCGGGCCCCAGTCCCCCTCGGCGCGCGGCTCTCCGTCTCCGTTGCGCGCGAGTCGGGCGGTGACGGCGCGAACGTGACGAGCGTGGACTTCGCGGTGGCCGGCGACCTTGTGGCGACGGCCCGCGCCGCCTGGGACGACGGGCCGGACGGCGACGCCCCGCGGCACCTCCCCCCGACCGAGGGCGCCGGCGGGCGGTGGTTCCGCCACGACGAGCGGGTCCGGACGTATCACCTCGGCCCCGACGGCCGGCTCCGCCCGCAGGTGGTCCTCCAGTGGTTCGAGCACGCCGTGTTCCGGGCGGCCGAGGTGGCAGGCTGGCCCCTCCAGCGGATGGACGCCGCCGGCTTCGTGAGCCTCGTGGTCGGCCATCGCCTCGCCCTGGGACCAGGCGCGCGGGAGGGCGACCGCCTCGCCGTGTCGAGCCGGCTCGTCGACGTCCGGCGCGTGTCCGGCACGTGGCTGCACGAGCTCCGCAGCGCCGACGGTTCGCTCATCGCCGCCGATCACGCGCGGGGGGCGTTCCTGGACCCCGCCGGCCGGCTCCGCCCGGCGCCTGCCGGCCTGATCGAGGACCTGCTCGCCGGCGAGCCGGATCCGGCGGGCGATGCCGGGTCCTGAGACGATCGAGCGCCCGGCATCGGGTCGGTCGAGCAGGTCTCAGCACCGGTTCACTCGCCCCTCAGCCGGCTGCACGATGCTGAGCGCGTGGGTGGCGCCTGACCACGCGGACGTCATCCACGCCAACGCATGGAGGCGAACGTGCCACGGTTTGCGAGCCACCACGCCGACGCTGAGATCGGCTGCGGGGCCGGGCGGTCGCTGGTCCTGAAGTCGACTGCGCCCAGCGATCGCCCAGGAGCCGGCAAGCCGATGACACGGCCGCGCGTCGCGGTGGTCGGGGCGGGGCCCGCCGGGAGCACGGCCGCCAGGCTCCTCGCCGAGCGCGGCGCCGACGTCACCCTCATCGAGGCCCGGCGGCTCCCGCGCCCGAAGCTCTGCGGAGGCGGGCTGACCCCGAAGTCGCAGCGGCTCGTGCCGGCGGCCGCGCTCGCGGCCGTCGAGCGCCGCGTCCACCGCGTGGAGATCCGGGGCCCGCACCTGCGGCGGTTCGGTCTCGACGCTCCCGATGCCACGATCGCCAAGGTCGACCGGTCGAGATTCGACCTCGCCCTCGCCGAGCTCGCGGCCGCGGCGGGCGCCGACATCCTGGACGGCACGCCGGTTCGCTACGTCGTGGAGATCGCGGAGGGTGTGGTCGTCTTGACCGATTCGGGGCGGATCGCCGTCGACGCAGCTGTCATCGCCGACGGGGAGCCGAGCACCCTCTCGCGACGGCTCGCCCTCGGGGGGCGGCCGCGGCGGCTGGCACTCGCCCTCGAGGTGGGCCTTCCCTTCTCCCCGTCCGTCGCCGACGACACTGCCGTGCTGTCCTTCGGCCATGCGCCGCATGGGGGGGCTTGCATCGCGCATCCCGGTGACCTACGCCACGATGCTCCTGGGCGCCCTCGCGATGGCGGGGATCCCTCCCCTCGCACCCTTCTTCTCCAAGGACGAGATCCTTGGCGAGGCCTTCAAGAGCGGCTTCTACTGGGTCTGGGGGGTCGGCGTCGTCGTCGCCGGCCTGACGGCTTTCTACATGTTCCGGCTCATGGGCCTGGTGTTCTGGGGCAGGAGCCGTGGCGAGCCGTCCGTCGAGGCGGCGATCCATGAGTCACCGCGCACGATGACCGCCCCCCTGGTCCTCCTGGCGGGCGGCACCCTCGCGATCGGGCTGGTCGTCGGGCTCCCACCCGGCAATGGCCTCCTCGCCCGCTGGCTGCAGCCGGTCTTCGATGCAGGGGCCGGGGCAGGCGGTGGCGTCGCACTCGGCTACCGGCTGGTCGGGGTCGACGGTGCACTGGTCGTCGCGTCCGTGGCGACCGCAGTGGCCGGGATCGCGCTGGCGTGGCGGCTCTTCGGCGTCGACCTCCCGGTGTTCGGCCTGCGCGTCGCGGCCTCGCCCGATCGCGTCGCCGCGGTCTCGCGGGGCTCCCGCCTCGCGCGATTCCTCTACCGGGCATCGGTGAACAAGTGGTGGTTCGATGAGTTGAACGACCTTGTGTTCATCCGGGTGGGCGGGCGGGCCGCCGCCGGCCTCTGGTGGTTCGACCGCGCCGTGGTCGACGGGGCGGTGAACCGGGCCGGCGCGGCTGCCACGGCCGCGGGATCGTTCCTCCGGCGGATCCACACGGGCCGCGTGCAGAACTACGCGCTCGGGATCGCAGCGGGACTCATCGCGATGGTGGTGGCGTTCCTTCTGCTCGGTGGCCGGTAGGCTGCCGCCCGTCGGGTTTGCGCGCCAAGAGATCGCTCTCGCAGGCCGAATGGCTCGCGCCGTCGCCCGCTCCGGCCGGCTAGGGCTCGGCGTCGGCGAGCTCGGGCTCCGCGGTGGCGACTACAGGTGGACACTGGGCGCATCGTCCGACGACGGTCAGGTGGGAGAGGTTGACGGCGAATCCCCGCGCGCCCGCGAGCGCCTGAGTCAGCGCCTGAGCTTCGGCTTCGCTGATGTCCCAGGTCCCGCCGCACGCTTCGCACCGCAGGTGGCCGTGCACGGACTCGGGCAGCACGTGGTACTCCTCGACCCCGTCATGGCCGTGGGAGTGGCGAACGAGGCCGAGCCCTTCGAGCGCGTCGAGGCTCCGGTACACGGTGGACGGCGTCGTGTCCGGGTCGATCGCGCGGCAGCGCTCGACGAGCTCGGAGCCGGTCACGTGGCCGTGCGTGGAGAGGAGCACCTCGACGAGCAGGCGCCGCTGGGGCGTCCAACGCATGCCGCTCGCCCGCAGGTGCGCCCGCGCGCGCTCGACCAGGGTCTCGGAGGGATGCTGGGACGGCTCAGTCATGGCGCACGGAATCGTACCGCGCCCGGCACGCGCCCACGCGCGCCCGGCAACGCCACGTAGGACAACTGCAACGAGGCGCGTTAGCATGCTCTCGGAGCGCCACCGACCCTCGTCCCCAGGGAGCCGTCCATGCTGTCACACCTCCGCCGCCTCCTCAACTCGTCTCCAAGCCTGCGGCGGCGGGTCATCGCGGTCTACGCTTTTCTCGTCGCCTTCAACGTCGCGGCGTGGGGCCTCGCCCTTGCGGCGTCCGCGTCCTACCCGATCCTGCTACCGACCGCGTTCCTGGCCTACACGTTCGGCCTTCGGCATGCCGTCGACGCTGACCACATCGCAGCGATCGACAACACCACCCGCAAGCTGATGCAGGACGGGCAGCGCCCCGTCGCGGTCGGCACGTTCTTCTCACTCGGCCACTCGACGGTCGTCGTCGCGCTGTCGGTGCTGGTCGCGTTGTTCGCGGGCGCCGTGAGCGAGATCCCGGCCGCCCAGCGGATTGGCGGCTTGATCGGGACCGGCGTGTCAGCGACCTTCCTCCTGGTCATCGGCGTCATCAATCTGGTCGTCCTGCTGGACATCTGGCGCATGTTCCGCGAGGTCCGCGACGGCGGCGAGTACAGCGAGGAGAGCCTCGAAGAGTTCCTCAACAGTCGGGGACTGCTGGCGCGGCTGCTCCGGCCGGCGCTGCGGCTGATCCGGCGCAGCTGGCACATGTACCCGCTCGGGTTCCTGTTCGGCCTCGGATTCGACACGGCGTCTGAGGTCGCCCTCCTCGGACTGGCGGCCACCTCGGGCGCGGGAGGCGTGCCGGTCGGCTACATCCTGATCCTGCCCGCGCTCTTCGCCGCCGGCATGTGCGCCGTCGACTCGACCGACGGCATCCTGATGCTCGGTGCCTACGGCTGGGCCTACGTCAAGCCCATCCGGAAGCTCTACTACAACCTCAACATCACGCTCGTGTCGGTCCTGATTGCGTTCGTGATCGGGGGCATCGAGGTCCTCAGCATCGTCGCGGACCAGTTCGGGCTGACCGGCGGTATCTGGGACGTCGTGACTGGACTCGACTTCGGGCTGATCGGCATCGGGATCATCGTGGTCTTCGCGGCGAGCTGGATCCTGTCCACCATCGTCTACCGATGGAAGGGCTACGACAACCTGCTGGGCGCGACGCACCCGGCCGCTGGGGCGGGCGGCGAGGTGTCCTGACGCCGGACTAGGCTGCCGGCGTTCGCGCCTACGGCTTGCCCTCGTTGATCTGGTCCCGGCAATCCACAGCCCTGTCTCAGCCTGTGCTCATGTGCGCGCTGATCATTAACCCTTGGCGACGGCCGGGACGGCAGGAGTTCGCGAAGTGCTTGATCAGACATTCGGGCTGCATGGCCGCGGGGCGGAGGATCCAAGGGCGATCACGGTCGCCGTCGAGTCGATCCCGCTCGTCCGGGCCGCCTTCGAGTCCCTCGTGGGGACCGTCCCCGGAGTGCGTCTGGTCAGCACTGGCCCTGGCCATCAGGCGACGGCGCCAATGGTGGTGCTCGAGGTGGACGTGGGGCAGGGGCGGTCCACGGGTCCCTCGGGGACGCGTGTCTCCGCACCGCAGGCCAACGTGCTCCGTCTCGCGCCCCGGTGGGAGCAGCGGGACGCTGTGCGGGCGCTTCAGGAGGGGGCTGTTGGCTGCCTGACGACCGGCGCCTCGCTCGCCGACCTCGCAGCTGCGATCCGCCGAGCGGCGCGGGGCGAGGTGACCCTCCCGCCCGGTGTTGACGGCGCCGCCCATCTGGCTTAGTCCATCGCCTGGCGCGGTAGTACGACGGAGATGTAGTAGCATCGCACCAAGCGAGCTCGCCTCGCCCGCCTCCGCGTCAAGCGGCGCGCACGCGCCGCGGCGCCCGCAGTCCCAGGAGGTCCTGTTGATGCGCCTCATCCGTTTGGTCGCTGTCGCCGTTGCCCTTGCGGCATCCCTCGCCGCCCCGACCGCCGCGTCGGCGTCTGGGTCGGGCGCCGAGTACGGCGCTTGCATCTCGATGCACGCGACCACGATGGGCGGCTTCAGCGGAGACCACAACCCCGGGATGCACCAGGGCTTCTCCAGCTGGCCCGGCTGCCCGGGCGCTTGAGCCTCCCGAAGCGCGATCGCCGATCACGCTGACGTCCGAGGAGAGCGTCGAATGCCGTCGCGGAACGCCGAGCGCAGGCGGGCTGGCCGGCGCAGCTCGGGGCAGGCGAACCGCAACCCACCGCCTGCTCTGGCAGGGACCGACCCCGCGGTCTCGACCGAGCCTCCCGACGACGCGGAGCCGGCGGCGGTCGTCGTGTCCTACGGCTTCGACGCCGGGCCGCCCGGCGGCCCGGCGTTCGCCGCGACGATCAGGGTCTCGGGGCGTCGTCGCGGTGTCGATCCGAAGTTGGCACGGGCGGGCGACAGCTTCGTCCGCACCGAGACCGTAGCTGGCGTTGTCCCGGGGTCCGGCCGTGTGTCGGCGACCAGTTGGGTCTATGGGGTGTCGGCCGGGGAGTGGGACGTCAGCGCCGAGCTCGTAGGCCCTGAGCGCGCCCGGCGAGCGAACGCCGGAGGGCGCCTCGAGCGCGCCGGCTGGTCTTGGCGGCGATGGACCGTCGAGCCCGCGCCGGCCGTCCCTGTCCGGACGCGGTGGGCCCCGATCGCGCCCCTGGCGGCCAGTCCCGGCGTCGTGCCGGGCAGTTTCACCCTTCTCGCGGCCGTCGCCCTGGTCACCGCCGTGGCCCTGCAGCCGGCCTTTCTCGCGCACCACGGCATCAACCCCGGCGCGGCCGTCGTCGCTTCGCTCGCCGGGATCGCCGCTGGTCTTGCGGGGGCGAAGGCCTGGTACGTGGCCCTCAAGGGGTTCAGCCGGCAGAACCTCCGCGAGGGCTGGTCCGTCGACGGCTTCCTCGTGACCGCGCCCCTGGCGGCGGCGGCGATTGCGCTCGCCGTGGGCGTGCCGCTCGGCGAGTTCCTGGACGGCGCGGCGCCTGGCCTGTTCGTCGCCGTGGCGATCGGGAGGATCGGTTGCTTCTTCACCGGCTGCTGCGCCGGTAGGGCCACGGCCGGCTGGGGAATCTGGTCCTCCGACCGGCGCATTGGAGCCCGACGGATCCCGGCGCAGCTCGTCGAATCCTCGGTCGGCGCCGCCCTCGCGACAGGCGCGGGCATAGCCGCTGCCGCTCACGTGGGCTTCGGGACGGGCCTCGTGTTCGCAGTCTCGGTCCTCGTGTACGCCGTGGCTCGCCAGGGGCTCCTGCGCCTGCGCGCCGAGACGCGAGCCTTCTCGTGGCGGCGGGCGGCGCGACCCACCTGACGGCGCATTGGGGGCGGGGGCATCCGGCGCCTCAGCGTCAGTGGCAGCCGCCGCGGTGCTGTGCGGGCCGGTCAGCCTCGGCTCCGGGCGTCTGGCCGTCGGCGGCCGGGTTGCCGCCGTGCGCCTCGTGGCCGCCGTGGCCGGCGTGCGACCCGTGTCCGAACAGGTGCATGCCGATCATGCCCCCGAACAGCCCGATCGTGAGCAGCGACGATGGCGTCAGGACGCCCAGATAGAGGAGCGCGGCCGCGACCGCTGCCACGGCGATGGCGGGGAGCAACCAGCGCGGCCGGCTCGCGGTGCGGGGTGCGGTGTGATCGGCGTTCGTGATCATGCGACAACCTCCATGTGCGCCGATGGCGCGTGGACGGGACGGGCGCGACGCCTCGCCACGACGGCGAGGCCGACGGCGGCGATGCCGATCGCGATCCCGATCAGCTGGGCCGTCTTGAGTCCGAACAGGACGCTCGGCTCGTCGCGCAGGAAGAACAGCGCGAAACGGATGGCCGCGAGGCCGCCGAGGTAGGCGGCGGCCAGGGCGCCCGGCACCATGAACGAGCGGCGGCGGAGCGCCCACAGGACGAGGAACAGGCCGAGGAGCGCGATCGCCTCATAGGCCTGCGTCGGGTGGAGCGGCGTGTCCAGCGGCGCCATCGCCGCCGGGTTGCGGTAGATCACGGCCCAAGGGAGGGTCGTGGCGATGCCGGCTGAGTCCCCGCCGATGAGGCAGCCGATGTGGCCGATGGCCTGGCCGATGGCGGCCGCGGGCGCGGCCACGTCGAGCGCGGTCAGCCAGTTGACGCCTCGCCGGCGGGCGAGGACGACGATGGCGAGCAGGCCAGCGATCAGACCCCCGTAGAACGAGAGGCCGCCCGTCCACACCATGAAGATGTGCGCCGGGTGCTCCGCCAAGTCCGGCAGGCCGTTCTGGAGGACGAAGAGCAGGCGGCCGCCGGCAAGTGCGGCCACCGCGACCCAGATCACGGCGTCCGCGACGATCCCGGCCGGGAGCCGTCGCCGGCGCGCCTCGTGGTCCGCGATCGCGTAGGCGACGAGCATCGCGAGCACAAGCGTCAGCCCGTACCAGCGGACGTCCACGCCAGCGATGCTGAAGGCGACCGGGTTGATGTCGATGACGAAGGGCACGGCGGGCCTCAGTGACGGTTGATCGTGGCGCGCGGCACTGCAAAGGTCCGGAGGCAGAGCACGGCCGTGAACAGGCTCACCAGGGTTGCAAGAAGCCAGGTTGCAGGGACCGGTGCGTCGGCGAGCACCGACGCACCAAGCAGGAGGCCGAGTGCCGACATGAGGATCGCCCACGGCCAAGCAGGTCGGCCACGACCGCCCTCGCCGTGGCGGCCAGAACCCGCGCGTCGGACGATGCGCCCCCGATAGCGCCCCATGCCGCACGTGAACCGGACTTCACCTGGCCCCGCAGCGGGGAGGTCGACCACCGTCACCGCGCCGGGCGCCAGGTGCCGGACGAGCCGTGGCTCCGAGAACACGACGCGGTCCGAGCACTCGTGCGCGTCAATCCGGCGGAAGGCGAGCCGGAGGGGCACGTCTGCCGCGACCTCGACGATTGCAGGGTGGTACCCGTTGGCGACGACGATCTCCACGGTTTGCGCGTGGGCGGGCGGTTCCTCGCGGCGGCCTCCGATCACCGCCATGCGACCGCTCCGAACCCGGCGACGAGGATCACCGCCAGGAGCAGCACCACCATCCAGGTGGCCGGATGCGCAACGAGGCCCATGACGGCTCCGGCGCACGTCGCCGTCACAGCGCCACCGGCGACGACCACGTCGAGCACGACAAGCGCGAGGATGGCGATGAGCACGTAGCCGAGGATGTCCATGGCCGCCACGATCGCCGGGCCAGATGAACGCCGGATGAGGCGTCGGTAATGCCCGGCTGAGAAGCTTGGGTGGCCCGTTGCGACCGCGCGACTCTGACCACGTGGTTGCGGGCGACTGACCTCAGCCGAACCGGGCGCGACCCCATGCTGCCAGCAAGCCGAAGACGCGCGCCTGGCGTCCGACATCGTCGAGCTCGGCGGCGAGCAGGCGCCCGCGCCAAAGCACAAGCGCGAACCCGTCCCGCTCGAGCGGAGTTTCGAGAACCGTCGCGCAGTCGCCGCCGCCGGCGATCTCGAGCCGGTGGAGCGGGATCATCGCGTCGACGGCGGCGAGGGGTCGTGGGCCGACGCCGTCGAGCTGGCGCGGGCCCGCGACGCCCAGGAGTCTCCCCGCGCCGTCATGCACCAGGACGGGGATTCGGCGGGGTCCGAGGTCCACGGCGCCGACGGGCGTGATGCCGTGGGTTGCCCGCCTGAGCGGGACTGCGACATCGCGCGCGCACAGGCGCGCCAGCATCGACAGGGCCGTGGCGTCGAGCACATGGCCGTCGAGCGAGGCGGCCGCCGACGACCGGACCGGCGGTTCGACGACGTCGGGCCGCACTGCGCTAGGGCCGCACGAACACGGCACCCGTCATGCCGGCCGCGGCATGCCCCGGCAGCGTGCAGATGAACGTGTGCTCGCCGGGCTGATCGAAGCGGAGGGTGACCTGTCGCGTCTCGCCGGGCTGCAGGATCGCCTCCACGCCGCCGAGGCCCGGCATGTGCAGCGAGGGGAAGTTGAGGTCGTGCGCCTCGGTGCCGTCGTTGCGGAGCGTGACCGTGAGCGGCTGCCCGACCTTGGCGTCGATCCGGTTCGGCTCGAAGCGGAAGTCCCGGAGCTCGACCGTCGATGGCGCCCCGTCCCGCCCGGTCGCGGCCGCGACCGCGATGAAGCCGCCTCCCACGACGACGAACAGCCCGGCGGCCACGAGCCTCCGGTTGAATGCCGCGCGCCCAGTCGTGTTCATGAACGGGAGTCTCTGCCGTCGCCTGAGCCCAGCGTGAGATCGGCATGAACGACGGTTGTGAACATGGAGCGCGGCGGAGAGATTCGTGTTCTCAGCGGCAACTCACGCCTGGCTCAGCCGCACTTCGGATGCTCGGCCCGTGACGCGAGCGAGGGGCTCCGTGCTCCGCTCGGCATTCGCCACGGAGGTGGACATCGTGGACAAGCTCGACCAGCGGCGGGCTCGAGGGCTCGCGCTCCTCCGGATCGCGGTCGGGGCAGGGTTCCTGTACGCGGGGCTGGAGAAGGTCTTCGACTTCGCGGGCGCCGGCGCGCCGTGGACAGCGGCCGGCTTCCTCAAGTTCGGGACGGGCGGCACGATCCCCAACATGACCGGCCTCCCGGACCCGATGAGTCACAACCCGATCCAGGGCTTCTGGGGCGGCCTCGCCGCCGACCCCGGGCTCCTAGGGCTCATCAATTTCCTCGTCGTGTTCGGCGAGGTCGCGATCGGCATCGCGCTCGTCCTCGGCCTCGCCACCCGACTTGCCGGCGCGCTAGGCGCGATCATGATGTTCCTGTTCTGGCTCGCGGCATGGGACTTCGAGTACGGGCCCGTGAACCAGCAGTTCGTGTACATGATCCTCTCGGCGATCGTGGCGTACGCGTCGGCCGGCAAGACCCTCGGTCTCGACGAGAAGCTGGAGGAGTCGGGGCTCGCGCACCGGTTCGCCCCACTGCGACTGGCTATGGGATAGGCGGTCGCGACGTAACCGGCTGGGCTCGACCGGGAGGTTCAGGTGACTGCGCCACGCGTGGCCCGAGGCGTGCTCCGAGCAGTTCTCACGGGGAGCTCAGCCGGCTCTCAGTTCCTACGACCACGCTCGGTGCCATGAAGACACAGCTTTTCGCTCTGTTCCTCCTGTCCTCCTCGGCCGCCGCCGCCTGCTCGCCCGCCAGCGCCGCAACGGGGACCGGCGCCACGCCCGCCTCCCCGAGCCCTGCCGGGACGACCTCGGCCGGTGCTCCGGCGAGCGCTGTCGCCGCGGCCCAGCAGGTCAGCGAGGCGAACGGCGTCACCGTCACAGCCACGTGGGGCGGCCCGGACGCCGGCGCCGTCTTCGAGGTGACGATGGACACGCACTCGGGATCCCTCGACGCCACCGACCTGACCGCGGCGGTCCTGCGCAGCGACCGCGGCCAGCCGATCTCTGGGGCGACGTGGGCCGCTCCCGCCGGGGGCCATCATCGGTCGGGCCAGCTGACCTTCACCGGGGATGCCTCCGGGGTCATCAATGGCGCCTCGTGGGTCGAGCTCGTGCTCCAGAACGTGGGGGGCGTTCCCGAGCGTGTCCTGCGATGGGAGGTTCGGGCATGACCGCATGGGCGCCGGGCATCCGGCAGTCGGGCGTGGTCGGCTGGCGGTCGGCAGCGGCCGGCGCCGTGGGCGGAATCGCGCTCCTGGGCTGGTACCTCGGGATCATCATGCTCGCCCAGGGTCCGGCGCACGCGCTCGAGCAGTTCGCCGCCGACGCCCCGTTCGTACTCGCCGTGACCCTCGGCTTCGGGACGCAGATCGCGCTCTTCCTAGAGTTGCGTCGGACGGCGGCGCGCCACCGGCGCGGGGCAGCCATGACCGCCGCGAGCACGGGCACCAGCACCGCGGCCATGCTCGCCTGCTGCGCCCACCACGTCGCCGACGTCCTGCCCCTCATCGGCGTGTCGGCGGCCGCCGTCTTCCTCGACGCCTACAAGCTGCCGCTGCTCGTCCTAGGGCTCGCGATGAACGCTCTCGGCGTCGCCATCCTGTGGCGCGAGCTCCGGAAGGCACGGGCGGCCTGCGCCATCGCGGACCGGGTCATGTAGGACCTGTCCGGGGCGGCGACCGTCGCGCGCCACGCCCTTCTTCCTCAGCCGACGAGCGCCCGCACCGCGAGCACGACCACCGCCCCGAGCCCGGCAATTGCGACCAGCCGCGGCGCGCCAAGGCGGTCGTGGTGTTGGGCCTCCGGCAGCAGGTGGCCGGCACCGATCGCGATGAAGACGCCGGAGAACCACGCGAGGAGGAGGCCGAGCGTTGCCGGCTCGATCGACACCAGGCGGCTGAGCGCCGCGCCCGCCACGGGAGCCGCAGCGTCCGCGAGTAGGAATGCGATGGCGATTGGGACTCCGCGCGACGCTTCGAGTGCCAGCGTCACGACGTTGATGCCGTCGGCGAAGTCGTGGGCGAGCACCGCGAGCAGGACGAGGATCCCGACCCGCTCCCCGGCCACGAAGCCGAAGCCGATGGCGACCCCGTCGAGCGTGCTGTGGAGGATCAGGCTGGCCGGCGGGAGGACCGCGAGCAGACGGCGCCGCCTCGGCCCCACGGACTCCCCGGGCTCCGCGTGCTCGAAGCTTGTCTGGTGGATGAACGCCTCGATGAAGGCGAAGGCGAGGTAGCCGGCCAGGGCCACGAGTCCCACGTCGAGGACCCGTTCCGCCCCGACAAGCGTGTGGGCCTCCGGCAGTAGGTCGGCCACGGCCGTGGCAACGACGACGCCCGAGGCGAACGCCATGAACGGATGGAGGCGATGGCGGAGCCTGAGCGCCGCGACGCCCCCTCCCAGCGTGGAGAAGAACGGGAGGATGGCCAGGAAGACGATCGGAAGACTCCTCGGACTATCTGGAGATTACTGCCTCGTGAGCCGCGATCGCCGAGGCGACCGCGGCGCCCGCGGCATCGCGCTCTAGCGCCTGCGCGTCCGCCGGCGCGACACCTCGCTCCCGATGCCACGGGACGCCGCGCGGCACAGGAGGCGCCCGCACGCTGAGTTCCCGCTGAGCCAGGCCTGAGAGGACCGGCCGCCTGCCCGCCGCGTTGGCGGGCACCGGCTCAGGCGCGCGCTCGGCTCAGGCGCGGTTGAGTTCGGCAGCACGTGTGGGCGCGGTGATGCTAAATCGCACCTTCGTCCTGTGGCAGGAACTGCGCGATGCGCGTCAGTCCGAACGCGGAATGGGCACGGGTCCCACCATGGTCCCTGCCGCCTCGATTGGCGCCTGACCGGCGGACTCCACCTTCCTGACGCCTCACGCGGGAGTGCACGCCTGGGCGATCGTGCTCGCGTCCGCACCACCAGGCGCGAGGTTGAGGCCCGAAACCTGCGACAGGTCGGGCGTCAGCACGACCTTCGCGATGGTGCCCGGCACCACCCCGCCGGGGAACCCGAGCCGCGCGAGCGTGTCGCTCGAGCGACGGGCGAATCGACGCCGAGGACCGGGGTGAAGATGGGGCTCTCGTTGAAGATGCTCCCGACGGCCAGGCGCTCGTGGTCCGCGATCCCCGCCCTCAGCCACCGCACGACCTCGGGCTTCCCGGTGGGGACGACGACGGCGCGACGAGCGTAGTCGCAGTCGCTGCCCTCGGCGCCCTGCGCGACGAGAGCCTCCGCCGCGCCCGCGTCCCCGGTGTTGATCGAGCTTGTGAGCCGCTCGACGGTCGAGACGGCGGCGGCCTCCTCGGCGCTGACCCGAAACGCGTCGCCGGGCGGCGAAGGAGCGTCGGCACCCTGGACGGCGCTCGGCGCGGCGGGTCGGGGCGTCGGGCCTGCGACGGACGGCGCCGACGCGGCCGCGGGCGCGACGGACGGCGCGGGCGCGCCGCAGGCACCGCAGAGCAGAACGGCCCCGAGCACTGCCGCCAGGGTGACTCGAGGCCCCGATAAACGCCCTTCTGACACCATCACGTTCTACACCCCTCGCAAGGTCGTCGCGCGGCGGGCGTCGCCACCGCGGGCGCTCGCGGGACCTACGGGACGGCGGCCGTCGCGATCGGCGGCATGACGGCAGGGAGCGCAGGCGACCCGAGCTCGTCCCAGCGGTAGAGGTAGACGAAGTCGCCCGTCGCCGTGCCGGCACTCGTGGCGTCCGTCACCCACAGCAGCCGGCCGGCGCCGGGGTTCGCCCCGAGCACGAAGACCCAGACGGGGGTGGATGCGTCGGTCGGGGTGGCGGCCGTCTGCCGCGCGGGGTGGAAGGCCGCATCGACCGCTCCGAGGGTGGTCAGCCAGATGAGCGCCTCGCCGCCGGAGCCTCCCGGCAGGCTCGCCGAGTCGCGCGCCTGCACGCACGTGACCGCGGTCCGGGGCCAGGTGCGCGCGTCGCAGGAAGCCGCCGGCCGCTCGCCGGTCTTGGCCGGCGGGGCGGTCGCGACCGGGCTGGGCGGAGGCGGGGCGGCACAGGCAGCGGCGAGGCTGGCGGCCGCGAGCGCGAGAAGGGGCCTGACGCGCATGTCTCCCTTCCTCCTGGGGCAAGGGTCCTGCGACCACGCCCTCAAGTCAAGACCGGGCATCCGGTCGTGGGACCAACCGAGGCGGGTCAGCGCGACCTCGCGCGCTGGCGCTTCCGGCGCACCCACAGCACTGACGCCGCGAACATGAGGGCGACGACGGCGAGGGCTGCGAGCGCCGGACCGGTCAGCCCGCTGGCCGGGACGACGGTCAGGACGAGGAGCCCCCTCGAGTCCGCGTCCCCGAAGCGCCAGCACGACCCCTCGACCTCGGCAAGGACCCAGTAGGAGCCTGCGGCGAGGTTGGGGACCCTGAACGTCGCCGACCCGTCGCCGCCGCTCCACGCCATGGTGCCGACCGGCGACTCGCACCGGTTGCCCGCGGCGTCCGAGGTCGGCTGGAGGAAGACGGGGACCGGTCCCCCCGATGCCAGGCTGGAGTAGAGCCCTGCGGGCGCGGTGCGGACCTCCACGGCGTCGCCGGGCGCCGCCGTTGCTGGGAGGAGGCGGGCGTTGACCGCCCCGGACGCGGGCGTGGCCCCGAGCAGCGCGGACGCGGCGGCCAGGGCGAGGGCCGCCAGCAGGGTGCGCGAGGGAGCGCCCCTCCGTCGTTCAGCCACTCCGCGACACTACGTGTTGCGACGACCGGAGGCAACCGGGTAGGCCGTCCGCCTCGATCTAGCAGCCTTTTCCTACACTTGCCGCCGAACTCAGGCGCGGTCGAGCGCGGCCGCGATGTCCGCAAGCAAGTCGTCGGGTGATTCGATGCCCACCGATAGGCGCACCAGGCCTGGGTCGACGGCCAGCGGCGACGTTGCGACGGACATGTGGGTCATCGCGGCCGGCACTTCGACCAGCGACTCGACCCCGCCGAGCGACTCGGCGAGCGTGAACAGGCGGGTCCCCTCGCAGAACGCGATGGCCCGGTCCGCCGACGACCTGCCCGCGCGGCCGCCCGGGGCGGGGATGAACGACACCATTCCGCCAAACGCAGGCTCGCCGGTCTCCGCGTGGCGCATCTGGCGTGCGGCCGTGGCGGCGCCCGGGTGTGCGTGCGGCCCGTCGCGGAGCCCCGGATAGCCGACCCATGCGACGTCCGCGCGCCCAGCGAGGAGATCCGCCACGAGACCAGCGTTTGCGGAGTGGCGAGCCATCCGCAGCGGCAGCGTCCGGAGCCCCCGCAAGACGAGGAAGCAGTCGAACGGCCCGGGAACGGCGCCCATGGCGTTCTGAAGGAACCGCAGGCGTTCCGCGAGGTCGTCATCGCTCACCACGACCACCCCCAGGACCACGTCTGAGTGGCCTCCCAGGTACTTCGTGGCGGAGTGCAGGACAACGTCCGCGCCGAGCGCTAGGGGGCGCTGCAACGCCGGCGAGGCGAACGTGTTGTCGACGACCAGCCTCGGCCGGTCGGGCCGGCCCACGCCGCGGTCGCTGACGAACGAGGCGACGCTCGCGATGTCGACGACCTTGAGCAGCGGGTTGGACGGCGTCTCGACCCAGACGAGCCGGGTCCGCTCGTCCACCACTGTGCTCAGGGCCGCGATGCCGCCAGCGGCGAGGTCGATGTACGTCGCGTGCGCGCCACCCCCGGCATGGTGCACTCGCTCGAGGTACCGGAAGGTTCCCCCGTATACGTCGTCGCCCACGATGATCTCGCTGCCCGGACCCGCGAGCTGGGCGATGGCCGCCGTGGCCGCCGAGCCCGACGCGAACGCGATCCCGTGGCGGCCGCCCTCCAGGTCCGCGACGGCGCGCTCGAGGCGCTCCCGGGTCGGGTTCTGGGAGCGGGCGTACTCGTAGCCGCGCCGAGGCCGAGCCACGCCGTCCTGGGCGTAGGTGGACGTCTGGTAGATGGGCGGGGCAACGGCGCCGGTGGCCTCGTCGGGCTCGGCGCCGACGCGCACGGCCCGCGTGGCGAAGGCATCGGTGTGGTCTGCGCTGTGGGACTTCATGGGAACCTTGTCTGGCGGGAGGGGTCGATCGGTCAGGGCAGGATGGTGGCGACGGCCTTCTCCATGTCGTCCGGCGACAGGGCGCCGATCTTGATGTCCTTGATGGTCCCGTCGCTCCCGATGAGGATGTGCGTCGGGATCCCCACCAGGGAGTACGCGCTGGCGATCTTGTCGCCCGGGTCGACCACGATGGGGAACGTGAGCCCGGCGCGCTGGGCGTAGGCCTTGACGTCCGTCGGGGGCTCGCTGATGAAGACGGCGAGCACGTTGAGCCCCCTGCCACGGTACTTCTCGTAGGTGGCCTCGAAGTCCGCCGCCTCCGCGCGGCAGTCGCGGCACCACGACGCGCCGAAGTTGAGCCACAGCGGCTTGCCGGCGTAGTCGGAGAGCGAGATCGTGGACCCGTCGTAGGCGACCCCGGTGAACGGCGTCGGCGACTTGCCGACCGTCGGCGGCGTGATCCCGCTCGCGGCCCGAATGTCGACCGAGGTGATCCCGTCGTCGGACTGGCCGATGTACCACGTGAGGGCGCCGATGGCCGCGATGGTCGCGCCCAGCACCAGGACGGTCTGGAGGCGGCCGGCGATCGGCCGCGAACCGCGGATGGAACCGAGCGCAACGCCCACATCGAACTCCTGTCGCCCAGTGCGGGCGGCCACTCTGTTACCCGAAGATCCGCCCGGAACGGACCGTCTCATGATCGGACCGTCCGATCGGACCGTCGATGGGCGCCCGGTCAGGTCTTGGTCAAGACTCGGTCAAGCGAATCGAGCCGCTCCCCGGACTTCTCAAGACGCCGGGAGCTCGAGGAGGAAGGTCGCTCCCGTGCCGATTCCCGCGCTCTCCGCCCACGCGCGGCCCCCCATGGCGTCGGCGAGGGCCCGAACGATGGCGAGGCCGATACCGGCCCCGCCGTCGGCGCGCGTGCGGGCTGAGTCGACGCGGTAGAAGCGCTCGAAGACCGCCTCCAGCTGGTCCGGCGCGAGCCCCTGGCCGTGGTCGGTCACCCAGAGTCGGCCGCCTTCGGATGTCGCGCTCGCCGCGATGTGGATCGAGGAGCCGTCAGGCGCATGTCGGAGCGCATTCGACACGTAGTTCGACACGATCTGCGCGACCCGGTCGCGGTCCGCGAGCACAACAACCTGCCGCGTTGGTGCCGACAGCTCGATGCCGCGCGCGTCGGCCTGTGGCGCGAAGCGGGCGGCCACCTCTCGGGCGACCTCGGCCGCGTCGACCTCCTCGGTGTGGAGTGGGAGCTGGTGCGCCTCGGCCCGCCACAGCTCGGCGAGCTCGTTGACCATCCGCGTGAGCCGGGAGGTCTCCGCGCGGAGGAGATGCCACGTCTGGGCGCTCGGGGTCACCACGCCGTCCTCGAGCCCCTCGAGGTAGCCGTCGAGCGTCGCCAGCGGCGTACGCAGCTCGTGGGCGACGTCGCCCACGAGCTGGAGCCGCCTGCGCTCGGTGGCCTCGAGGGACGCGGCCATCTCGTTGAACGACGCAGCAAGCTCGGCGATCTCGCCCGGCTCGTCGGTCTCGACCCGCTCGGCGTAGTGGCCGGCGGCGATCCGCCGCGACGCCTCGGCCAGGCGCGTGACGGGGCGAGCGATCCGGGCGGCCACCGCGAGGCTCACGGCGGCCGCGGTCACGAGCGCGATAACGGTGGCGGCCAGGAGCGCCCGTCGCATCGCGTCGACGAATGCCATCTGGGTCGCCATCGCCATGGCCTGGCCCATCGGGTCGCCCGGGACATGGCCCATCGCCTCCGAGAAGTAGTGGGGCCCCACGAGCAGGACTGCGGCTCCGACGGTCCCGAGCGCGGCGGCAGCCACGGCCACGAACGCCGCGAGGAGCCGGGCGCGGAGCGAGCGCGGAATCGTCACTGCGACTCGCGGAGCCGGTAGCCGACGCCCCGGACGGTGTCGATGAAGCGCGGATCGGCAGCATCGTCGCCGAGCTTCCGGCGGATGTTCGCGATGTGGACGTCGACCAAGTGGTCGTCCGCGAAGTTGTCCCCGCCCCAGACCACCTCGAACAGCCGCGCTCGGGAGAGAACGATCCCGGGCAGCCGCGCGAGCGCCACGAGGACGTCGAACTCGGTGGCCGTCAGCTCCACCTCCCGGCCGTCGACCCTCACAGAGCGTCGCGCCTCGTCCACCGCAAGGCCGGGCGGAGAGGCCTCGCGGGCGCCCGCGGCAGAGGCCGTCGACCGCGGCCTCCTGAGGAGGGCCTTGATCCGGGCGACCAGCTCGCGCGGCGAGAACGGCTTCGCCAGGTAGTCGTCTGCCCCCACGGTGAGGCCGACGATGCGGTCGACCTCCTCGCTCCGGGCGGTCAGCATCAGGACGTACGCGTCTGAGAAGCCGCGGATCTGCTTGCACACCTCGATCCCGTCCAGCCCGGGGAGCATGAGGTCCAGCACCACGACATCCGGCCAAAAGTCGCGCACCGCGGACACGGCGGAGATGCCATCGCCAACCGTCCGAGCCTGCCAGCCCTCGCGTTCCACGTACCCGACAACGAGCTCCGCAATGGGCGGCTCGTCGTCCACCACCAGGATGCGCGGGACGCCACGTGGCGCGAGCACCGCGGCATCGCCCGGGAAGGCGGGGTGGTCGGAGACCGGCTGGTCCGTGGCTTCGAGCATGGTGGTCCTGCAACGGTGGCCGTCGCGACTTCATCGCGAGGTCGGCAACGGCGCTACTCATCTTTCTGCAGAGCCCCTCCGAACGCCATGGAGACGGGGGCAAGGGTGCCTCAAGAAAGGGTCAAGGAACCGCCCGACACTGCATCCACGATGTTGGGGTGGCCGGCGGCAGGGTCACGATGGTCCCTCGGCCATGCGTCGATAGGTCGTTCAGCACGTCACGGCGAGGTCGGAAGACTTGAGAGTCGGCATCAAGTCGTCCTGCTGAGTCTCTGCAGGCTGTATTGAATGGTGCACTCGTGGCCGCGTCCCTCTCAGACCCCTTTGGCGCCGCAATCGCGCGCCGCGCCGCCCACGTGCTCCGGGTCCTGGGCCCAGCCTGGATCGTGATGATCGCGGATGTCGATGCCGCGTCCGTGATAACGGCCGCCCAAGCCGGCAGCTCGTTCGGGTATGCGATGCTCCTGCCGCTGCTCGTCCTCGTCCCGGTGCTCTACCTGGTCCAGGAGATGACCTCACGCCTTGCGGTTGTGACCGGCCTGGGCCACGCCGAACTGATTCGCGAGCGCTATGGGATGCGCTGGGGGGCCGTCGCGGTATTGTCGATGGTGTCGATCGATATGGTCGCCTACGTGGCTGAGTTCGCCGGTATCGTCCTCGGGGCCAGCATCGTCGGTGTCCCAGCCCCGGCGGTGGTGCTTGGCGCGCTCGTCTTTCACTCGGCCGTCGTTCTGACCGGCAGCTACGCGCGGTTCGAGCGGCTCGTGCTCGTGTTGTCGCTCGGACTCTTTGCGTTCGTCGCGCTTGCCCTGGCGGCCCGTCCTGACCCCGGCTCCGTGCTCGCTGGATTCGGGCCCGCGGGCCAGGTCGGTCGCGGCGACGGGTATCTGCAGCTCGTGGTGGCGACGACCGGCGCTGTGATCATGCCGTGGATGCTCTTCTACCAGCAGGCGGCGACCGTCGACAAGGGGCTCGGTCGACAAGACCTCGGCGCGGCTCGACTCGAGACATTGGTCGGCGCCGCCGTCAGCCAGATCCTCATGGCTGCCGTGGTCGTCGCGGCGGCCGCCGCCACGGCGGTTGGGGCCGGCTCGTCTCTCTCGGCGGGCGGCATGGTCCTCCCGGCCGGACTTGCCGGCCTGGCCGTCGGTGGCGGCGCGGGCCTGATCGCCGTGGGCATGGTCGGCTCCGGTTTGCTCGCAGCGATTGTCATTTCGCTCTCGTCCGCCTGGGCGTGGGCCGAACTCTTCCAGTGGCCGAGGAGCCTGAACCTCAGTCCTCGGAAGGCTCCGCTCTTCTACGGGCTCTACCTGATCGAGATCATCCCGGCCGCCATCGTGGCTCTTGTGGCCACCGACCTCGTCGCGGTCGTGGTGAACGCGATGGTTTTGAATGTGCTGGTCCTCGTGGTGCCGTTGACGTTTCTGATCCTTCTGACGAGCGACCGCGAGGTCGTTGGAGACCTTGCCAACTCACTCGTCCGCAGAGTTGTGCTGTGGGCGATCGCGGCAGTCCTTCTCGCGCTCGGCCTATGGAGCACCGTGAGCATGCTCGTTCGCGCGGGCTGACCGGACCAAGACGGACCCAACCTCTGAGGCTCGGGACTGCCCGGCCCGACGTCCGGCGCATCCGCCGACATCAGCCGTCTGGGCCTGGTGGATGAGCTTGTAGGCGTTGGCGCTCGCCAAGAGCCCTCGTCAAGTTGAGTGGAAACACCCTTCCGCGATGACGACGGATCAGGCCGCTGACACCTCCTCCTCGGGGTCGCTCGGGCGGACGGCGCCGGCCGGGATGTA
>JAJZRG010000050.1 GCA_021802825.1 Chloroflexota bacterium
CGGGACTGTGGGCGGGAGGCGGTGCTATGCGGTGGCGGGCTCCCACGAGCAGGTGCGGCCCGCCTCGTGCGGCTGGCGACAGCTCGGGCAAGGCCGCGGCTTCCCGACGGGGCTGCCCGCGAACACGGACGGCTCGGGACGCGAGACCAGCGTGTAGACCGAGTAGGGCGTTCCGTCGCCGGTCATGGCGCGCTTCTCGCTGTCGATGACCCAGCCGTGCCAGTTGACGAGCTCCCACACGCGCGCGGCGATGCGGGTCTGGTGGAGCTGCTCGCGGGCCAGGGCGTCGGTGACCCCGTCCGCGCCGCGGGCGGCGAGCAGGCGGCCGACGGCCTCGGTGGACGCCTTCACACGGACCACCAGCCGATCCCGATCCGCAGCGTTGGCGGCTGCGGGCCGTAGCCGCCCGTGTGCGCGTTGCGCAGCGAGTAGCGGCACATTGCGTGGCCGAAGGGCAGGTCGCCCTCGGCCATGACCTGCGATGACCGCAGGAGCCAGTGGCGGAACGTGTCGGCGACGCGGACGCGCACGCGGCCGTCGATCGAGAGGGACCAGACGTGCGACGCCAGCGACACGCGGTAGGCGTGCCAGCCTGTGGTCGCCCGGCCGAGGTCGCGCTCCGCGTAGGACGACCCGGCGCCGTTGGGGACGCCGTTCCCCCACGCGGCGAACCAGCGCCCGCCCCTCACGCCGACCTGGACGATGTCGAGGAACCGCGTCCCCGTCTCGGCCGCCCACACGGCCTGCCGCCCCGTGCTCCGGCAGGTCGCCGACACGCTGAGGGACGGAGCGCCCCACGCGCCGGTCCACGTCGAGGCGACATAGCCGTCCGCCATGACGCTCGGCACGAGCA
Source organism: Chloroflexota bacterium (assembly GCA_021802825.1). Taxonomy (GTDB): domain Bacteria; phylum Chloroflexota; class Limnocylindria; order Limnocylindrales; family CSP1-4; genus CAIXZV01. The sequence goes on from JAJZRG010000050.1 coordinate 854, forward strand.
GCCCGGCGAGCACGAGGCCGCCGACGGCGGCCACGGCGGAGTTGAAGGTGAGCTTCACGGCTTGCGCCTCCCGAACATCGCCGTGAGGGCCGCGCGCTCGTGGGCCGAGCAGTAGGCGTGCAGCGTCACGCCGTCCACCGACGGGGCGGGCTCGCGTTGGCAGCCCGGCTCGGCACAGCGGCGGGGGGTCACGGCCGCAGGTCCCGCCACAGTCGCTGCTCGAGCATCACGATCGCCACGAGGTCGCCGCGCTCGCGGGCGCGGCGCAGCAGGCGGCGGACGGTGTCGAGCTGGCGATCGGTGAGCTTCATGCGACGGCCGCCGGGCGATCCGCCGCGGTGATCCCGAGCGCGAGACGGCGCTTCGTCACCGTGACCCGGTGAAGGCCCAGCGCCAGCCCGATCTCACGGTCCGAGTGGCGCCCTTCGATGTAGAGCGACCGGATGCGTTCGTCCCGCTCCGTGGTGCTCGTGGTCACCAGTTCCGTCGTTGTGCTCTTGCGCTTCATGCCCGGATACTACAACACTGTTGCAGCAATGGCAAGCATGGATTTGTGGGCAGATTCGGTGCATGACTGGCGGAGGCCCGTCGTCTTGCCAACGTTGCCCGTCGTGCGGTTACCGGGCCGGGCTACGGTCTGCGGCATGGACACGATCCCTGACAGCGAGCGACGCGACCGCGCTCGCCTTCGCCATCCGCACGGCCATGAATGGGCGCACGGCTGACCAGATCGCCTCGCGCATGGAACCTGCGCGGTCGCGTGAGACGATCGCGCGGTGGGCCCGTGGTCAGACCGTCCCGAGCGCCCTCGACGTGGGCCCGCTCGCGCGGGCGCTCGGGGTCAGGCCCGGGATGCTGGTCGACCCGCCCGAGATCCCCGCCTACCCGCTGGCCGAGTACCTGGTGCTCGACACGGTGGAGTCGGGGGATCAGGAAGGCCGACGCCGAGCGCGTCAAGGTCCCGGTACGCCCGCTCCGTCGCCTGCGCGACTTCCTCGCGCAGCCGGAGCAGGACGCGAGTGACCGCGCGATCCCGAGCCTCGACGAACGAGTCGGTCATCCCATGCACCCCTCATTCCCATGCTGCCTGTCGGCTGCCGGAGGGGGCCCGGCGCGGCCATCGTGGACGGCGGCCGTGACAGGTAGTGTGTCCAGCGCGGCTAACGCGCGGCTTATGCGCGGTGCGCGCGGTCAACAGGAAGGTGGGGTCAGGTGCAGCAGACCATCGTCATCCAGCACAAGTCGGGGCCGAACATCGCCGTGCGGGCGGTGTGGTGGCTGTTCGTCGGCTGGTGGCTCTCCGGGGTCGTCGTGGTCCTCGCCTGGGCCTCCCTCGCCAGCATGGTCGGGTTCCCGCTCGGGATCTGGCTCATCAATCGGCTGCCGACCGTGCTGACGCTGCGCCCGCGGAGCCGGGAGTGGGCGCTCGGGCAGGACGCCGAGGGCCGCACCGTCGTCGCCGAGGGCGGTCGCCATCAGGTCGCGTGGTACTTCCGTGGCCTGTGGTTCGTCGTGGTCGGGTTCTGGGCGTCGGCGCTCTGGATGATCGCGGCATGGGTGCTCAACCTGACGGTCGTCGGGCTGCCGCTGGCGATCCTGATGTTCAACCGGACGCCGTTCGTGGCGAGCCTGTACCGCTACTAGCCCTCGTCGTCGTCGTCCCGCTGCTGCTGTTCGCGCGCTAGCCCGCGCCCTCAGAAGGCGTACTCCTCGAGGGTGTAGACGGTCTCCCATAGCGCGCCGCCGACCGAGACGGTGGCGTCGATGCGGCAGACGAGATAGTCGCGGGCCGGGATCGAGATCCCGTACCTGTCGACGGCGACAGTGACCATGTCGTCCAGCCCGAGGGTCTGCTGGAGCGGCAGCTGGTTGCGCAGCGTCATGGCGGGTCGGGTGTGCGCGTCCTTGTAGAGCGCGATGACCGCGGCGGCGATCGGCGGGCAGGGGTCTCCGCTGCCCGACACGTTCTCCAGCAGCGGCGACGAGATATCGCTCCCGTCGCTCCTGCCGTGGGCGTCCACGCTGTCCGCGTCGGAGGCGTAGGCGATGCCGGGGCGGCTGGTGACCGACGTGGTGCCGCCGGTCGAGGTGTTGACCTGCACGGTGCCGGGGGTGACCCGCTGCGTGTTGATGATGGCCTGCCGGTCGATGTCGAGGCTGTCGAAGCCGGACATGGTGTTGTCGATGACGGCGGCGGCGGACTTGCCCGCGAGGTTGGCATAGCTCCGGGCGCGGTAGCGGAAGTAGGGGCTGTCGAGCACCGGGTCCACCCAGTGGCGCGTCTGGCTGACCGCGTTGACGGCCTCGAGGATGGACTTGGCGGACCCGGTGCTGGCGTTGTCCACGGCGTGCCATGGCTCGGCGTCGAGCTGGGCGAACGCCGGCTCGAACGGCAGGAGCGCCGCGCCGGGGTAGACCATCGCCCATTCCACCAGCAGGGCGTTGCCGGGGGTCCCTCCTGCGGGGATGCATATGTAGAGCGCCACGTCCGCCCGGTTCGCGGTGGGCGTCCAGGTCCCGGACACCTCGACCCATCCCGTCGCGTCGACCGCGGCGGACGCGCTCGCCGCGTCAGACGGCGTGCCGGTCGAGCCGATGCCGACCCGCCACGTCTCGGGGCCGCCGGTCCCGAGCATGATCCTCGCCGCGAACGTGTAGGCCTCGTTGGCGAAGAACGTGCGCGTGCCGAAGCTGTACTGGCTCCCGCTGTTGGCCGAGGCGGACGGGTAGATGTTGGCGTGCCAGCCGTCCGTGCCCATGGTGCGGGTGATGCCGAGGTACGGCGCCGCCGCGAAGGGCGCCGCGCCGGCGGACCAGGTGGCCGCGGGGCTGTAGTTCTCGAAGCCCGGGTCGGGGAGCAGGTTGCCCGTCATGGTGCCGAGCCCGGGGCCGCCGGTCGCGCTGTAGGCGTGCGCGGCCCTGCCGACGGTCCACTGCACGTTGTCGATGAGCGCCGTCCCCGTGGCCACGATGTTGACCTGCGCGCCCTCGAAGGCGGTGACGGCGCCGATGCCCGAGCTCACGATGAGCATGAAGCTCATGCGCGTCCACGAGGCCGGGAAGGTGAACGCCTGCGGCACGCCGTCGCTCGTGCATGAGCCGCTGCCGTCGGCCGCGAGCAGGCCCACGGTGCCGTCCGTCGAGCCGGAGACCCACTTGGCGTCGAAGCTGATGTTGACGACATCGCCGTATGCCAGGTGCGCGTCGCGGAGGCGGCCCCGGATGTACCCTGCCGCGATCTGGGCGCAGGCCGCGCCCGTCCCGGCGTGGTCCGTCGTGACCCGCGTCACGCCGGTCCCCGTCCAGCCCGTCAGGTCGGTCTCGAACGAGGGGTTGAAGTCGCACAGGTTGCGCCACCCGGCGCCGAAGGCGTTGAGCGTGTCGACGCGGATCTCGCGCCATGTCCGGTGCATCTTGGGGAGCGCCACGTCCACGATGCCCATCGCCCCGAGCGCATCGTAGGCCGTGACCTCGACAGTCCAGTTCGCGCTCGGGCTGACCCGCTGCACCCAGCCGTAGAAGTGCGCGTAGACGCTGTTGCTGGTGATCCTCACGGCCTTGCCGGGGACCAGGAGCGGGCAGGCGACGGGCGAGAAGGCGCCCGTGGAGTTGTCGAGGGTGAAGGACGCGCTGCCGGTCGCGGCGGCCGAGAAGTCGGCCGACCGCCCGCGCGTCCACTTGACCCCCGAGCCGGCCCTGATGCTTGTCGTGATGTCCGCCCACGTCCCGTCGCCGTTCCAGTCGATCTGCACCCGCAGCGTCCCGGCGTGGTCCGCGGACGCAGCCCCGAACGCCTCGGCGCTGGCGATGCCCCCGACGCCGGAGAGCGTCACCGCGCCGGGGGTGACCGACGCAGCCCCGAACGCCTCGGCGCTGGCGATGCCCCCGACGCCGGAGAGCGTCGGGGGGGCGATGGCGACCGTCCACGCCGCCCAGCCGGAGGCGGACGAGATCGTGTAGGCGCTCGGGTCCTCGGCCGCCGCGGCGGCCGTCGACTTCTGGTCCGACCCGACCGACACGGCGGACGTGGCGCTCCACCCGTCGACCGGGATCGAGTAGCCCGTCGGCCGCGTGCCGGCTGAGAACCCGGCGTTGGCCTCGACGGCGATCCAGAGGAAGTCGTCTGTGGTCCCCGGCGTGAGGGAGGGCGGGTCGGGGTTCACGCTCGACCCGGTCGCAGCGCCGAATGCCGGGGCGACGGAGGACGAGGCGCCCGAGATCCGGTAGGAGGTGTGGGCGCTCGACGCGGTGCCGCTGAGGGTGACGCTGAGGGTCGCGCCCTCAGAGCCGCTGGCGACCTTCGTGAAGCCCGTCAGGAGCTTGCTCGTGCCGAAGACCGTGGGCGCGCCGGAGAGCAGCGCCCAGCCCGTCGGCGTCGTCGCCGTGGCGCTCGAGTCGACCGTGAGGAGGACGAGCAGCCGGTCGCCCGCCGCGATGCCCGCGGGCAGGTTGACGGTGTGCGGTGACGCGGTGGCGTTGACCCAGCCGCTGTTGGTCGCCTGGACGGTCGGCGTCGTCATGGGCTGCGCTCCCCGCGAGGCCTACAGCTTGAAGATGCGGGTCGCCCCGCTGTCGAAGCCGAAGGTGATCTCTCCCCCGTTCGGGGTGACCGGCAGGCCCGTCGCGTTGTCGATGTAGGCGATGAGGCGCTGGGCGGTGGCCGCCACGTCCGCGCCGCCGCCGACCGCCGAGCTCTGGTAGATGATCAGCGAGTCGCAGGCCGCGCCCGCGGCGACCGTGCCGAACGTGCCGTCGGCGGCGTCCGCGACGCCCTGCGTGACGGTCTTGGTGCCGAGCGTCGCCGTGGCTGCCTGCGTGACGCCCGTGAGGTCGGAGACGAACTTGTCCGTGGAGTCGTAGGTGTAGCCGTTGCACAGGGCGATCTTGATGGTGGCCGTGTCCCAGTCGATCTCGCCGGCGAGGAAGCCCTCGCGGCCGAGCGGGTAGAGGACTGCCTGTGTCATCCTGGGCTCCTTGTGGTGGTCGTCATGCGAACGTCATCCCCGTCCGGGTCAGCTCGCGCTTGAGCTCGAGCATGAGCGCGCCGACGTCCTGCGCGCCGTTGATGTTGATGTTGACGACCCCGGGCGCCGCGCCGCGCGGGGTGACGCGCTCGCCCGCCTGCAGGACGGTCAGGACGTCCGAGCCGGGCGACCCGGGCACGATGCCCCCCGAGTGGAGGTAGGGGATCGTCCCGAGGTTGACGCCCGCGAACCCGAAGTCGAAGTTGCCGCCGAGCGGGTTCGGGATGTGGATGTTGAACTTGACCGAGTCGATGGCCCTGATCAGCGCGTTGATCCCGCCGATGACCCCGTTGATGACGGACTTGACCGTCCCGGCGATGCCGCCCATCACGCCGCCGATGACCTTGGCGATGCCCTGGAAGGCGTTCGACAGCGCGGGGATGACCGTGTCGGTGAGGAGGTCGAACCCGGTGGCCAGCGCCGGGAACACGTTGTCCACGATCCACTTGAACGCGGCGACCACGGGCGGCAGCACGTTCTTCACGATCCACCCGAACGCGGCGCCGAGCGGCGGGAGGACGTTCTTGGTGATCCACCCGATGCCCGAGGTGACCAGCGGGATGACCTTCGCCGCGATGTGCTGGAACGCCCCCGCGAGGGCCGGCAGCACGTCCTGGGCGATCCACTTGAGCGCGGCCGTGAGTGGCGGCAGGACCGCCTTCACGACGTTGGTGATGACCGGGACCACCGTGCTCGAGATGAACCCGGCCACGAGCCGGAACTCGTCGCCGAGCATCTTGAGGTACTCGCCCGCGAGCTGCTGGATGACCGGCATCATCGGCTGGATGGCCGCTGTGACCTCCGCGAGCCCGGCCGACACCGCGGCCATGACCTGCCCGCCGAGCTGGACCGCCTGCTCCACGAACGGCTGCGCGGCGGTGGCGAGCTGGCCGAACCAGTCGGCGACCTGCCCGAGCCCCGCCACGAGCGGCGGCAGGACGGCCGCGACGATCTGGTTGAGCGTGGTGCCGAGCTTCTGCTGGATCCCCTCGACGGTGGCCGAGGCGACCGCCATCGACCCCTGCATCGTGCCCGCGTAGGCCATCGCCTGGCCGTTCGCGGCCTGCTGGAGCGAAGCCAGCGCCGCGGTGGCCGTGGCCTGCTTGTCGGCCGCCTTGGCGGCGGCGATCTGCTCGGGGGTGGCCTTCGCGCTGGACGCCCGCAGCGCGTCCACGGCGGCGGTCACGGTGGGCACCGCGATGCCCATCCGCTGGAGCGCCCCGACGTTGCCCAGCTGCGCCTTGGCGACGATGTCCGTGGCCGTCGCGAGGTCGACCCCGCGGAGGCGCGCGACGTCCATCGCGAGCGCCGAGTCCTTCTGCGCCTGCGCGGCGTTGTGGGTTACGGGCACGAGCTTGGCGAGCGAGGCCGTGACCTCGTCGTCCATGAAGCCGAGCTTCACCCCGGCCTTGAGCGAGGCGTCCATCGCGTCGGCGGTGCCCGTGAAGCCCTTCACGTTCTCGCGGAGCGCGGTGGTCAGCCGGGAGGTGACGACCTCGTCCTCGCGCGCCTTCTGCGACGACTCGCCGAGGAAGCCGATGACCTTGCCGATGCCCTCGACGGCCAGCCCGGTCGCGGCCTGCCCGACGCCCTGGAAGATGCCGGTCATGATCGAGCCCGACTTGCCGGTCTGGTGCTCGGCCTCGGCCATCGCCTTCTTGTAGGAGGTCGCGTCCCCGAGGATGTCGACCTTGACCTCGCGCCGGTCCGCCATCAGTCGCGCTCCCAGCCGGCCTCGGCGAGCGCGTCGCCGATGCCCTCGCTGGCCGCGTGCTCGATGACGCCTGTCATCTCCGCGATGGTCGGGTAGATCCAGATCCCGCCCTTGGGGTTGTACCGCTTGACGGCGCCCGACCACGCCTCTCCCGGCCGGTGCCCACGGCCGACCGAGCCGCCGAAGTCGAGCCACGGGAAGTAGGGAGCCTTGGGGCCGCCCGCGACGACGCTGGCGCTGGTGGCCGTGGCCCGGGCGCGCACGGACGCCGCCGCGCGGCCGGTGGGCCCGGCCGTGACCTTCCCGGCGATCGCCGACGCGACGATCGTGGCGACCTCCTTGAAGTGGACCTGGAGGTGCTTCTGCGACCCGGCCTCGGCCTTCCGCATGGCCGTCCTGAGCTCGACGAGGCCGACCATCTTGATCTGCGGTCGGATCACTTCTCGACCTCCTCGCGGGCGCGGCGGTACGCGAAGAACGCCATCCACTCGACGACCTCCGCGTTCGGCATCGCGCGGACCTCGCCCAGCGACTTGTGCAGCGCCTCGCCGAGCACGAAGTCGTCCACGTCTATGTCCCCCTCGACGAACGCGCGCTCGGCCGCGAGTTTGGGGCCTTGCCGTCGGCGGTCATCAGGCGCGACACGATCCCGATGCCGCGGACGAGGTCCTGGACGGCGATGGGGTCGGACGCGTCCCACCACTCGGCGGCCTCCGCCTCCCCGAGGTCGCAGCCGCGCGAGATCATGAAGACCTCGCCCTGCCGGTCGGCGTCGGGCTGGCCCTGGAGGGCGCGGAGCGCGAGCGCCTCCGCCCGCGTGAGCGAGCGGATGGCGACGCTGGCGCCCGCCACCTCCACCGTGCCCCGCGCGAGCGGGGCGCTCGGGAGCGCCATCACTTGCCCCACGGCTTGGGGCGGTTGTCGCCCAGCCGCTTGTCCTTCGGCGTGCCGCGACTCGGCTTGCCACCCATGGCTTCCTCCTATCAGTTCGAACCGAAGGTCACGGCGCCAGTGCCGGTGAACGCGGCCGTGAACCCGACCTTGCCGCCCACCGGGCTGGACTCGGTGTAGCCCGTGAGGATGGCCGAGACCGTCCGCTTGAGCTCGCCCGTGGCCGTGCCCGCGGGGCTGAAGACGATGGACTTGGCGCCGCCGCCGATGAGGCCCGTGAGGACCGCGGCGGGGCCGGTGGTCACGGTCGGGTCGAAGTTGCCCTTGAGCGTGAACTTGGACGAGGCGAGCCCCTCGATGAACGTCTTCCACGTCGCGCTGAACGTGGTCGTCTCGGCGGTGTCGACGCTGACGTCGAGGCCCGCGTCGTCGCAGTAGGCGCTCAGGTCAGTCGCGTTGACTGTGACCAGGGCCTTGGCTCCAAACCTGAAACCGGTCGCTATGGCTTTACCCGTCCTTTCTGAGGTAGGTCATGGCGGACGCCAAGGCCTCGATGTCGTCTCCGAAGTTGCCGAGCCCGCTGTTGCAGCGGAAGCACAGGAGCCCCCGGACGCAGGCCCCGCAGGAGCGCTGGCCGGGGCAGCAGGAGTGGTCGTGGTCAACGGCTAGGCGCCGCTCAGATGTCATCCCGCAGATCGCGCACCTCCCGCCTTGCTCGGCGAAGAGATGGTCGTACTCATCGACCGTCAGCCCGTAGAGCCCGAGCTGAGTGCGGCGGTCATTGAGTGCCGCCTGCTCAGGATGGCGCTCTCGCCAGCGAGCCGCCTTCTCCGCGCCTGAGAGGGCATGGCTCTCGATCGCGCGGGGTCTACCGGTCGGGCGTCCGGTCGGCTTGTATCGCGCGCGCCGATCGCAGTTCACGCAGCGGCCGTGCGACTTCACCCGGCGATCCGGGTGCCCGCAGGTCGGGACGCCGGGAGCCCTGCTCACCGGTTCCTCGCGTATGCGAGCCCGAACGAGATGGTTGGAGCCGTGCCGCCGACGACGGTGGAGACGTAGCGGACGTACCGCCGCAGCGCCGTGGTGGCCGCTGCCGACGCCAGCCGCTGCGCGGCCGGGACGTTGGTGGCCGTGAAGCTGCCGCCCGTGACGTCGGCCCATGTCGTGCCGTCGGCCGAGTCCTGGAGCTTGACCGTCCACGAGGTGGGCGATCCCGTCACGGCCGTGATGTGCAGGTGGGCGATCCAGCCCGTCGCGGTGGCCGCCGCGTCGTCGCGCGTGGCGCCGGTCGTGGTGCCCGTGTCGGTCGAGACGGGGTGCAGCGCCCATCCGAGGCCGACCGCCGCGTCCCCCTGGTAGGCGGCCGTCATGAGCACGGCGCCGCCGATCGGGCTGGACTCCGCGATGCTCGTCTCGTGGACCAGCACGAGGCGCGCGGGGTCGCCCACCGCCACCATGCCCTGCGGCCCGTACGTCAGGACCGACCCGCCGTTGCGGATGTCGGCCATCATCGCCGCGTCATTGGTGGCGTCGTAGAAGCCCTTGGCGGTCACCTTGGAGTGCGCCACGCCCTCGATGAACGACTTCCACGCGGGCGAGGCGCCGGGCTGGAACGTCGTCGTCTCGCCGGTGTCCACCGAGAGGTCGAGGCCCGCGTCGTTGAAGAACTGGCTCGCGTCCACGAGGTCCAGCCAGAGGCTGGTGCCCGCTCCGTACCTGGCCATTGCCTGCCCTCACAATCCTGCTGCGGTGACGAGGGCGGCCAGGCCGTCCATGATGGCCGAGAGGTCCATCGCGCCGCTCGTGGCGACGTCCACGTCGAACTTCACGGCGAGGTAGGCGGTGCCTCCGACCGTGAGCGGCTCGATGTGCGCCGTGCCGCAGTTGGACGCGCCCCACGTCGCCACCGTCGAGAGGACGTTCGCGATCGTGGTGCCGGACGCGAGGACAACGGACAGCGCGTCGCGGGCGGCCACGGTGACGCCCTGGTCGGCGACGATGAACCAGACGGGGAACAGCAGCTCGTCGCTGCCGCGCCCGAACGTCGCCTGCAGGTCGAGCTTCTCGGGGTAGCCGACGACGACCGCGGGGACCGCGATGCCGGGCGGCGGGAACGCGTAGACGTTGCTGGCCATCAGTGGGCCACCACATCGCGGTATGTGTAGTCGAGCTCCTCGAGCTCGGCCGGGGCGAGGTCGCGCAGGACCTTCATGCCCCCGTCCGGGCCGATGATCGCGTAGTCGGCGCCGCCGGAGGTCCGGGCCCGCCATGCGCGCACCACGGCCGTCGTGGCGATCTGGGCGACCCGCGGCGGGGTCGACGCCCATCCCCACTGGCCGGAGACACGGGTGGTCCGCAGGCCGGGGTAGAAGAAGGCGTTCGCGAGGTACGAGAGGTCGATGGACGTGGCGGGCCAGCCCTCGAGCCGGTCCTGCACCGCAGGCTGGAGGTAGTAGCCGGTGGTGATGGGGGTGTAGACCCCGCTCCCGTCATCCGGCTGGTCGAGCCACGCCGTCGCGATCGCGGTGATCGACTGGAGGCCCTTCGGCACGGGCAGGTGGAAGCCCGCCGCGCCGCCCGGGCTGTCGAAGTAGAGCGTCATGGCGCCCCTCGGCGCGAGCCAGCGCCCCGTCCGGGCCTCGATGGCGGCCGACACGGCGGAGATCGCCCCCGCCAGCCACGCGTCAGCGCTGTTGTCGGAGAGCTCGGGCACCTGCCCGCAGACAGCGGCGATCGTCGTGAGGTCCGCCATGCCCGGCTACCTGCGGGCCCGCGCGCGGCGGGTGACGGCCTGCTCCGGGGCGGGCGCGTCGGCGGTCTCGATGGACGGGTGCTTCGGCTCCGGGGCGGGCGCGTCGGCGGTCTCGATGAGCCCCGCGGCCGCCCATATCTCGCGCACCGGCCCGGGGAGCGCGTCGTCGGGGATCGTGTCGCCCGAGTGGTAGGTGCCGTATGCCGACGCGAGGTCGGCGATCGCGGTGGTCGTCATGGTCAGGACCTCGACTGGTAGAAGTCGGCCGTCACCGTCTCGTTCGTGTTCGCCGAGAGGTTCGCCTTGAGATAGCGCCACGGCTGGCCGGACTGGAGCAGGTACGTCGTCGTCGCGGCGGCCGTGATCGTGATTGCCGCGACCGTGAACGTGGACGGCGTGGCGACGAGGGCGTAGGGGACGTTGAACCAGCTGGACCCGTCGGCGCTGCCGAGGATGTTCACGGTGACGGTGGGCGTCGCCCCGGCCGCGTTGGTGATGACGAGGGCCGCCGGGCCGGTCAGCCCGCCGCGGTCGGCGGTGTTCGTCGTGTCGCCGTTGCCCGTGAGCGCGGTTGCGAGGTTGACGCCCGGGAGCGGGGAGCTCGGGGCGCTCGGGGCCCTCGTCGGGTCGGCTGCTGCCTGGACGCTGATGGTCGCCATCGGTCAGGGCTCCTTGGTGGGAGGGCCGGCCCCGTCTGTGTGCCCCGGGGCCGGCCTCCCGGTTGCCTTATGCGGTGCCGTCGATCGGCGAGACGAGCTGCTTGCGGCCGAGGACGGTGGTCGCGTCGTCGGTCTTGGGCTCGAGGCGCGCGGCATACTGCTCGGCGACGATGCCGTCGATGGTGGTGTTCGCGGTGGCCCGGTTGACGATGCACTTGACGAAGCGCTTCGTCGGCCGGTAGATGTCGAGCACCCAGACCTTGTTGTCGTCGGTGGTCGGCGTGAACGCCGTCCCGAGGGACCCGGCGATGTCGGCGTAGGTGCCGCCCGACGTGTCGCAGTCGCTGGCCTTGACCGCGGCCACGGCCGTGGCGACGCTGGCGCCGAGGGACACGATGAACCGGACGCCGTCGAAGCCCGCCATGTCAACGGCGGAGGACGTCTGGACGGTGGTGCCCGCGGCGACCGCGTTCATCACCCGGGTGATCTTCGTCTGGTTGCTGATCTGAGTCATGCGCGCTGCACTCCTGCGTTTCGGCGGAGACCCTATCCCCGCGTCTGAGGGATGCCCGGCGGCGGCATCGTCGCCGCCGCCGGGGTAGCCGGGGTCAGGCCATCTTCACCCGGGCGAACGCCTCCTCGAGGACCGGCATGCCGTCGAGCTCCATCCGGCCGATGAATCCGGTCTGGTTGGTCGCGGCGTACAGCTCCACGAGGCGCTGGACGGTCATGTCGAGGGCGTCGGCGATCCAGTAGTAGCTGAAGTCGCCGAGCAGACCCGTGTAGAGGCCGGTCGTGAACGTGTTGGGCACGTACTCGCTGGCGAAGAACGGGAGGTCGAGGATCGTGTCGGGCGCGCCCTGGGCGAGGCTCGCCTGGCCGATGCCGCCCGGCGACCAGACGTACTGGCCGTTGCTGTCCTTGAGCTTGCGGACCTGCTTGATGGCGTCCCGGTGGAACGCCCACGCCGCCTTGCCCCAGTACTGGGGCTTCAGGAAGTACTTGGTGTTGATGAGGTCGTCGGCCGCGATCACCGTCTGGCTCGCGCACGCGACGTCGCGTCCGGTCGAGATGCCGTCCGCCGAGGCCGTGAACAGGCCGAGCGGCTGGAGCGCGCCCGTGCCGGTCATGAAGCCCTTCTCTTGGGCCACCGCGAACTTGTAGGCGAGTCGGTCGGCCACGAGGCCGTCGATGCCGCCGCCGCCGAGGTCGGGGCTGTCGTCGGAGTCGATCGTCGGCAGCTGGCCCGCGGCGCGGATCAGCTTGTTGGAGACCTTGAGCAGCTTCGCCAGCGGGTACGGCCGGAACTCGCGCTTCCCGAAGGCCATGGTCGAGTCCTCGCCGCCGATGGCGAGCTCGGCGGTCCAGTCGGCGTCCGCCGGGTCGGCCGAGAGGGTCGGGACGCCGAGGCTGGCGCCGTTGGGCACCCGGTACTTCGTCGCGCGCTGGCGGACGAAGACCAGGTTGTCGGCGAACTTGATGAGGGCGTCGACGAACACCTGCGGGGCGACCGCGAAGCCGCCCGAGGCGTCGACGTCCATCTGGAGGGCGCGCTGCTCGCCGGTCGCGAGGTAGCGGCGGAACTCGGCCCGGTACTCGGGCGTGTTGCGGGCCGCGCGCTGCGGGCTGGTGGAGGGTGGCGTGGCGGCGGCCGGCTCCGGGCGGATCCCGGCGAGGTCGGACGCGGCGCGGACGGCCCGCTCCTCGGCCGTGATCGACTCGGCGAGCCGGTCGTACTCGGCCATGAGGTCGTCGTACCGCTTCTGGTCCTCCGCCGTGAGGGCGGCGGCCGGGTCGGCGACGGAGTCGAGGACGGCGCGCGCCTGCGTGAACGCGGCGGCGCGGGCCTCGCTGAGCTTGCGGATGCGCTCTGACTGCACGGGTCTACTCCTTGGCTGTGGTTGTGGTCATGCGGCCAGCCCGGCCTCCCGGGCCTTGTGCTCCAGCAGCCTGCGGAGGTGCGCGACGGGAGGCCCGCCCGCGGCCTGCGGCTCGGGCGCGTGGCCGGCTTCTGCCGCCGGCGCGTCCGGGAGGTACGACCGCAGCACGGCGATCGACCCGGTGAGCAGGTCGATGTCGGCGTCGGTGGGGGTGATGCCGCGCTCGAGGCGCGTGATGAGGGCGGAGATCTGGCGGAGGTCGAGCCCGGCGAGCCCGTCGAGCAGCCCCATCGCGTCGCGCGCCTGGGCGTCGGTCTGGGTGTACGCGGGGAAGGTCACGATGCTGGCGTCGTACATCGCGAACTCGAGCAGGTCCCGCTCCCACAGGCCGTCCTTGACGAGCGTGTCGGGGGGCTGGCGCCACTCGTCGCGGACGGTGCGGAAGGCGAAGGACATCTGCGTGAGGTCGCCGCGCTGCATGGGCACGATCACGAGGTCGCGGATCGTGTCCGTCTCGGGCGGCTGGCACGTCATCTTCAGGGCCGAGGCGGTGTCGGCGAACGTAGCGGTGCCCGCCCGGTTGCGCCCGAGGATGAAGTTCACGTCGTGGTTGAACAGGACCCGGATGTCGGCCTCGCCGAGCGTCTTGGTGGCGGCCCCGTGGATCACGCGCTCGCGGAAGCCGCCGAGGTCCTCGGACCATCGGTTGTAGACGACCGGGTGCCCGGTGATCTGCGTCGGCTGCCCGTCGGCGGCGCTGCGGACCTCGAGGTCGGCCGTGACGATGCGCTCCTCGCGGAGCTTGACGCGCGGCTGCTTCACGGCTTGCCTCCTGTGCTCACGGCGTCCCCGCCGCGGGATCGGGCGTGGTCTTCCCGGGGACGGTCCCGGTGTGGGCGAGGTTGCCGAGCCCGAGGAGCTTGTTGACGGACTTCGCCTCGTACCCCCCGCGCATCAGCTCGTATGCGGCGTGCGCCCGCTGGGCGAGCGTCATGCCGTTCTCGTCGAAGGCGGCCGAGGGCAGCATGTTGACCGGGTACCAGACGTCGTCGGCGCCCGGCGTGTCGCTGCGCGGCATGTTCTCGAGGTCGGCGATCTGGTTGGACGTGATCCCGGACGCCGCGCGCAGCGACTGGTAGAAGGCGCCCCGGCTGGCGGCGTCGCCAGCCAGCGCGCCCTGGAGGTTGTGCTCGGCGTAGAACGGCGGCTCGACGATGCGCGAGAGTGCCAGCTGCTGGTCCCAGCGGAGGCCCCACGCCCGCAGCGTCCACTTGACGTAGCTGAGGTCGTCCTGCTCGACGTTGCTGTAGGTGCCGTGCGACAGGTCCTGCAGCTTCGACGGCGGCATTCGGAACCATGACGCGATCTCCTCGCGCTGGAACTGGCGGGTCTGGAGGAACTGGGCGTCCTCGGGCGGGATGCCGATCTTCTCGACGCTGATGCCCTCCTCGAGGATCGCGATCCGCTGGGCGTTGTCGAGGCCCTGGTGCTCCCCGTTCCACGACGCGCGCAGGTTCTTCTGCGCGTTGTCGGAGAGGGCCTTGGGAGACTTGAGCACGATGCCCGGGACCGCGCCGTTGCCGAAGAACGTGCCGCCGAACTCCTCCGCGGCCGCCGCGAGGCCGAAGGACTCCTTGGCGAGCGCGAGGATGGAGTAGCCCTCGAGGCCGTTGGGGCCGAAGCCGTGGACCGCCAGCACGTCGTCCGGCAGGAGCACCTTCACCTCGCCCGAGGGCAGGGTGTACCAGTACGCCGACTGGCCGTCGGGGAGACCCGCGATCTCCACGCCGTCCCGGCCGTTGCGGACCCGCCGGACCCGGGACGGGTTGAGCGGCCAGAGCGCCGCGGGCACGGCGCGCGCACCGGCCACCGCCCACTCGATGTTGGCGTAGCCGGTCCCCCGCAGTGCGGCATGCCCGGTGAGCGTCTCGCGGAGCGCCATCGCCGACATCTCGGGGTTGGCGACGCGGTTCAGTATCCGCCATGCCGGGTGATCGTAGGCCCGGATGCGCCCGCCCGGCGCCGCCTCGAACACAGGCAGCGGCAGGCCGCCCACGTCCTCGCCGAGGTTGCGGCACGAGGCGTACACGGTGGCGATCGCCATCGCGCGCTCGGCGGTGACGTTGACGCCGGAGGACGCGATGGCCCGGCCGCCGAACAGCGACTGGACCCAGTAGGCGGGGTTGCGCGGGTCCGTGACGACGAGCCGCGCGTAGCGCAGCTCGCGGGCGGCGTTGGCGAAGCGTCCCATCAGGGAGCCCTGCGCTTGCCGGAGGTCGCGGACGCGAGCAGGAAGATCCCCGCTACGACCCACGGCCCGGCCGGGGCGACGAACCCGGCGGCGACCGCGATGCACGCGGCGCCGGCGATCGCGAGGGCGTCGTCGGCCGACCTGGCGGCGAGTGCGGACGACCGGGCGGCGAGCCGGCGCCAGCGGCTAGACATGGATGATGCCTCGCGTTTCGTAGATGGAGGGCTCCTCGACGGGAGGTGGCGGGGTCATGGCGAGCAGCAGCGCCACCACGAGCTCCGACCCGATGAGGCCGTCCTCGCGGACCTGCCGCCGGTAGCCCTGGAGCGCCTTGGACATGGCGTCCTGCTCGGGCAGGCCCGGCGCGAACCGGAAGCGGTCCTCCTCGACGGCCACCAGCAGCCGGTCGACGAGCGCCTGCCGCTCCCTGCCGTGGCCCTCGTAGAGCGTGAAGTGCCTCTCGGCGTCGGGGTCGTCCTCCTCCGGCCGCCCGACGACGGCCCAGAGCGCGGAGCCGAGGCCCTCGGAGTCGACGACGATCGATGTCTGCGCGTCCAGCGAGCGCACCCGGCCGGAGACCGCGCCGAGGTCGAACGGAAGCCGCTCGATGGCGCTGCACCGCATGGCCTCGCCGTCCCGGTCGACGGTGACGATGGCAGACCCGCGGTCGGCGACGACCACGCCCGCGGTCCTCATGCCGCGGTCTCCACGAGGGAGGCAATGCGCTCGGCGGTGAACAGCGTCGCGCCGGTGCGGCCGAACGCGCACTCATACTCGGTGGCGAAGGCGTCCGGCGTCATGGCGCGGCGCTCGTCGGCGAGGAATGCGGACGAGATGGTCGGCACCTCGTCGCTGCGGACGGTGAACCGCGCCCACTCCGGCGCCCCGCCGGTGGCGATCTCCCAGAAGTCCCCCGCCTCCTGCGCCGGTGTGGACTGCACCACCATCTGGCCTCCCGTGGCGACCAGCGCGCGCGCGGCGGTGAACGTGTCGGGATCGATGTACGCCGCCTCGTCGAGGATCAGGAGGCGCGCGGTGTAGCCGCGCACGCTGCGGGCCGTGCCGGGCAGCGACACGATCCGCGAGCCGTTGGCGAGGCGCAGCGTGGACGCCGAGTCCTGCACCAGCTCGTCGCCGAGCTGCCGGAGGCACATCCGGGCGCGGCCGGTGATCTCCGAGGACTGCTTCAGGCTCGGCGAGACGCAGACGACGGTGCAGTCGGGCCAGTACCGGGCGGTGTGGACGGCCTTGAGCGACGCGGCGGTGGACGCGCCGGTCTGGCGGCCCTTGAGCACGACCGTCGGGCGCGTCTCGCGCAGGTAGGCGCGCTGCCAGTCGAGCGGCGCCTTGCCGTAGGCCTGCGCGAACAGGACGGACGGGTCCAGGGCGGCGGCGAGGTCGGCTGCCACGGTCATCGCGCCAGGTACCGGAGCAGCGTGGGGATGTTGCGGTCGCCGATCTTGCCGAGCGCCGTGTTGCACCGAGGACACAAGAGCCCGCGGACGCAGGAGCGGCATCCGGTCGGGCCGGGGCAGTGGCGGTGGTCGTGGTCGACCTCGAGGGGCTCCCCGGTGCGCCCGCAGAGGGCGCACGCGCCGCCCTGGAGGGCCGCGAGGGCGGCGCGCTCGTCGGCGGTGAGCCCGTGGGCGCGCCTCCGGGCCGGTGCGCGGCTGTCCCACGGGCCGAGGACGCGCTGGCGCGGGCGCGGGGGCGTGGTGCGGGGCCATGCCGTCATGCGGAAGCCTCCTCGAGCGCGTCCGCGACGGCGGTGCGCGCCTCGTGGAATGGCGCGAGGGCGTCGAGCAGGCGCGAGCGGACGGAGATCCACTCGGGCTCGGTCGCCAAGTCGCGGATGGGAGCGGCTGCGTGGCGCGCGGCAGCCTGCGCGGCGAGCGCCAGCCTGTATTCGCGGGTGTCGGCGGGGTTGCCGGCGAGGGCGCGGACGCGGAGGGCGGTCGTCAGCTCGTCAAGCGGGTCGAGCGGCTCGCGGGGCGCGTCGGGTGCTGGGACGGACGCCGCCGGCGCGGCCGCGACGTGCGCCTTCGCGTGGCGGCCCAGGGCATCCTCCGACAGCCCGAGGGCGATCGCCACCGACCGTGCCGAGCGTCCCGAGCGCAGTAGCTCGTTGACGGCGGAGGCGTCCTGGCGCGAGCAGATCGAGCACATCCGCGGCATCAGGAGGCGCCTCCGCGGAATGCCGCGGTAACGGGAGGCGCGGCGTTGTGAATGTTGCGGGCACGGGTTGACGGGCTCACCACCCGGCAGTTATCCGACCCCACCACCCCCCGCGTGCGCGTGCTCACGGCGTCGTCCTCGTCACGTCCGCGGACACGGTGAGCGTGCCCACGGTCGTCCCCTGCGCGTCCCACTCGACCGTCTCCACGCTCGACCCGCTCGTCATCTGCAGGTCCCACGCGTACACGCCCGGCGTGAGTGCGCCCGTCTGCGCAGCGGTCAGTGACAGCACGATGATCCCGGGCGACGACTGCGTGACGGTGAGCCCTGAGCCCACGGTGCAGGCGATCGACGCGGCGGTGTCGGGCAGGTCCGCCCATCCCGCCATCGGCTTGCACGTCCAGCGCGGCGCCCAGCCCGTGGCGTCCTGCGCGAGCGTGAGGGTCCACGCCGGCGAGTCGCCGCGGGTGCAGGAGAGCGCGGGCGCGGTCATCGCGGCGCCGCCGTGCCGGTGAAGCGGGCGTCCGTGCGGGCGGCGGTGCCGGTGAAGCGGGCGTCGGTTCGCGCGGCGGTCGCGGTGAAGCGGGCCGTGGACCAGGTGAACAGCAGGAGGGTCACCGGCCCATCCCCACGCGGAGTGTCCGCGGCTGGTGCCCGTAGCCGCCGTGGAACGCACCGCGCATCGTGTACCGGCACGACGCGCGACCGAACGGGAGGTCGCCCTCAGCCATGACCTGCGAGTGCCGCAGGCGCCAGTGCCGGAAGGCGTCGGACACCCGGATGCGCACGCGACCATCGACGAACAGGTACCAGACGCGCGCTCGGAGCGCCACGCGGTAGCGGTGCCATCCGGGCGCCGCCCGGCCGAGGTCGCGCTCGGCGTAGGAAGAGCCCACGCCGCCCGGAACGCCATTGCCCCATGCGGCGAAGAAGCGGCCAGACCGGATGCCGACCTGGACGATGTCCAGAAACCGTGTCCCGGTCTCTGCCGCCCAGACAGCCTGCCGCCCCGTGCTGCGGCATGTGGCCGAGACGGTGAGCGATGGATCGCCCCATGCCCCGGTCCATGTCGACGCGATGTGTCCATCCGCCATGACCCGAGGCACCGCCATGCCCGCGACAAGGGACAGCGCCAGTGCCGATGCGATCAGGAGTCGCCGGTGAGCCCTGCGCATCACAACTCCTCGACGCCCGCGACGACCACGCCGACCGAGCCCGAGGTCAGGGCGGCGGAGAGATTGACGTTGAGCACGTTGCCGTTGGCCGCCGACGCGATCCCCAGCGGGCCGAGGTCGACCCAGGGCGAGCCCCACGCCTCCCCGAGCGGCGCGGCGACCGGGGCCGCGGGGACGTAGACGGGGATGGCGATGCCCGTGGCAGCCGTCCCGTCGAGGAGGCTGACGGTGATCTCACCGGCCACCGCCTGCGCGGCGGCGCCTGTTAGCACGAGCATCAGGCGCAGCAATCGCCAGCGGCTGGCGATCACCGTGTTGGTGGCGGTCGCGATGACCGAGACGGATGCGCCGCCGTAGTTCGAGACGTAGGCGCGGGCGCCGTCGGGGGTGACGGCGACGTTTTGGGGACCGGCGCCCACGGCGACGGTCGCGATCACCGTGTTGGTGGCGGTCGAGATCACCGAGACGGTGTTCGCGCCGTAGTTCGCCACGTAGGCGCGGGCGCCGTCGGGCGTGACGGCGACGCCGACGGGACCGGCGCCCACGGCGACGGTCGCGATCACCGTGTTGGTGGCGGTCGAGATCACCGAGACGGATGCGCCGCCGTTGTTCGCCACGTAGGCGCGGGCGCCGTCGGGCGTGACGGCGACGCTCCTGGGGCTGGCGCCCACGGCGA
The DNA here is from genome assembly GCA_021802825.1 of Chloroflexota bacterium. Lineage (GTDB taxonomy): Bacteria > Chloroflexota > Limnocylindria > Limnocylindrales > CSP1-4 > CAIXZV01. The sequence goes on from JAJZRG010000050.1 coordinate 20,051, forward strand.
CGGTGCCGCCGAACGGGGTCCACACGGCCGTCGCCCCGGCCGCGCTGGCGCTCGCCGAGCGGAACACGCGCGGGGCGCGTTCTGCCTGCCACGTTGCGCCGTCGAGCACGCGCGCTCGCGTGGGGACGGTCTGGTCCGACGCGACGGTGACCGAGAGCGACTGTGCCATCGTGCCCTGCCCCAGCGCCGCTGGCAGGAGCGCGATCAGCGACGTGAGCCGCTGCGCGATGCGCTGGAGCCGCCCGTTGAGGCCGGAGGATGCGGTGTCCGTGGCAGGGGCCGTCTCGGTGACGGGGCCGAGCACGACGTCATCGGTGGCCTGCACCACGGGGATGCTCGCCGCGGAGAGCGCGGCGCCCTGCGCGGGGACCGGCGTGCGCGTGAGGACGCCCGCGGCGACCGTGCCGAGCTCGATGATCTGGGTGACACTCCCGTCCGCCGTGACCGTGTCGGACGTGATGATCGGGAGCGTGGCGTCGTTGGAGCCGCCGTGGACGCTCACAGCGTGGGGTCGCTTCCTGCGGGCAGCTTGGGAGCGGGCGAGGTCACGCTCTTGACGGTGTCGTGGACGCCCATCGCGATCTGCGCGATCCCGAACCACGCGAGCACGGCCGCGAAGCCGCCCTCCGGCGTGAACGGCCCGGACACCCAGAACGCCGCCATGACGAGCACGGCGGACAGGGCGAAGGCGACGGTCGGCTCGTTGCCGCTGATGCGCGGCCCCACGACGTCGAGGCTCTTGAGGACGGCGATCACGCCCGTGATGAGCGCGGCGCTCGCGGTCACGCCGCCTGCGGTCAGGACCGCCGCCAGCGTCAGGTCGATGGTCACTTGGCCTCCTTCGCAGCGGCGATCAGGCCGCGCACGTATCGCTCCGCCTCGTAGTCCGCGTGCGCCGCGGTGTGCTTGCCGCCGGCGCCGCGGTGGTGGAAGCGGCACAGGAACTCCAGGTTGGCCCCCGACTCCACCCACGCGCCGACCTGCGTCGGGTCGCTGATGCCGGGGTAGTCGCGCTCGAGGACGGCGAGGTCGACGCCGTTCTGCAACGAGAACTCGATGTGGCTGTGGTGGAGCTCGAGCGGGTGCAGCGCATCGCACTCGGAGCTGACGCCCGTGGACTCCGCGAACGCGCACACGGCCGTGGCGACGTGCGCCCGGCGGAACGCCTCGAAGTCGACGTAGTGCGGGTCCGTGGCGCGCGGGGCGTGCTCCGGGAAATGAGCCAGATAGTGGTGGGTCACGAGCTGGTCGTGCTGTGCCGTCATCTCAGCCGCCGCTCAGGAAGTGGACGAACGCGGCGCCCGCGATGAACGAGGCCACGGAGACGGTCTTGCGCGACTTGCCCAGCCCGTTGAAGACGAACGCGCTGATCGTCACCTGCCCGCGCCGGATCCACGCCTGCTGGAAGCCGCGCCACTCGAGCACGACCGCAGCCGCTAGGGCGAGCAGCATCGCGCCCACGATGACGACCACCAGGGCGAAGTCGCTCACGCCATCCCCCACAGCGCGACGAGCGCGGGCGCGGTCGCGTCCATGCCGAGCGGGCCGTCGTGGTCCACCGGGTACTCGATGTTGACGCCGGGGTGGCCTGCGGCGTGGACGGCGGCGAGGAACCCGGCCTTGTCGTCGGCGAGGTCCACTGTGTCGAGCGCGCCCCGGATGACCGCGACGGGAGCCGTCGGGCGCTGCGACGCGAGGGCGATCGGGTCCGGCATGGTGGCGTGGTAGGGCTGCCCGACGCCCGCCAGCGAGGACACGGCGTTGATCGCGGCGTATGCGCGTCCGGCGCCGCCGAAGAACGCGATGGATCCGCCGACGCCGCCGAAGCTGTGCGCGACGATGGCGGGCTGCATGCCGACGATGGCCGCAATTGCCGTGCAGGCAGCCGTGACGTCGTCCCGTGCGTGCTCCCATGTGTCGCTGCGGTAGTCGACGCCCCACGCCTGGCCGCCCGCGTCGGCGATCCGCTGGCCGAGCGCCAGCAGGTCATTCTCGTGGCCCTGCCCGGTCGCCTCGGGGCCGCCGTGGACCAGCAGGAACGCGGGGCCGCTGGTTCCGACGCGGATCGCCGCCATGCCCGCGACGGTCGTCGTGACGGGCGCCACCCACGGGTATACGGTCGACACGGCCGGGAGGAAGGTCGGCGTCAGGGGGATCGGCGGCTTCGGCGTCGGGACTTGTGCGGGAGTCGGAGCGGGAGATCCCTGCGAGATGACCGAGACGCCCTGCGAGATGGACCGCACCCACTTGCCCGCGAGGGCGCCGCGCGTGACGTAGACGACGGTCGCCTCGCCGCTGTGCGTGCCTCTCTTGACCACAGGCGCCCAGCAGGGGGCGGACGACGCCCGGGCGCCCCATGCGCGGTGCGTCCACCCGGCGATCAGGCCGGTCGGAGTGACCGCTGCAAGCATGATGTCGGCGTGGGCGTCGATGACGAGGCTGTAGGAGGCGGGGGCTGGCGCCGGGACGGCGGCCATGGAGCGAAGCTGCGCGAGCGTGCCGTTGAAGCGGTCGCGGTCGAGCGGCGAGCCTTGGAACTGCCAGAACGCCCACGGGCCTGACGGCGGCGTGGCGCCCCACTTGGCGACCCATCGGAACGCCTCGCCGAGCCCGCTCGGGAACCCGGACTCGCTGTGGTAGAGGCCGCACTTCTTGGGGGTCTTCGACGCCATGCGGGCGAGGAACGCCGACGCCTGGCTGGCGGTCATGGCTGGGCTGCCGCCGTCGCGCTCCATGTCGAGGGCGTAGAGGTCGGCGTGCGGGGCGGCGGCGAGCAGGACGTCCGCCTGCCGCGCGCCGTCCTGGTGGCGGCCGAAGCAGTAGGCGATGACCACGGCCTTGTGCTTCCGGGCGTTCGCCTCGTGGACGGGGTAGGAGGCGTCCTGAGGCTGGTGGACGTGCCCGAGGCCATCAGTCCACGGGAGGGCGCCGTAGCAGGCGCGGATGCCCACGAACGCGCAGCCGTCCATGATCGTGTCGTCGTTGGATGCGCCCTGGAAGCTGCTGATGTCGATGCCGTTGACGGTCATGCCGTCGCCCCGCTCACTTGGCCAGCCCCGCGGCCTGCGCGGCGAAGCTGATCAGCGTGAACCCGAGCCCGCCGCCCGCGAACAGGACGGCCCAGCGGATCAGGCGCATCTGCGCCTCGCGGTCGTTGCGGGCCTCGACGAGCTCGGCGACCACGACGGCGAGGCCGGTTTTGCTGTCGAACAGGAGCGGCTCGGCCCTCGCGCTGAACCGCTCGATCATGAAGATCCGCTTGTCGTGGTCGAGCACCATGTCCTTGACCGTGAGCGCCGGCACGTCGCTGTCGCTGCGGCGGTCGCGCCACGCCTGCGAGTCGGCATGGGTCTCGACCGGGGACGCGGCCTGCTCGGGCCGGACATCGCTCACCGGCCGAACGCCAGCCAGCGCATGGTCGAGCGCGGGAGGTAGGTGCCGGTCGATGCGCTCGGCCGGCAGGGCGGGCAAGCGAGGTGCGTGCGGCTTGCCAGTTTTCGTGGGGATGGCGCGGCCCCGGCAGCCGAGAGGAGCAGCCGCCGGGGCCCGACCGCGCCGGGAAGGGTGCGCGTCGCCTTGTGACCGAGGTCCGCCATCGGGGCCTAGCGTGCGCCATGGGCAACTGAGATGGCAACCACGCTCGTTGACGTTCGCGCAAGTTGGCGCACGCTCGTGAACGTTCGACGAAGAAATTCCGTGCGTGGGCGGCCCCCGGATCGGTCTGCGGGCGCCAGTCAGGCCGCGCCAGTGCCGAATCCGATATGCGGTACCACCACCGGGTTATGTCCTGTTCCCGTGCGCGCTCGCGGGCGTCTCAGGCGATCTGGGCAACCAGCGTGGCAACTATCGGGCTAATGGTCGTCCGGATCGCGCCCGTCGCGCAGCGCAGCGACGACGCGCGCGTGGCCCGCCTCGGCCTCCTCCCAGGTGCAGTAGCGCCAGCACGACTGGTCATGCTGGCCGCCGAACAGCATGGTCTCGAACAGGATCGGCGCGCCCCTGCCGCCGAAGTTGTGGTCGACCGTCAGGAACACGGTCGAGACCCACGCCTCGCCCACCGTGTCCTGCGCCACCCGGCGCTTGTCGTGATTGGGGTCGGCCTTGACCCATGCAAGGTACTCGGGCCACTTGACGAGGCGCGGCGTGTGCCCCTCGATGATCCATTCGTCGGGCAGGTCCAGCATGTCGCTCATCCGGAGACGCCCCGAGCATGCTCGCGGAGGCGGGCCACGTCCGCACGGACGGCCGCTCCGGCGACACCACCCAGACGACTCGCGGCGCGGTCGAGGTCGCGCAGCCTGCCGGCCAGCGTCTCGTGCATCGCGGCGGCATAGGCGGCCCGCTCTGCGCGAGGCAGCCAGCGGAAGACGGCATGCGGGTCGATGCTCATCCCGCTCGCTCCAGCAGCACGGCGGCCAGCGCACGGAGGGCGGCGGCTGGGGTGGGGCCGTCTGCATACTGCGTCTCATAGATTCCGCGCCAGTTCCGCCCTTTGGGTGTGAGCGGGCAGGCGGTCGCTCCCCAGCGCTGCATCTTCGGCAGACCGGCCATGAGCACACGGCGGGTTCCCTCCACGACCCACCCCTCCGGCAGCGCGGCCTCGGCCTCCTGCCACGCCGCGTCGAGGGAATCGTTGGCCGTGGCTAGTTCGGCCTTGATGAGACGCACGCCAAGATCGCACCACTCGTCTCGACGCTCGACGGGTATGCCCGCCGACGCGCCCATCGTCCAGCATGCCGACCGCAGCGCCTCTGTGGTACCGGTATCAGTTATCATCCCAGCGCCTCTCCCATCGTGTCCGCCGCGGCGCGGCTCACCCGCGGCAGCAGCTTGACGTAGCGCCGCGTCATCTCGAGCGTCTTGTGGCCGAGGATCGCGCTCACCGTGGGCATGTCCACGCCCTCCGCTAGCAGGACCGTCGCGCAGCTCGCCCTCATCTCGTGCCACCGCATGTCCGGCAGCCCAGCCCGCTCGAGCGCATTCTTCCACCAGTTGTCGAGGCTCGTGAACGCAACCGGCCCGCCGTGGAGGTCGCAGAACACGAGGTCGTTGGCCGCCCAGACCCTCGCGGTGCGCCGCTCCCGGTCGCGCTCGGCGATCCGCCGGCGCAGCGCGCGGGCCACGAACGGCGGCATCGGCAGCGTCCGGCCCGAGTCGCGCTTCGGGGCCACGAGCCGCCACCACTCGTCCCCCTCGCCGCGGGTGGACACCGGGACGCGGCGCAGCGAGTGGCGCACCGTGACGGTCCCCGCCGCGAAGTCCACGTCGGGCGTCCGCAGCCCCAGCGCCTCGCCGCGCCGCAGGCCGAGCCCGAGGCTCACGGTGACGAGCGCGGCCAGCCGGTCGCGGGCGATGACGGCGCGCAGGTGCCGGGCGTCGGCCACGTCCACGACGGTGAGCGTCGTGGCCCTCGGTCGGGGCGCGCGGATGCCCGCTGTCGGGTCGTCGCCGAGCATCCGGTCGGAGACGGCCTGCCGCATCGCCGCGCGCAGGACGACGAACGTGCCCATCCGCGTCGCGGCGGCGCCGGACCACTCGGCCATCGCTCGGCGGACCATCGGAGGGGTGAGGTCGGCCAGGGGCACGGCGCCGATCGTCGGGATGATGCGCGCCTCGATGTGCTGGCGGTAGCGGTCGTGGGTCCAGGGGCCGAGGTCGGTCGTCATCAGCCAGCCCGAGACGTAGGAGCCGACGGTGTGGCCGGTGCGGACGGGGGTCTTGCGGCGGCGCGCGAGCTCATCGCGGAGCAGCTGCTCAGCCTCGGCTCTCGACGCGGCGGACAACCACGTCTCCCGGCGCCGCCCCGATGCGTCGGTGTAGGGCACCACCGCCGCCCACGGCCTCGCCCGCCATCGGTCCCGCCGCCGGATGACGGTCCCCTCGCCGGGGTGGCGCCTCTTCGGCCTGTGCCGGCCCTCCGGGTTCATGCGGCGCATCGTAGCCCTCACCTATGATCCGGTCCACGCTCCGGCGCAGGATCCGCCTCGGCCGGACGGGGTGGCCGTTGACCCGGAGCCACGCGAGGCTCCCGTCGCGGGCCATCCGCCGCACCACGGACTC
>JAJZRG010000096.1 GCA_021802825.1 Chloroflexota bacterium
CCCGGCGTGGAGTACGGACCGGGATCGAAGTTCCCGCATCGCGCCCGAGCCGCACGGAAGCGGCAGGGGTCGAAGGTGGACGACGCGACCCTCTGGGACGAGCAAGAGCCGTGACGACCTTCACCGAATCGATCGTGGAGGAGGCTGCGCTGGCCGTCCTGGGCAGGCTCGGCTGGGCAGTGCTCCACGGTCCGGAGATCGCGGTGGGGACGGCGGCCGCGGAGCGCGCGGACCCCGGGTTCGCGGGTCCGCGTGGACGTGATGGTTGGCACCGATGCCCGACAGGCGCGGGTGCTCGCCGCACCGACTCCCTGGTCGGCTCGTGACGACGCCGCAGACCATGCAGGGCTTCATCCGAGCTTTGTGGGCCACACGGAGGCGCGTCTGACGCTGGTGACGGTCGATCGCAGGCCCCTAGACATCGCAGCGCGAGCGTGGGCCCGGTCGACCCTGCGGTCTATCCGGCTACGGTGCTACGCCTGCGGGACCAAGGTTCGCACGAGCATGCTCACGCCAAGAAGGTTCACATGAGTTTGGGGATTGACGAGTGAACCTACTTGTATGCACAGTATCTCTACTTAGAACCCAAAGGAGTCTCTTGTGCAAGTAGAGATGATGCGGGCGGCCTTGCACGAGGCCATCGACCAGATCATCGACGGTTTCCGCGACGCTGACGGTGCGACGCCACCGTCGCCGGAGCCGGATCCCACGGGCGACGGCATTGAGGTCGTCGAGGGTGAGAATCACGGACCATTCACATACCGCTGGCCCGGCGGTGACGACGAGGTGTTCACCACGTCGCGGTGGTACATCCTCGCGGACCAGGGCCGCGAGTACCGAGTGCTGGTGGCATGGACCGACCGCGAGGCGTGGGGTCGCATGAGGCAGCGCGCGGTCGTCTTCGGAGAGTCAAGGGCCTCTCTCTATCCCTGGACCGAGTTCGTGGAGACCGACGACGGACGATATGCCGCCGGGATCTCCGACCCCGATCACCCGCGGGCCCTGCTGAAGCAGGGCGCTGTGATCCCCGACTGGTTCGGTACAGCCACCGTTGAGCGCACCGACCGGCTCTTCAACGGAATTCGGCAAGGCCCGTCGCTGCGTCTGGTGCTGGGGTCGGACGAGGAGGTCCGGATGGTGCGTCACGGCTATTGGGTGGCCGGGCTGCGAAACCGGCTGTAGCCCATGCTGTAGCCCGAGTCACGAGGTGAACCGACGAGTGCCTGGCCGCCTCGGCCGGTGGCCCATGAACCTCGGGCCCTCGTCTATGCGGGCGCCGGTCAGGCAGGCCCCGACCAAACTGACCTTCTTTCACGCGGACGACGCCGGCCCCGAAGGCCCGCGTCCCACCCGCGAGACTTCGCGCGGGCGGTCAGCGTGAAGGTGTAGTCGGTCATCCACAGGACGTCGATCCGCTCGAACACGGCCTCGGCGATCGGCAGAGGCGTGGCGCGCTGCGCCGCTCAGACATTCTTGACATCTTTACACCTTGGCCTATCTTTACATTCAGTGTGAAGAACGCCACTTCTGTAAGGAACGAAAGACTCGCCGCTTGGGCCGTCACCCTGCTGCGAGCGCTTCCCGGCGCCCCGGTGGTCAGCGAGGCGCTGCCCGGATCCACCGACGACGGCAGCCTCCGGTTCTCGGACGCTGGCCTCGTGCTCAGGGTGGAGCAGAAGGCCCACGTCGACCCTGTAGTCGCCCATGCGATCGAGGCAGGTAACGCGGGCCGATCCACGCCGCTCCTGGTCGTCGCAAGGACAACCACGTCCGTCGCGCGCGAGATCCTCGAATCGCACGGCATCGGCTACGTGGATACCACGGGCAACGCGGCGATCGACCTGCCGGGCCTGTACGTGCGCACGGGGTCGCTCGCGCGGTCCGGATCCTTCACCGCTTCAGCCGAGATCGCCCCGGCGCCGCGCAGCTCGTCGTCGCCCCGCGTCGCAGGCAAGGCGGGGCTCATCGCCCAGGCGCTCATCCTCGAGCCGGAGCGGGCCTGGACGCTCGATGCGATGGCTGAGCGAGCAGGGGTGTCGACCGCGCTCGCCCACCGCGTGTTCACTCGGCTCGAGCAGGCGACGGTGCTCGCGGCAAATGGCCGCGGACCGCGGAAGACCCGGCGGGTGGCTTCCCCGGGGGCGCTCTTGGACCTCTGGGCGGAGGAGGCCGTCGAGCCGAAGGAGCGGCGGACCCCGGCGTACGCGCTGATGCGCGGCGACCGGGCTCGCGCAGTCTCCTCGCGGCTGGAGGAATGTGACCTGCTCCATGCGGTGACCGGCGTCGCGGCGGCGGCGCGGCACGTGGCCTTCCTGACGTCGATTCTCGTCACCGAGGTTCGCGTGACCGCGGCACGGACCCCGGCCGAGGTCGCCGCTGCCGCCGATGCGCGACTCGTGGAGAACGGGGCCAACATCGTGTTCGTCCAGGGGCCCGACGACGCGGAGCTTCGGTTCAGGCGCGAGGTCGAGGGCGTCTGGCTGGCGGCCGAGACGCGCGTGTATCTCGATGCGCTTCGCGATCCCCGGCGGGGTGCCGAGCAGGCGCGCGAGTACCGCAACCAGGTGTTCGGGTTCTGATGATTCTCTCCGCAGCCGACTACGACCCCGCGGTCACCGAGCTGTGCGAGCGCGCGCTGGTCACGGTGATCGGGGACGCCGGCTTCTGGGGCGCGAGGGCGGCGACGGCGAGCCTCTTGTCGTCTAAGATAGCTTAGTCTAAGCGGTCTTAGATAGAGAGGACCACGTGGCACGCCGGTTCATCGACCGACACCGGGAACGCGCTGACCTCGAGGCTGCGTGGTCGTCTGGGCGGCCCGAGCTCGTCGTGGTGCACGGCCGGCGCCGGGTCGGGAAGTCGGCGCTCCTTGCCCGGTTTGCCGCCGGCAAGCCGATCGCCTACTACGTGGCGGCCGAGCAGCTCGAGCGGGACCAGCTGGCGGATGTCGGCCGGGCCCTCGGACCGCTGTCCGCCGGATTCCCTCGCGGTCGCCCACCGCGGCTGGCCCTCCGGGACTGGGACGAGGCGTTGGCGACCCTCGCCGACGCTGCGGCGACGCGGCGGGTGGGGCTGATCATCGATGAGTTCCCCTACCTGGTCGCGGCCAACCGGGCCCTGCCATCGCTCCTCCAGCGCTGGTGGGACGCGGTCGGCTCGCGGTCGAACCTCGTCGTCATCCTCGCCGGCTCACAACAGTCGATGATGCGATCGCTGGTGTCGTCCGAGGGGGCCCTCTACGGGCGGCCGACGCGCGCCCATCACCTTCAGCCGTTCGACTACTACCACGCCGGCCGCTTCGCCGCCGGGTGGCCGCCGGAGGACAGGATCCGGCTGTACGCGGTCGCCGGCGGCATCCCCGACTACCTCGAGGAGTTCGACGCCGCGCGACTGTTTCGCGACGAGCTCCTTCGCGTCGCGTACTCGCCGGGCGGCCGGCTCTTCCGCGAGGCACCAGACCTGCTGCGCTCCGAGTTCACAGAGCCGCGGACCTACGAGACAGTTCTTCGGGCGATCGCGAACGGCTACCTCACACCGGGCGAGATCGCGACCCAGGCGGGCCTCAGCGGCGCGAATCGCGTGACCCCCTACCTGGACCGACTGATCGAGCTTGGCTTGGTGGAGCGGACGGTGCCGCCGCCCGAGGTCAGCCTGCCGCGCTCGCGGAACAGCCAGTACGTGATCGCCGATCCGTACCTGCGGTTCTACTTCGCGCTGGTGGACCCGTGGAGGAGTGCGATCGAGCTCGGGCAGGGCGCGGCGGTGCTCGCCGAGCTCTGGGGAGAGGAGTTCGACCGCTTCGTCAGCCGGACGTTCGAGTCAGTCGCGCGCCAGCACCTCCGGCGGCTCTCAGGGACCGGCTCGATCGGTCCGTTCACCACCGTCGGGTTCTGGTGGTTCAACGGCGGCGACATCGACGCGGCGGCGATGTCGGGCGCGCGCCTGGCGGCCGCCGGCTCGGCCAAGTGGACCCGGGAGCACGTGAAGCCGGGCGACCTGGCCGACCTGCGGCGGGACGTGGAAGTCGTGGCCCCGGGCGACCGTCCCCGCCTGTTCCTCTACAGCCGGTCCGGGTTCGACCGGAACCTCGGGGCAGAACCGGAGGTGACCCTCGTCGGTCTCCGAGAGCTGTTCGCAGCGGATCTCGACGAGGAGCGCTCTGCTGGCCGCCCAGCCGCGCGACGGACCCGGCAATGACCGCCTTCACCGAATCGATCGTGGAGGAGGCTGCGCTGGCCGTCCTGGGCAGGCTCGGCTGGGCAGTGCTCCACGGTCCGGAGATCGCGGTGGGGACGGCGGCCGCGGAGCGCTCGGACCCGGGGTACCGCGACGTCATCCTCGAGCGGCGGCTGCGGGCCGCGCTCGCGCGCCTGAACCCCGGGCTGCCGGCGAGCGCGGTCGACGACGCGTTCCGCAAGCTCACCCGGGTGGCCGGACCGACGCTCATCGAGCGCAACCGGATGCTCCACCGGATGCTCGTGGACGGCGTGACGGTGGAGTACCGCCGGCCCGACGGCTCGATCGCCGGCGCGCAGGCCCAGGTCGTCGACTTCGACGTGCCAGAGGCCAACGACTGGCTCGCGGTCAACCAGTTCACCGTCGTGGACGGCGGGCACGAGCGCCGGCCTGACGTCGTGCTGTTCCTC
>JAJZRG010000051.1 GCA_021802825.1 Chloroflexota bacterium
GGGCCACGCCGCCCACGACGAGCTGCTCGTCGCCGCCCACGCGGCGGGCGACGCGTCGGGCCGCGATCTCGGGCGCGCAGCGGCCCTGGTCGCGTCCTGCCCCGAGTGCGCCCGCCTCCACCGCGACCTGCGCGCCCTCGCCTCGGCCCTCGCGTCGGCGCCCGCCCCGGCCCGGCCCTGCGACTTCGGCATCACCGCGGCCCAGGCCGCCGCGCTCCGCCGCCCCTCGGGCTGGCGCCGGCTGCTCGCACCGCTCGCGGCCCCCCGCTCCGCCGCGGGGCCCCTCGCCGCCTCGCTCGCCGCCCTGGGCCTGGCCGGGCTGCTGGTCGGCGGGGGCGCCCGCCTCCCGCTCGGGGGCGCCGCCTCCGCGCCGGCGCCGGGTGGGACGGGCACGGAATGGTCGGCCGGACCGGTCGTCGCGGTGGCAGGCGACCGGGCATCGGACAACGCAGCGCCCAGCGGGTCCGGCGTGTCCTTGCCGACGCCGACGTCATCCGCGGCGTCGAGCCTCGCAAGCCCCGACCTCGCCACCGCCGCCCCGCCCGTTCCGCCGGCCACGTCGGCCACGCCGGCCACCCTTATCGGCCGCGCGCAGGCCATCGCCATCGCGCGCGCTGCCCGTCCTGACTACGCCAAGGAGAAGGTGCTCGATGCGCGGCTGGGCACGTTCGCACAGATGGGCGAGAGCTTCGCGCCCGTCACGGGTCCCGCCCCGGCGGCAGACGCCCGAGTGTGGCGCATCAACCTCGGCTGGATCATCGGGCCGCTCAACGGCCAGGGCGTGTTCGTTGTGGTTGATGCCAGGGACGGCCATGTGATCCAGGTCGTGAACTGGATCACGTAGCGAGAGGCTCACGCGCGATCGGGAGCCGCACCCGGAACCGCGCGCCCAGCCCCACGCCATCGCTCGTCGCCTCCACCGAGCCGCCGCGCGCTGCCGCCAAGCGCGCACGATCGTGAGCCCGAGCCCGCTGCCGCCCGAATCGGACCGCCGCTGGAACCGGTCGAAGACGTGCGGCCCATCGGGCGGGCCGCGGCTGGTTGATGGGAGATCAGCTCGCAGGGCGATGTGCAGAAGCTGTGTGCGCCGAGTGGCGATGCGGTCCGGGCGATCTGGGCACGCTGCCAGGCGTCCGGCGCCGGGCTCAGTCGCCCAGGCAGGTCCCGGTGTGGCGCGCCGCTCGGAGCCACGGGTGGTCGTCCGGGACGATGTTGCGCCGTCCGGCCACGTCCTCCAGCGGGACCGCCGCCACGCCGTCGCCGTGGGCCGCGACCATGATCCCGTACGTCCCCTCGGCCACGAAGTCCGCGGCAGCGGTGCCGAGGCGCGTCGCGAGGAGGCGGTCCGCGCCCGACGGCGTCCCGCCGCGCTGCACGTAGCCCAGGATCGACACGCGTGACTCGAGGCCGGTGAGCTGCTCGAGCTGCTGGGCGAGGCGGAGGGTGTTCCCCTGGTGCTGGAGCTCGAGTTGGGCGAGCTCGGCCCTGATCGTCTCGCGGGCGACCGGGTCCTTCGCGCGGGCGAGGCGTGCCTCGGCCGTGGTCAGGGCTCGGGCGTCCTCGACGGAGCGCGCGCCCTCGGCCACCGCCACGATGCTGAACCCCGACCCCTTGCGCACCCGCTCCTTGATGGCGCTCGCGATGCGGTTGACCGTGTACGGGATCTCCGGGATCAGGATCACGTCGGCGCCGCCGGCGAGCCCCGCCCCCAGCGCGAGCCAGCCCGCGCGGTGTCCCATCACCTCGGCCACGATCACGCGATGGTGGCTGTGCGCCGTCGAGTGGAGCCGGTCGATCGCCTCGGTGGCGATCTCGAGGGCCGTGGCGAAGCCGAAGGTCGCGTCGGTGCCGGCGACGTCGTTGTCGATCGTCTTGGGCAGCGTGAGCACGTTGAGGCCGGCCTTCCACAGGCGCAGCGCGTTCTTCGCGGTGCCCCCGCCGCCCAGGCACACCACACCCTCGAGCCGATTGCGCTTGCAGACCTCGAGGATCGTCGCGGTCATGTCCCGGATCTCGCCGTCCACGAGCATCCGGCTCGGCTTGTCGCGGCTCGTGCCCAGGATCGTGCCGCCCACGGTCAGGATGCCGGCCAGCGCCCGCTTGTCGAGCTTGACGTGGCGGTCCTCGGCCAGACCCCGGAAGCCGTCGCGGAAGCCCACCACCTCGAAGCCGTGGGTGCCGATGGCGGCCTTGCCGAAGCCGCGGATGGTGGCGTTGAGCCCGGGGCTGTCGCCGCCGGCGGTGAGGATCCCGACGCGTCGTGTGGCCATGGCCACATCGTACGCGGCGTGCGGGGCGTGACGAGGTCCGCTCGCCGCGCGCTGGGCGACTGCGAGCGGCCCTTGCTGGTGACTTCGTAACCCAGCGGGTTACAAGCCGACCCGTTGGCGGCACGGTGTGTACCTGCGGGGTTACCCGCGGCATGGCTAGCCCCTGAGCCGCGCGTCGCGCCTGATCTGCTCTGGCGCACAGTGCGGCCAGGCTGGTCCAGCCCCGCTGTCTGACGGCAGCTTGGCGACGACGGAAGGCCGACGAAGCGGTGGAAGGGGTTGAGATGAGCCAGGAGCGGGCGCTGCGCGCGTACTACTCCCTCGGCAAGGAGGAGGGTCGGCTCGGCGCCGGGCTCGGTGCGGTCGAGTTCGAGCGAACACAGGAGGTCGTGCTCCGACACCTGCCGTCGAAGCCCGCGATGGTCGCCGACATCGGCAGCGGACCCGGCCGCTACGCGCTGTGGCTCGCGTCGCTCGGCTACGAGGTCCTGCTCCGCGACATCGTCCCCCTGCACATCGAGCAGGCGCTGACGGCGGCGCGGGACGCCGGCGTGTCGATCGACGCGCAGGTGGGGGACGCCCGACTGCTCGACCTGCCGGACGGGTGCGCCGACGCTGTGCTCCTGCTGGGCCCGATGTACCACCTTCCCGACGCCGCCGACCGGGAGCGCTGTCTGCGCGAGGCCCGCCGCGTCCTGCGGCCAGGCGGGATCGCCTACGTGGCCGCCATCTCGCGATGGAGTCCGCGGCTCCACGCGCAGCTGGTCCGCCGCGGTTATCGCGACTACCCCAATATGGCGGACGAGCTGCCGGGCGTCGAGCAGACCGGGGTGATGCCGCCGCTGGTGGAGGGCGGCTTCGTCGGGTACACGCACCGGCCCGGAGACCTGCGTCGCGAGGTCGAGTCGGCCGGCTTCGCCTGTCTGGACCTCGTCGCGGTGGAGGGTCTCGCATTCGCACTGCCTGATCTCGACGAGCGCCTGGCCGACGAGACCGACCGGGCCGTCGTGCTGGAGGCCGCGCGCGTGATCGAGCGGGTGCCCGAGCTGCTGGGGCTGCGCCCGCACCTGCTCGCCACGGCGCGTCGACCGTAGGGCCTGGGATGCGAACCCAGACGCTGGAAGGCTTGACGATCCTGGTCGCCGATGGCGAGGGGCCGTCCATCGGCGCGCACTCGATCGGCGGGGTGCTGGCCTTGCGCTCGTTCACGGCGTTCGTTCGGGAGGGGAACCGGGGCGACGGGCCGTGGTTCGCGGCGACGCTGGGAGAGCTTTCGGTTCGCCTCGCGGTCCGCTGACCTCGATCGGGGACCTGCTGTTGGCCCTGTACCACCAAACCCTGCCGGAAGACGGGTTCGGGGCCGGGAACGGCTCCTTTCGGTGGCCCACGGTCACCATCGGGCGCGACCGGTGGGCTGAGGCCACCGAAACGCGGCTCCGGGGCGGCCAGGCCCTCGAATTGGTGGCGGTCCGCCAACAGCGATGGCTCCGGGACGGCGAGGGGGTCGAATTGGTGGCGGCGCGCCAACAGGGGTGAGCCCGAGCGGTCGCCTCGGGCACCTCGCCGCGTACACTCAACCGCGATGGACCGAATCCTGCTGCTCGACGGCAACGGCCTGATCTACCGCGGCTACTTCGCGCTCATCGACCAGCCGCTGACCACCTCGCGCGGCGAGCTGGTCACCGCCGTCTTCGGCTTCACCAACATCGTCCTGCGCTCGATCCAGGACGCGAAGCCGGATCGTTGGGCGGTGGCGTTCGACCTGCCCAAGCCCACGTTCCGCCACGACCGCTACGCCGAGTACAAGGCGACGCGCACGCGGATGCCCGACGACATGCGCGACCAGATCCCGAAGGTCCGCGACGTCGTGGCGGCGCTCGGCATCCCGATCTACGAGCGCGAGGGCTTCGAGGCCGACGACGTCATCGCCACGCTCACCGGCCAGGCGATCGCGGCCGGCCACGAGGTCACGATCCTCACCGGTGACCTGGACATGCTCCAGCTCGTGGACGAGCACACGAAGCTCATGGTCTCGCTCCGCGGCGGCGCGTCGAACAGCGTGACGTACGACCTCGCCCGGATCGTAGAGCGCTGGGGGCTCCGGCCGGACCAGATGCTCGACTACAAGTCTCTCAAGGGCGACCCGACGGACAACATCCCGGGCATCCCGGGCGTGGGCGAGAAGACCGCCGCGAAACTGGTCGCGACGTGGGGGACGCTCGACAACCTGTACGACAACCTCGACCAGGTGGCGCCGGTCAAGCTCCAGCCGCTCCTCGCCGGGCACAAGGAGACCGTCCTTGAGAGCCGCGAGCTCATGCGTCTCGTCCGCGACGTGGATGTGGTGTTCGACCCTGACCGCGGGCGTCTGGGCGAGTACGACCGCGAGGCCGTGGTGCGCCTGTTCCGCGAGCTCGAGTTCCGCACCCTGATCGACCGGCTGCCGCCCCTCGCGGGCGAGCGCCCGGAGGAGACGGCCGCCCGGCTGCGCGAGGCGCGCGAGGGGGCGCCGGCCGCGAACGTGGCCAACTCGCGGGGTGCCGGCGGTCCGGCGGCAGCGGCACGGCCGCCCTCGAACCCCGGTGCGCTCCAGCTCTCGCTCGACTTCGACTCCTTCTCGACGGGGGGCGGTGGCGGGCACGCCGGACACGCGGGCGTCATCGCGACCACGTCACCGGCGCTGGAGGCACGGGCTCAGGCGCTGGCCTCTGCTGCGGGCGACCTGCCCGGCGCGCTCGCGGCGGCGATCATGGACCCGGGCCGGATCGGGGTGGTGGGGGAGGACGGCGTCGCGGCGCTGGAGCCCTGGCTGCGCAGCCTGTCGGCCGTGGGGGTGGCGCTGGTTGCCGACAACCCCCGGCCACTGGCGGGGATCCCGCTCGCGCTGGCGGTTGCGGGAGAGGACGGCCGTGTTGTGGCGGCCGACGGGCCCGAGGCCTCAACCGCGCTCCGACGGCTCGTGGAATCGCTCGCCATCCCGCTGATCGGCCATGAGGTCAAGCCGGTCCTGACCGCCCGTTTCGGGGAGGACCGCGACGCTCCAGCGACGCCGATCGCCTTCGACACCCAGATCGCCGCCTACCTGGTCAACGCCGCGCTGCGGGCGCAGAAGATCGCCGATGTCGTGGCCGAGCGACTCGACCTCGTCCTGCCACCCGCCGCCGCTGGCCTGCCCCCGACCGCGGTCGCGGGCCTCGAGGCGCTGGCCGCGCTGGCCGTCAAGCCGTCGCTCGAGCTGGCCCTCCGCGACGAGGGCGCCGAGCGCCTGTTCGCCGAGATCGAGCTCCCGCTGATCCCGATCCTCGCCCGGATGGAGGCCGTGGGCGTGGCGCTCGACCGGGACGCGCTGGCGACCCTCGAGCGCGAGTTCGCCACCGAGATCGCGCGCCTGGAGGCCGAGATCTACGCGGCCGTCGGCCACGAGTTCACGATCGGCTCGCCCAAGCAGCTGGGCGAGATCCTGTTCGAGGAGCTGCGGCTGCCGAAGGGGCGCAAGACCAAGACCGGCTACTCGACCGATGCCACGGTGCTCGAGGAGCTGCGCGGCGTGCACCCGGTGATCGCGCCGGTGCTCGACTGGCGCATCTACACGAAGCTGCGGTCCACGTACGTGGAGGCGCTGCCGAACCTCATCGGGCCCGACGGGCGGCTGCATACGCTGTTCAACCAGGCGGTGGCGGCGACGGGGCGCCTGTCCTCGTCCGACCCGAACCTCCAGAACATCCCGATCCGGACGCCGCTGGGCCGTCGCATCCGCCACGCGTTCGTCGCCGGGTCGCCCGAGACAACGCTCGTCGCCGCTGACTACAGCCAGATCGAGCTGCGGATCATCGCGCACGTGTCCGGCGACCCGCACCTCGCCGAGGCGTTCAAGCGCCAGGCGGACATCCACCGCGAGACCGCCGCGCGGGTGCTCCACCTCGACCCGGCCGAGGTCACCGCCGACCAGCGGTCGATGGCCAAGATGGTCAACTTCGGCCTCGCCTACGGGATGAGCGATTTCGGGCTGTCGTCGCGGGCAGGGATCTCGCGCGAGGATGCGCAGGCGTTCATCAAGAGCTACTTCGATGCGTACAACGGCATCAGCCGGTACATGGTGCACATCCGCGAGACTGCGAAGGACCTTGGGTACGTGTCGACGCTGCTCGGGCGGCGGCGGCGGATCCCGGAGCTGTCATCGTCGAACGGAGCGCTGCGCGCGGCAGGCGAGCGCATGGCGATCAACATGCCGATCCAGGGCACGGCGGCCGACATCGTCAAGATCGCGATGATCCGCGCCGACCGGGCGCTGCGGGAGGGGGGCTTCCGCGCGCGGCTGCTGCTCTCGGTCCACGACGAGCTGCTGATCGAGGCGCCGCGAGAGGAGGTCTCGCGCCTCGTGCCGGTGCTGCGCGATGCGATGGAGGGAGCGCTGCCGCTCTCGGTGGCGCTCACGGTCGAGGTCAAGACCGGCGACTCGTGGGAGGGCATGACGCCGGTGTCGAAGCGCGACGCGGTGCTGGCCGAGGCGGGCGAGGTGCCCGAGGAGATCCCGGCGGGCTGAGGGTCGCGCGTCGGCCCGTGCGCGCGCCCGGCCCGGTGCGCGCGCCCGAACCCGCGAGTCACGTGAGACTCACGGGCGCCACCGCGTCGCACGGCCCACCCGCGGGACCGACCTTTCGCGGCGGAGGCAGTGCGAGGGCGTCCGTGCGGCGAGTCAGACGTGACTCAGCCCGGCCGGCACCACCCCACTGAGCCGCCCGCTCCAGAGCGACGTTCTGTTCGCGCCTGGCAGGAGTGCCATGCGGGTGGCGTTGCCTGACCACTCCCCACGGGCGTAATCAGGACCCCTCGACACCGGAACACTCCCAGCAGGCGTAACCGGCGATCCGCCGTCGCATAGCACGCCCGAGCGGGGTATTGCGGAATCCCGGGCGCCCCGCCTCGCCCCGTGGCGGCCCATCCCACGCACTCGGGTGGCGAGCAACTGGGGATCGAGGCGGCGCGCGGGCGTAATCTGCCCAGATGGGTCGACAGCAGCCCGCCGGCAGCCGGCACCTCGAGGCGCTCCGGAATAGGGTTGGCGACATCCGGCTGGTCGCCCCACGGGTGGCCTTGGCGATCGAGTCGAACGGCCTCGTGATGACCGACGAGGACGGCCGATTGCCGCACATCGACGTCGAGCTCGGGGAGACGGCGAGTCGCGCAGGCCAGCGTCTGCTCGCCGCGATCGACGTCCCACCCGATTCGCCATTGCGGCTGGTCGCCGTGCGGACCGGCGCCCCTTGGCTCGAGGAGCATCCGAAGCTCGGGCCGCTCCAGCCCTTCTGGATCGTCGTCACCATGGCCCTGCGCGGCAAGCCCGACCGACTGGGCCCGTGGATGCGAACTGCCGACGTTCCGCTCCTGAGCGCCATCTCGCCGTCGCTGCCTTCCGACCGATTCGCTCCCGTCGGCGGGGACTACATTCGGTCGATCCGCGAGCACGTCGGGCACGAGCGCGTCTTCTATCCCTGGTGCGGGGCAGCGGTGCGAAGCGGTGACCGGTTGCTGCTTGTGCGGGAGCAAGGCACGGCGAGCTGGCATTGTCCCGGCGGTGGGGTGGAGATCGGCGAGACGCCCCAACAGACCATCGCTCGCGAGCTCGACGAGGAGACAGGCCTCGTCGTCGTGAGCGAGCAGCTCATCGGTTGCTGGACGGGTCGCCAGAGGACGTATGCCAACGGCGACGAGGTCCAGTTCCTCTCGGCGCTGTTCGCAGGCTCAGCGGCTGCGGGCTCGGGCCGCGAGGACAGAACGGGTGAAATCGATGCCCGAGGTTGGTTCTCGGAACGCGACCTGCCGCCGCTGAGCCCGCCATGGGATCGCCACACACGGCTCGCCTTCCGCTCGAGCGCCGCAGTGCTCGACTGATATAGGGGCGGCCCTCCGGCACGGACCTGTTCAGGTCAGCTGCCGCGTCCTAGCTGCGGCGTCGAACCCAGGCCGCGGCGTCCCGTGGCAGGCGACCCTCCTCGAGCGGCACGGAGGCCACGAGAAGCTCGCCAGCGGGGAGCGTGACCGGGGTAGTGCCGAAGTTGGCGACCACGCGCACCGTCTCGTCGGCGGTCGCGAGGTCGAACGCGAGGACGTCGGGCGACGCGGCCTCGTCCCAGCGCAGCGCCCCCCGGCCGAGCGCCCGGTGCTCGCGCCGGAGCCGGAGCGCGTCCCGGTAAAGCGTGAGCATCGACGAGAGGTCGGCGGCCTCCGCCTCGACCGTCAGGCCTGCCCACGAGTCGGGCATCGGGAGCCACGTCCTCGGCGACGCGCTGAACCCGAACGGCGGCCGGTCGCCCGCCCAGGGCATCGGGATCCGGCAGCCGTCCCGGCCGCGGACGGTGTGTCCCGACCGCTCCCAGATCGGGTCCTGGAGCAGCGACTCGGGCAGGTCGTCCACGTTCGGCAGCCCCAGTTCCTGACCCTGGTAGAGGAAGGCCGCGCCCGGCACGGCGAGCAGCAGCAGGGCGACGGCGCGGGCGCGTCGCGCCCCCGCCGCCAGGTCGGGCGCGGTCACGACCTTGGTTCGCCGCTCGCCCGGGATGTACGCGCCGACCAGCTTCGTGAGCGACCCGTACCGGGTGACCGAGCGGGTGGTGTCGTGGTTGTCGGTCACCCAGGTCGCCGAGGCGCCGACGGGCGCATTGGCCGCCAGCGTCCGGGTCACCGCCTCTCGCAGCGATGCCGCATCCGGTCCGGCGTGGACGAAGCGGAAGCTGAACGCGAGGTGCATCTCGCCGGGCCGCAGGAAGAGCGCCACGATCTCGTCGTCGGCGCCGGTCTCGATGACGCCGATCCGGTCGCCGGGGTAGGCGTCGAGCACCCGACGGAAGGCGCGGTACACCTCGTGGACGGGGGAGTCGGCGCCCTTGGGGATGATCGGGCTGCCGTCGGGCGTGTCGGGGAAGGCCGGGTCCTTGATCAGCCCGTCGGCGACGTCGATCCGGAAGCCGTCCACGCCGCGGTCGAGCCAGAACCGCAGCACGTCGCAGAACTCCGCGAGCACCTCCGGGTTCGCCCAGTTGAGGTCTGGCTGCTCCGCGGCGAAGAGGTGGTAGTACCACTGCCCGGGCGAGCCGTCCGGTTCGGTCACGCGCGTCCAGGAGGAGCCGCCGAAGACGGCGCACCAGTTGCTCGGCGGGCGATTGCCACCAGGCCCGCGCCCGTCGCGGAAGTGGTACCGGGCACGCTCGGGGCTGCCACGGCCGGCCTCAACCGCCGTCCGGAACCACGGGTGCTGGTCGGAGGTGTGGTTGGGCACGAAGTCGAGCGTCACGCGGATGCCGCGCGCGTGAGCTGCGGCGATCAGCACGTCCATGTCGGCGAGGGTGCCGAAGAGCGGGTCGATGGCACGGTAGTCGGCGACGTCGTACCCGTGGTCCACCTGGGGGCTCGCGAAGACGGGGCCCAGCCAGAGCGCGTCGACGCCGAGGTCGGCGAGGTAGTCCAGCCGGGCGGTGATCCCGCGCAGGTCGCCCACGCCGTCGCCGTTCGCATCCGCGAAGGAGCGGGGATAGATCTGATAGACGATCGCATCGCGCCACCACTCAGCCATTCAGGGAGGATATCGGGGAGGGCAGGAACGAGCGCCTGCCTGGCGCCCGCCCGCCCCGCCCGGTCGCCCCGCCCCGCCCGGTCGCTCGCCTGGCGAGTGAGGCAACGTCGCGGCCAGTCGGGCGGGCCTCCGGGCGAGCGGCGCGACCGCTGCGAGATGCCGCCCGCTCGGCAGGCGAGTGGCACGCACGCGCCGAGGTGCGGTTCACTCGGCCTCCGAGCAGCGCGCCAATCGCTAGCGGCCGGAGCGCGCGGAGCGATGCCGCCCGCGGCAGCGGTGCGGTTCACTCGGCCGGCGGCGGGCGAGCGTCCAGGGGCGAGCGTCGAGCGTCGAGCGGCGAGCCCGGCCGTCGGGCGGCGCGCCAAGCGCTTGCGGCAGAAGCGCGCAGAGCGATGCCGCCCGCGGTCGCCGAGTGTTCGCGAACCCGCGCCGCCTGCCCTATCTTGGCCGTCATGCCTGAGCTTCCCGAGGTCGAGACGGTTGCGCGCGACCTCCGGCGCCACCTGCTGCCGGAGGGCGGCGGGCCCGGCCCGGTGGTCACGGGCGCGCGCGTCGCCTGGCCGGGGACGCTGCGCGACGGCGACCCGCCTGCCTTCGAGCGCGGCGTGGCCGGTCGGCGAATCGAGCAGATCGGCCGGCGCGGCAAGCAGCTGATCATCGACCTTGACGAGGGTGCCTTCCTGACGATTCACCTCAAGATGACCGGCCAGCTGTTCGTCGTGCCCGCAACCCGGCCGCATGACCCGTACGAGCGCCTCGCCCTCACGCTCGGCGACGGCCGCGAGATCCGCTTCCGTGACATCCGCAAGTTCGGCCGCGTGGGCCTGTATGCGGCCGACGCCGACCCGTTCGACGGTGTCGGCCCCGAGCCGCTCGACCCGCGGTTCACGCTCCGCGAGTTCCGGCAGAGGATTCGCCGACGGCGCGCGCGCCTGAAGCCGCTGCTCGTGAACCAGGCGTTCATCGCGGGCGTCGGCAACATCTACGCCGACGAGGCCCTCTGGCGCTCCAAGCTGCACCCGCTTCGCACCGCCGCCACCCTGCGGCCCCACGACGAGCGCGCGCTCTACCGCAACATCCGGGAGATCCTGGCCGAAGCAGTGGAGCGGCGGGGCAGCTCGATCGACGACTACACCGCGCCCGACGGCGACGGCGAGATGCAGGAGCGCCTCGACGTGTACCAGCGAACCGGCCAGCCGTGCCGGCGCTGCGGGCGCGCGGTCCGCCGGATCGTCATCGGCATCCGTGCGACCCACTTCTGCTCGTTCTGCCAGCGCCTGCCGGCGCCAGACCGGCCGGGGGCGGCGAAGCTGCTCAGCGCGATGACGCCGCGCCCTGGCCGGACCGCGACAGGCCGGACGGCGACAGGCCGATCGATGACGGTGCGCACGGGCCGGACGGCGACGGCGCGCACCGGCCGCCGGTGGGTTGACCTTGACGGCGACGGGGCGCTGGGCCGAACCGCAGACGAGGTGGCGAAGGCGCGCGAGCGGACAGCGCGCACGAAGGCGGCAGCCGCGGCACGGCGCGCACGGGCGCGGGCGGGGATCGAGACGGAGACGGTCGCGGGGATCGCCACGGTGGCAGCGGACCGCCAAGCCGCACCGAAGCCCCTCCCATGAGCCTCGTTCGCCTCGAGGGCGTGACCCGCGAGATCGGCACGTTCGTGATCCTCGACGCCGTCTCGGGCGCCATCGCGCCCGGCGAGCGGATCGGCCTCGTCGGCCCCAACGGTGCCGGCAAGACCACGCTCCTGCGAATCATCTCCGGTCGCGACGAGGCCGACCGCGGCAAGGTCACCCGCCGCCGCGGCCTGTCGCTGGGACTGCTGGCCCAAGAGGCGCACTTCGACGAGGCGTTCATGACCGCGCCGGACCTTCGCGCGGCGGTCCGCCACGGCGCGGCGCACCTCGAGCGCATGGCGGAGGATCTGGCGGTCCTCGAACACGCTGGCCACGCCGCCGGTCCCGAGTACGAGGAGCTCCAGCACCGCTTCGAGATCCTTGGCGGCTACACCCTCGACCAGCGCGTGGACGAGGCGCTGTCGGGCCTCGGCTTCGCCCGCGAGGAGTGGGGCCGCCCGCCCACCGCCACATCCGGCGGCCAACAGACCCGCGCCGCGCTGGCCCGCCTGGTCATTGCGGACCCGGACCTGCTGCTCCTCGACGAGCCCACGAACCACCTGGACGTCAGCGCGATCGAGTGGCTCGAAGAGCACCTCCGCCGGCGCGGGGGCGCGCTGCTCGTCGCGTCCCACGACCGCGCGTTCCTCGACGCCACGGTCCAGCGCGTCTGGGAGCTCCGCGACCGCAAGCTCACGGTCTTCCGGGGCGACTACAGCAGCTACCACCGCCAGCGGGTCGAGCGCGACGAGCGCGCGCTGCGCGAGGCGGGGACGCTGCAGGCGCAGGTCGACAAGGAGGTCGACCTCGTCCAGAAGTACCGCAGCCAGCGCAAGCACACCAAGATGCACGAGCACGAGGCGCGACTGGATCGGCTGAAGGAGCAGAAGGTCGAGACGCCGCGCTCAGGGCGCAGCCTCAGGCTCCTCGGCAATGCCCTCGCCGGCGCCGGCCCCGTTCGCAGCGGCGAGCTCGTGGTCCGCGTGGACGAGCTCGCGGTCGGCTACCTGCCGGGCCGCGGTGCCGTGCTGCCCGGTGGCGAGCCCGCGACCGAGCCCGTCGAGATCGCGAAGGCGCCCTTCCTCGCCGCCCAGCGCGGCGACCGCATCGGCATCGTCGGGCCCAACGGCGCGGGCAAGACGACGCTGCTGCGGACGATCGCGGGCGACCTGCCGCCGCTCGACGGGTCGATCACGTTCGGCCACCAGGTCCAGCCCGCCTACCTCGCCCAGCTGCGCGACGCGGCCATCCCCGGCGCCACGGTCCTCGATGCGGTCATGGAGGCCATCCCCGTCACCCCCGGCGAGGCGCGCGGCTACCTGGCGCGGTTCCTGTTCCGCGGCGACGACGTGTTCAAGGAGGTCCGCCTGCTGTCGGGCGGCGAGCGGTCGCGGCTCGAGCTGGCGCTGCTCGGGATCCTGCCGTCGAACCTCATGCTCCTCGACGAGCCCACGAACCACCTCGACATCGCGGCGCGCGAGGCGATCGAGGCGTTCCTTGCCGAGTCGCACGCCACGATCCTCGTCGTGTCCCATGATCGGCGGCTGCTCGAGACGATCTGCGAGCGGCTGTGGGTCGTCGGCGAGGGGCTGGCGGTCCCGTTCGACGGTGGCTACCGCGCCTGGCGGGTTGCGGTCGCGGATGGCTGGACGATCGAGGCCGAGGCACGCCGTCGCGCGAATCGGCTCAGGCCCGGCACGCCGCTGCCGAGGGGCGCGGCCTCAGGCGTGGGCGCCAGCGGTGCGAGACGGGGTGGCACGAAGGGCGCCGAGCGCGGGGGCCTGTCGAAGCCGGGCGAGGCCGCCGCGGCCGGGGCCGTGGCGACTGCGGGGCCGAAGCCGAAGACCGTGACGCGAACCCCGAGGCCGAAGCTCTCGAAGGACGCCTACCGCCGCCGCCGCGCGTCGCTCGACGTCGAGCTGTCCCGGCTCGGGCTGCGCAAGACCCAGCTGGAGCTCGCGATGGGACAGCCCTCCGTGGCCGGCAACTTCGTCGAGATGCGCCGCGTGACGAGCGAACTCGCCGACGTCTCGCGGGCCCTCGCCGAGGCCGAGGACGCCTGGCTGGAGCTCGAGGAGATGGCGCCGTGAGCGCGGGCGCGCAGGCCCGTGCCGGCGGGTCCCGGCGCTGCGTGCGTATCGGCGTGACTGGCCCGATCGGCTGCGGCAAGTCGCAGGTTGTCCGATGGCTGGCCGAGCTGGGCGCGACCGTCATCGACGCGGACGCCGTGGCGCGGGGCGTGACCGCGCCCGGCCACCCGGCCCACGACGCCGTCGTCCGCCACTTCGGGCGGGCGGTCACGCTGCCCGACGGCACCCTCGATCGGGCCGCCCTCGCCCGCCTGGTGTTCGCCGACGGGGAGAGGCTGGCCGAGCTGGAGGCGATCGTCCACCCCGCGGTCCGCCCTGTGATCATCGACGTCCTCGAGGCCGCGGAGCGGGAAGGCGCGCCGGCCGTGGCGGTCGAAGCCATCAAGCTGGTCGAGGGCGGGCTGGCCACGCTGTGCGACGAGGTGTGGCTCGTGGACTGCGACACCGCGACCCAACGCGCGCGCCTGACTGCGCGCGGGGCGCCACCCGACGACGCCGAGCGCCGGATCGCGGCGCAGGGCGCCCTCGCCCAGCGGCTCCGACCCGCCGCGACGCGCGTGATTGACACCAGTGGCGCCATGACGGAAACGCGCGCGCTGGTCGCCGAGGCTCTCGTCGAGGCCCTCGCCGCCGCGCGCTGACGCCTGTTGGGGCTCGTCGCTCGGCGCGGCGGTCGTCGCAGGGCCCATGGAGCAGCACCGACAGAGCACCGAACCGCCCGGCCGGGGCTGGCCGGCCGGGCGGTTCGACGGGAGGCGCGCCGGGTCAGCGGCGCGCTGGGGAATCGATGGGCGAGCGGGCAGCCAGCCGTCCCCGTGCCGCGGCGGTCAGCCGCCGGACGGTGAGGCCGCGGGCGCCCCGCTCGGAGCCGGCGACCCGCTGTTGGAGGGCGACGGGGCTGGCGTGATCGACGGGATCGGCGGGTTGCTGGGGATCTGCCCGCCAGCAGGCCAGCGCTCGGGGAACAGGAGGCCGTAGCGCTGGAGGATCCGGGCGGTCGTGGCGCCCAGTCCGGACACGTCGAGGATCCGGGCGTCCTGGTCGGGCCGGAGCAGGAGCGTGAAGACCCCGCCGTCGAGCACGGTCTGGGTGATCTCCTCGGCCACGGGCAGGGTGGCCTTGAGGACGTAGGAGCTGCCCGTCCGGGCGAGGATCCTCATCTTCTGGTACATGACCTTGGTGCTCAGGCCGTCGGCGTAGACCGCAACCGCGGACACCGAAGCCTTCGGCGTCGGGGTGGGGGAGGGTGAGCCCGACGCGCCCGGCTGGGCCGACGGCTCGGCGCCGGGCGGGGCCTTCACTGACTCGGTGACCACGACGTCAACCGTCATCCCCGCTGCGAGCATGCCCCCGACGGCGTGGTCGTCGGGCACCGTGATCGAGATCGCACGCCACGCGTCGGAGTCGGGCGCGACGGTCTCGCCGGGACCCAGGATGGGGAACTGGCCGCCCACGCTGGTCGAGGCGAGCAGGTTGAGCGTCATCAGCTGCCCCGCCGCCACGTCAACGCCGAGGATCCGGCCGACGAGGTCGTCCTTCGTGGTCGCGACCATCCCGGGAATGCTCGTGGTCGAGTCGAGTGGGATGTCGCTTCGGACGATGAGGTCCTCGGGCGTCAGCGTGGTCTTGGCCGGCAGCGGCTTCGCCGCGACCACGGCCGTCGTCATCTTCGCGGCGCCGCGGCCGGCTTGCTGCTGCGCATTGTTGATGAGGTAGAAGGCCGCTCCGGCTGCTGCCACGGCGAGGACCACCCCGAACAGGATGATCCACTTCCCCCGGCGCCCGGGGTCCTTGTACTCCATCTCCATCGGGGCCTCCCGTCGCAGGCGGAGATCGCCGCCCGAAGTGCCGTGCCCGCCCGGCGTTCCCAGGGCACCGGCCGCGTCCCCTGACCGAGGCGCAGTCGTGGATCACCACGAAGTGTCCTGCCCGCCTGGCGGACGGCCTATGGCCCGTTGGTCCCATTGGCGCCCACCGTCAATGAGAACGGCTGTGCTAATTGGGCCGAATCGTGTAGGATCCAGGCGTGCCCGAGTTCCGCCTCGTCGCTCCGTTCGAGCCCACGGGTGATCAGCCCGCCGCCATCGAGCGCCTCGTGGACGGCCTCGGCCGCGGGCTGCGCAACCAGACGCTGCTCGGGGCTACCGGAACCGGGAAGACGTTCGTCGCGGCGCAGCTGATCGCGCAGGTCAACAAACCCACGCTCGTGCTGGCGCACAACAAGACCCTCGCGGCGCAGCTGTACTCGGAGTTCCGCGAGTTCTTCCCGGACAACGCCGTCGAGTACTTCGTCAGCTACTTCGACTACTACCAGCCCGAGGCCTACCTGCCACGCTCGGACACGTACATCGAGAAGGATTCCAGCCGGAACGAGGAGATCGACCGGCTGCGCCACGCGGCCACCCACGCGCTGTTCGAGCGGCGCGACGTCATCATCGTCGCGTCGGTGTCGTGCATCTACGGCCTGGGCGCGCCGGTGGACTACGGTGCCACCGTCCTGCGGCTGCGGGTCGGCGGGCAGTACCGGCGCGACGCGGTCCTCCGCCACCTCGTGGACCTCCAGTACCAGCGCAACGACACGGCCCTGACCCGCGCCCGGTTCCGCGTCCGCGGCGACACCCTCGAGATCGGCCCGGCGAGCTCGGAGGAGATCGTCCGGGTCGAGTTCTTCGGCGACGAGGTGGAGCGCATCACCGAGATCGACCCGCTCACCGGCGAGCTCCTGGCCGAGCGCAAGGAGCTCAACGTCTTCCCGGCGTCCCACTTCGTGACCCCGCGGGACAAGCTCCAGGCGGCCATCCTCGCCATCGAGGAGGAGATGGAGCAGCGCGTCGGGCAGATGAAGTCCGAGGGCCGCGCGCTCGAGGCCGCGCGGCTCCGGCAGCGCACCACGTTCGACCTGGAGATGATGCGCGAGCTCGGCTACTGCTCGGGCGTCGAGAACTACAGCCGGCACCTCTCCGGGCGCGAGCCGGGCTCGCGGCCGTGGACGCTGCTCGACTACTTCCCGCCGGACTGGCTCCTGATCGTTGACGAGTCGCACATGACGATCCCGCAGGTGGTCGGCATGTACAAGAACGACCGGACGCGCAAGGAGATCCTCGTTGACTTCGGCTTCCGCCTCCCGTCGGCGCTCGACAACCGGCCGCTGACCTTCGAGGAGTTCGAGGACCACCTCAACCAGGCGATCTACGTCTCGGCCACGCCCGGTCCGTACGAGCTGGAGCGGTCCGAGCGCGTCGTGGAGCAGCTGATCCGGCCCACCGGCATCGTGGACCCCAGGATCGAGGTGCGGCCCACGGAGGGCCAGATCGACGACCTGCTCGAGGAGATCAAGCTGCGCGTGGAGCGCGGCGAGCGGGCCCTGGTCACGACGCTGACCAAGAAGATGGCCGAGGACCTGGCGGACTACCTCAAGGAGCTGGGGGTCAAGGTCCAGTACCTCCACTCCGAGGTGGACACGCTCGAGCGCGTCGCCATCCTGCGCGACCTGCGCCTGGGCGTCTACGACGTGCTGGTGGGGATCAACCTGCTGCGCGAGGGCCTCGATCTGCCCGAGGTGACGCTGGTGGCGATCCTCGACGCCGACAAGGAAGGGTTCCTGCGCTCGGCCTGGTCGCTGATCCAGATGATCGGCCGCGCCGCGCGCAACACCGGCGGCGGCGTGGTGATGTACGCCGACCGGATCACCGACTCGATGCGCACGGCGATCGACGAGACCGACCGACGGCGGAGCATCCAGGAGCAGTACAACGCCGAGCACGGCATCGAGCCGCAGACGATCATCAAGGGGATCCACGACATCAACGACCGTCTGCGCGCCGTGGCCGAGAGCACGATCGTGTACTCGTCCGAGCGGCGCGCGGCGAACCTCGCGGCCGCGGACAAGGCCGAGGTGGAGCGGCTGGTGGCCAAGATGGATGCCGAGATGAAGGCCGCCGCCAAGCAGCTCGAGTTCGAGCGGGCGGCCGCCCTGCGCGACGAGATCCAGCAGATCCGGCTCCGGGTGCTTGAGCAGGACGCGTCGGTCGTGGTGGCGCGGGCGGCCGAGCGGGCCGCGAAGGACGCGCTGCTGCCGGCGAAGGAGCGCGCGGCGGCCCACCGGCCCGGCGGCAAGGGCGAGCGGCGAGGCGAGGCACCCTCGTTCG
Source organism: Chloroflexota bacterium (assembly GCA_021802825.1). GTDB lineage: Bacteria > Chloroflexota > Limnocylindria > Limnocylindrales > CSP1-4 > CAIXZV01. The sequence continues at coordinate 17,701 of JAJZRG010000051.1, forward strand.
AAGTCACCGAGGTCAGGGTGCTGGCCGCGGGCGAGGAGCCGGGAGGCGCCGAGGCAGGAGGGCCGGGCGAGGCCGAGGCGGGCGGCAACGCAAGCGACCTGTTCCCGGGGATCCGCGACGAGCACGACGACCAGGACAGCGGCTGGCAGGCGCGCTGGCTGGACCGCCCGACGTGGGACGTGACCGTCACGCCCAACATCCGCCGCCGGACGGGCCAGCGACCGGGGAGCCGCCGGCCGCGGGGCTACTGAGGCGCCAGAACAACGGAACACTTGTTCTAAACACGCTGGGTCGCTAGACTGGACGCGTGCCCCAGGATCGCATCGTCGTGCGCGGCGCGCGCGAACACAACCTCAAGGACGTGGACGTCACGTTCCCGCGGGACCGCCTCGTTGTCATCACGGGGCTATCCGGGAGCGGCAAGTCCAGCCTCGCCTTCGACACGATCTACGCCGAGGGCCAGCGCCGCTACGTCGAGTCGCTGTCCGCCTACGCACGGCAGTTCCTGGGTCAGATGGAGAAGCCCGACGTTGACCAGATCGAGGGGCTGAGCCCGGCCATCTCCATCGACCAGAAGGGCGCGTCGAAGAACCCGCGGTCCACGGTCGGCACGGTCACCGAGATCTACGACCACCTCCGCCTGCTGTATGCCCGCATCGGCCACCCGCACTGCCCGCAGTGCGGCAGGGAGATCGAGCGCCAGACCGTCCAGCAGATCGTGGACCAGATCCTGGCCCAGCCGGAAGGAACGCGGCTGCTCGTCCTGGGCCCGCTGATCAAGGACCGCAAGACCGAGGGGGACCGCGTCTTCGAGGGAGCGCGCAAGCAGGGCTTCGTCCGCGTCCGGGTGGACGGCACCCAGTACGACCTCGCTGAGGCGCCCACGCTCGACAAGTACAAGCGCCACACGATCGAGGTGGTGGTGGACCGATTCGTCGTCCACCGCGCTGCGCCGCCGGACGGCTGGGCCCAGGACGAGCTGGGGCGGCCGATCGACCCGGTCTCGGGCGCGAGGCTGCCTGACCCGGACGCCGCGCGCCTGGCGGATTCGGTCGAGACGGCGCTGCGCCTGGGCGAGGGCGTGATGGTCGTGGCGCCGGTCCCGCGCGAGGGCGAGGCTCCCGCGTTCGAGGAGCGCCGGTACAGCGAGCGCTACTCCTGCCCCTACGACGGCACCACCATTGACGAGCTCGAGCCGCGGTCGTTCTCGTTCAACTCGCCCCACGGGGCCTGCCCCACCTGCACGGGCCTGGGCACCCAGCTCGTCATCGACCCCGAGATGGTCATCCCGGACCGGCGCAAGTCCATCCGGTCGGGCGCGCTGGTCCCGTGGAACAAGATGCCCACCGAGATCAGCTGGCGGATGAAGATTACCGACGCCGTGTTCAGGTCGCGCGGCTGGTCGATCGACACGCCCGTCGCGGACCTGCCGCCCGAGGCGGTCCAGTACCTGCTCCACGCGCCCAAGGACGAGAAGGTCGTGGTGCGCTACCGCCATGAGCGCGGCGAGAACTCCTACGTCGCGACGTTCGAGGGCGTGGTCACGAACCTCGAGCGCCGCTTCAAGGAGACCGAATCCGAGTACATCCGGACCGAGCTGGAGAAGTTCATGGTCCAGAAGCCGTGCCCCACCTGCAAGGGGCGGCGCCTGCGCCCCGAGGCGCTGGCGGTGACCGTGGACGGCCGCAACATCTCGGAGACGGCAACCCTGTCAGTCACCGAGGGGCTCGACTGGTCGGCCGCCCTGCTTGACCGGATCACGGAGCGAGAGGCCACCATCGCCCGCCAGGTGCTCAAGGAGATCGTGGCGCGCCTGGGGTTCCTCGTGGACGTCGGCCTGGACTACCTTACGCTGGACCGGGCGAGCGTGAGCCTCTCGGGCGGCGAGGCGCAGCGGATCCGGCTCGCCACCCAGATCGGCACCACGCTGATGGGCGTGCTCTACATCCTCGACGAGCCCTCGATCGGGCTGCACCAGCGTGACAACGCCAAGCTGATCGCCACGCTGACCCGCCTGCGGGACCTCGGCAACACGGTGCTGGTGGTCGAGCACGACGAGGAGACCATCCGGACGGCGGACTGGGTGATCGACATCGGGCCGGGCGCGGGCGAGCACGGCGGCGAGATCATCGCCAACGGCCCGCTCGAGGCCGTCCTCGCGGAGCCGCGCTCCATCACGGGCGCGTTCCTGCGCGGGGAGCGCTCGGTCGCGGTCCCGGAACGGCGCCGCCATGGCAACGGCAAGCACCTCGTGGTGCGGGGCGCCCGCCAGCACAACCTGCGCGGGATCGACGTCAAGTTCCCGCTGGGCACGTTCATCGCGGTGACCGGCGTGAGCGGCTCGGGCAAGTCCACGCTCGTGGACGAGGTGCTGTACCGGGCCCTGGCCAGGGACCTCACCGGCTCGCGCGAGCCGGTGGGCGCGCACGACGCGGTCGATGGCGTGCAGCACATCGACAAGATCATCGAGATCGACCAGAGCCCCATCGGGCGGACGCCGCGGTCGAACCCGGCCACCTACACGGGCCTGTTCGGGCCCATCCGCGAGCTGTTCGCCGGCACTCCCGACGCCCGCGTCCGGGGCTACCAGCCCGGCCGGTTCAGCTTCAACGTCAAGGGTGGTCGGTGCGAGGCCTGCAAGGGCGACGGCATCATCAAGATCGAGATGCAGTTCCTGCCGGACGTGTACGTGCCGTGCGAGGTGTGCAAGGGCAAGCGCTACAACCGCGAGGCGCTCGAGATCCACTACAAGGGCCGCACGATCGCGGACGTGCTCGAGATGACCGTCGAGGAGGCGCTCCACTTCTTCGACGCCGTCCCCAACGTGCGCAGCAAGCTCCAGACGCTGTTCGACGTCGGCCTTGGGTACGTGCACCTCGGCCAGCCGGCCACGACGCTCTCGGGCGGTGAGGCCCAGCGCGTCAAGCTCGCCACGGAGCTCTCGCGCCGGGCCACCGGGAAGACGCTCTACCTGCTCGACGAGCCCACGACGGGCCTGCACTTCGCCGACGTGGACAAGCTGCTCATCGTGCTCCACCGGCTCGTGGACGCCGGCAACACGGTGCTGGTCATCGAGCACAACCTGGACGTCATCAAGACCGCGGACTGGATCGTGGACCTCGGGCCCGAGGGCGGCCTGCGGGGCGGCATGGTCATCGCCGAGGGGACGCCGGAGCGGGTCGCCGAGACGCCCGGGTCGGCCACCGGCGAGTACCTCGCCCGGGTGCTCCGCGGCGAGCCGCTGGTCCCGCTGTCGGACGTGACGTTCTCGGACGAAGCCGGACGCCCGGGCATCCACGCGCTCGAGGCGCTCCCGCTCGCGGAGATGGTCCCGGCGCGGAAGCGGGTGGCCGCGGCCCGCTCCGCCGGGGAGCGCTGACCGCTCGGGCACGGCGCCTCACCCGGGCAGGTTGAGCGTCTGCCGGACCATGACGGTTCGGGCGGTCGCGCGGTTCGCCGTAGCCGTCTGCACGCCGTACCATCGTCCCATGCCCGACATCGAGTACGCCTTCCTCGCCGACGCGGCCGAGACCAACCCCGGCCACAAGTTCCACGTGCTCGGCGGCGGCATCACGCGCATTGGCGGGCCGACGTTCCCGCTGGTCCACGCGCACCTCGCGCTCGTCGTGGGGCTGCTCGTCACCGCTCCCGAGACCAAGCGCGAGCACGAGCTGGGCATCGTGCTGCTTGACCCCGATGGTCGCGAGGTCACGTCCGCCACTGGCTCGCTGGTGGCGCGCGGCAACGGCGACGGGCGCGACAACATCGTCACGTTCAGCGTGGACCTGTACGGGATCCGCTTCCCGTCACCCGGCGACTACTCGTTCCGCATTCTCGTCAACGGGTCGGAGCGCAAGCGGCTGGGCCTGGTCCTCGTCCGGTCCGCGGCCGACGGCGGCATCCAGATCAGCCCGTCCGAGTCGTGACCGGCGCTCGGCCCACGCCCCGACGCGCCGCCGGCCCCGCCCGCCATGAGCGTCCCGCCATCGACGAGGCCGCGCTCGTGGCCGCCCGTGCCGCTGACCGCCTGCTCGACGCGGCGCGGGCCGTGGGCATCACGCGCTGGGTGGCCTACGTGGAGCCCCTCCCGGACCAGCTTCGCGACGGCGGGCTCGACGAGCTCCGCCGGGTGGCGCTCCGCGGCCGGTCCGCCTACGGGCCGAAGGACTCGGTGCGCGACGCGCTTCCGCGCGAGGTGACCGAGCCCTTCCTCGAGGCGATCGACAAGCTGCTCAAGGAGCTGGCACGGCGCGACGTCTCCGGCTAGCGTCGGGGTCTCGGGTGCCGAATCGCTGCCGTCCCAGAGAGGAGCCAGAGCGGTGGAGTTCGACCCCGAACGTTGCGGCATGAGGCGCTAGCGTCGGGGTCTCGGGCGCCGCCTCGCGGCGCTGGCGGCTTTTCGCATGGAACGAACAAGACGGAGTCCCAGCCCAGTCTGCCCCGGTCAAGTGGCCTGTCCGGACCGGGTTCGGCTTCGCGATCGGCCCCATGTCGTGCGTGTCTCGCCTCGCTGCTGGGCTGCGAACGCTCGGCCGCGCACGCCACAGCGGCCTTTCGCGCTGCCGGCGCAACTGGATGTCGTTGTTGGGCCTCCGCTTGTTCGGATCAACCGAAAAGTGCCGGCCTGCGCCGAGCCGCCTACCGCCGGGCGCGTCGCCAGCCGGGCGTCGGGTCGGCCGAAAGCAGCGCGCCGAGTCGCCTGTGCCGCCAGGCGCGCGTCGCCAGGCCCGGGAGCCGTCAGTAGATGAACGGCAGCATGCGGCGGGTCCTCGCCCGATAAGCGCCGTACCCCGGGTAGCGCGCCTCCAGCCATCCCTCCTCGCGGGCCGACTTCAGTCGGAAGAACACGAGCAGCGCGAGCGACCCCACGACGGCCGTGATCGGCGCGTGCATCAGCAGCCCGTACCCGAGCGCGGCGATGACGAGCCCACCGTAGATCGGGTGGCGCACCAGTCCGTAGACGCCCGTCTGGACGAGGTCGCCGCCCTCGCGCGGACGGGGGAGCGCGGTCAGCGCGTTCCCGAGCTGCCGCACGCCAAGGAACGCCAGGGCGCAGCCGATCACCAGCAGGAGCAGGCCGCCGACCGAGGTGACCGTCCCGACATCGGGTGGGAACGGGGCCTCAGTGACGCCCGCCAGCGCGATCACGACCAGGAGCACGCCCTGGATCAGGACCCAGCCCTCTCCGCGCGGCCCGAGGCTTGGGAGCCTGGTCACTGGCGTGCGACGGCCGGGTCTGACTCCGACGATGCCGCCAGCGCCCGCCACTCGTCGGCGAGGATCCCCATGCGGTGGACGTCGCGGTGGGCGCCCTCGCGGAACGCCGCCCGCCGGAGCGTGCCCTCGTGGACGAACCCGACGCGCTCGTAGACGCGCTGCGCGCCGACGTTCATGTCGTAGACATCGAGCCAGACGCGCACGAGCCGGAGCTCGTCGAAGGCGAACCGCAGCAGCGCCTGGATGCCGTCGGTGCCGTAGCCGTGGCCGCGATCCTCCTCTGCGCCAACCGAGATGCCCAGGCCCGCGCTGCCGTCGATCAGGTTGAGGTCCTTGAGGCCGATCGTGCCGACGGGCCGGTCGTCCGCCAGCAGGCAGATGACGAAGTGGTAGCCCTCCTTGCCCTGGGACTCGACCAGCCTGTCGACCCACTGCTCTTCCGTCGCCTTGGAGAGCGGCGCGCGCATGCCAAGCGTGCGCCCGGTTCGCCAGTCGTTGAGCCATCGGACGAACAGCTCGGCGTCCTCCTTCTCGGCCGGCCGGAGGAAGACCTTGCCGTGCTGGATCTGGGGGACGGTTCCGTCGGATCTCGCTTGCATGGCCCGAAGTCTACGCGGCGCGACGGCCGGCGCCGAGCCCCAGCTCCTCGGCGTCGAAGGCCTCGAGCAGGAACCGCGACGGGGCCGCGGGGTCGAAGAGCAGCGTGAGCGAGCGGCGTGCGCGCGTCCAGGCGACGTAGGCGAGCCGGCGCTCCTCCTCGAGCGCCCGCTCGGGCTCGGCGGCGTCGGCGATCGAGCGGCGGCCCGGGAAGCCGTCGGCGAGGACGACGACGTGGTCCCACTCCAGGCCCTTCGTGCCGTGGGCCGTGGCGAGCGTGAGCGGCGCGTCATCGCGGCGGAGCTCGGCGAGGCGTGCGCGGAAGGCTTCCACGGCGCCGCGCAGCGCGTCGAGCGAGGGGAGCGCGGCTGACCAGCCGAGGAGCGCCGTGACGAGATCGGCCTCGGTTGGCTCGTCGGGGTTCGCGGGCGGGCTGGCGGCCTCGGCAGCCCGGCATTCGGCACGGAGACGGGCGAGCGCGACGAGGGGACCGCCGTGGTCCGCCGACGCCGTCTCGGCACGCGCGAGCAGCCCGTCCAGCCGCGGGTCCTCGACCGGGAGCGCGATGTCGGGCGCGCGGAACGGCCAGCCCCGCTCCACCGCCACCACCACCGGGACAAGCAGCTCGCGATTGGTCCTCGCGAGGACGGCGCGCGTGCTCCCGTCGACCGGCCACGACGCCATCGCCCGGGCGACCCGGACCACGTCGTCCGAGGCGTCGGGGGCGAGGATGAGCCGTCCTGCGTTGCGAGGCCCGGCTACCACGCGCTTGGCGAACCGCTCCTCGTTCTGCTCCACCAGCCGAACCGCGCGCTGCACGACCGGCGGCGGGCACCGGTAGTTGGTCTCGAGGTCGATCCGCCGGAGCCCGGGCAGCGAGGCCGCGAGGCTCAGGATGCGGCGCACGTCGGCCAGCCGCCAGCCGTAGACGGTCTGGTCGTCGTCGCCGACCAGCGTCACGTTGCGCCGCTCGCCCGCGAGCAGCAGCGCGAGGTCGAGCTGGCTCCGGTCGAGGTCCTGCGCCTCGTCCACGAGCAGGGTGGCGCAGCGCGCGCGCCACCGGGCCAGCGCCGCCGTGTCGCGCTCCAGCAGCGCCAGCGCCCGGACCACGAGGTCATCGAAGTCGAGCGCGC
>JAJZRG010000097.1 GCA_021802825.1 Chloroflexota bacterium
ACCAACGCTATGCAGGCCAATCGACCTACGGCGTGCGCCCGGCGCCCGCCCTCGTCCAGCAGCTCCTCGTCGGGGCGTTCGGCTGGATGTTCGCGGGGCTCATGCTGACCGCGGGCGTCTCGTACCTCACCGCCACCAGCACGGCGATCACCCAGGCTGCGGTCTCCCTGTGGCTCCCGCTGCTGATCGGGCAGTTCGTCCTGGTCATGGTGATCAGCGCGGGGATCAACCGCCTGTCGCCGATGGCCAGCCTCGCGCTGTTCTTCGTCTACTCGGCGACGATGGGCCTCACCATCGGCGTGATCGTCCAGCTCTACCCGGGGGCGTCCGTGGCGACGGCGTTCCTCTCGAGCGCCGCGATGTTCGGGGCGGCCGCCGTCTACGGTCGGGTCACCAACCGCGACCTGTCGCACATCGGCTCGATCATGATCATGGCGCTGTTCGGGATCATCATCGCGTCGCTGCTCAACCTGTTCTTCAACTCGACCGGGCTGAACTGGATCATCTCGATCGCCGGCGTGGCGATCTTCGCGGTCCTCACCGCGTGGGACGTCCAGCGGATCGTCAACGGCCAGCTGGCGACACTGGTGAAGTCGGCCGAGCGCGCGACGGTGCTCGCCGCCCTCCACCTCTACCTCGACTTCATCAACCTGTTCCTGTTCATGCTCCGGCTGTTCGGCGACCGCCGCTGACCTGCCGCGACCCCACGCGACCCACGGGGCTCGGCACGCGCCGGGCCCCGATGTCGGCGTTCCATCAGCCGCAGCGTCGCCTGGTCAACGGCCGTCAGGTGCGGGTCGCGGGTCGGGTCCAGGCCCCCCGGAGCGCGAGGCCGTCGGGGGCTTGACCAGGTACAGCTGGCGGTCGGCGACCGCGACCAGGTCGTCCTTGGTGGCGGCGTCGTCGGGGTGGATGGCGATCCCGACGCTGGCGGTCACCTGCGGGCCGGCGTGCTCGGTCAGGCGGGCGATGGCCGTCCGCACGCGCTCGGCGATCTCGCGGGCTGCGGCGATTCCCGCCCCCGGCAGGATGATCGCGAACTCGTCGCCGCCGTAGCGGTACACGCGGTCCGCGTCGCGCAGCGTCGCGCGCATGGCGCTGCCGATCCGGGCGAGCAGCGCGTCACCGGCGGGGTGGCCGTTGGCGTCGTTGTAGCCCTTGAACAGGTCGAGGTCCATCATCAGGAGCGCGAAGGGCAGCCCGGCGGCCACTGACTCGCCCAACTCGCGCTGGAACGCGCCGTGGTTCCGCAGCCCGGTCAGCCCGTCGTGCTCGGCTCGGATGACGACCTCGCCGTGCGTCTGGGCGTTGCGCAGCGCGATCGACGCCTGGGCGCCGAACAGCTGGACCAGCTCGAACTCGTCGCGTGTGAAGTGTGCCTCGTCGGCACCCATGCGCGACACGTTGAGCGTGCCCACCACGTTGCCGTTGAGCATCAGAGGGCAGATGATCAGCGACTCGGGCTCGCTGGGCGTGCCCGGGATGGTCATCACCCGCGGATCCAGGTGGGCGTCGTTGGCCATGACCGCCTCGCGCCGGCGGACCACCCAGCCGGTGAGGCCGGTGTCCATCGCCGCCTCGTGCTGGAGGATCAGGTCCGCGAACCGGTCCCTCGCGACCAGCGCCCGGCGCGTGTTCGTGGCCCAGTCGATCCGGTAGATCGTGAGCGCGTCGTAGGCCACGACGGCCTTGAGCGAGTCGGCGATCGTCTCGAGGACGCCCGCCGGGTCGAGGGTCGAGAGCAGCTTCTCGCTGACCTCGAGGAGCCGGCGCTGCCTCTCGAGGCGGTGGCTGAGCTCGGAGCGCTGGCGGTGGATCTCGGCCGACGCCTCGGCATTGGCGAGCGCCTGCGCCGCGTAGCCCGCGAAGATCTCGAGCGTTCGCTCATCGTCGTCGTCGTACCGGTCGAAGCCCACGGCCGACACGACGATGACGCCCATGACCCGGTCTTCCCAGCACATCGGCACGAGGAGCATCGACTCCGAGTCGCGCCGCTCGCCGATCTGCATGGAGCGCTTGTCCCTGGCGGCGTCGCCCAGGCGGAGCGTCGTGTTGTTGCCCGCGACCCAGCCCGTGAGCCCGGTCCCGATCGGGACGCGGAGCATGTCCGTGGTGGGTCGGCCGATCCCCATGAACTCGCCATGGAAGGCGATCGGCTCGCACATGCCGGTCGCGTTGTCCACGCTGTACACCCGGATCGTGTCGTGCCGGATGAGGCGATCCATCCCGGCCACGATCGCCTGGCCGATCCCCTCGGTGTCCTGGATCCGGTTGAGGCGCGCGGAGAGTTCCTGGATGGCCTGCAGCCGGGCGGCGCCGGCGCGAACCGAGTTGAAAAGGCGTGCGGTCGCGACGGCGCTCGCCATCTGGCTGCCGAAGGAGGCACACAGGTCGAGCTCCGCCGGCGTCCACGCGAACGGGGTGCGGTGGTAGAGCCCGAGGAGCGCGATCGGCTCGTCACGGAAGACCAGGGGCACGGTCGCGACGCTCCGCAGGCCCATGCGCTTGTAGATCGTCCCGAAATGGGGGGCGCTCTGGGGGTCCTTGATCACGGTCGCATGCCGCGCCACATCGCAGTCGAACTCGGACAGCGAGCCGCGCGTGAGCTGCGCCACCGCGTCGAGGAGATCCTGGTCCAGCCCGGCGTGCGCGGCGAGCTGGAGGGGGTGCTGGCCGTGGCCCAGGAGCCACAGGCCCGCGAGCTCCGCGTCGAACAGGGATTGCGCCCCGGCGAGCACGTCGCGCAGGACGACGTCGAGGTCGAGGTCGGGGCTGATGCCCGCGACGACCCGCTGCAGGGCGAGCGCGCGCGCACCCCAAGCCAGCCCCCGCGGGCCAACGCGGGACGTGAGGTGGCCCGTTCCCGATTCAGGTTGCCTGGTGTCGCCAAATGCGAGTGCCATGGGCGGGATAACGATCCACATCCGACACCAGCTGCGGTGATTGCGCCGCAGCGAGGGCGCTGACGCGAAGCCTACGTGCCGGGTGGGGGGCCCGCGACAGTACGGAGGTCACTCCCCCGGGGGGACGCGTTCCGCGAGCCGGGGTTAACAACGGCGCTCCGGCGCGCAAGAATGGCCGCAGTTGGCGCCGCCGGGCGTCGGTCACGCGGAGGCAGGGCCCCATGCGCATCGCGATCCTCGGAGCCGGCAACGTCGGTGGTGGCCTGGGCAGGGCGTTCGGGGCCGCGGGCCACGATGTCCTGTTCGGCGTCCGTGACCCGGAGAGCACTAAGACCCTCGCGGCACTGGCCGACATCCCAGATGCCGTGGCAGCCGCCCCCGCAGCCGCCGTGGAGGGCGCCGATGTCGTCGTGTTCGCCCTGCGCCCGGTGGCGATCGCCGCGACGGTTGCAGAACTCCCGTCGATGGCCGGCCGGATCGTGATCGACGCCATGAACCGCTTTGACGCCGAGGTCACGGCGCAGTCCACGACGCAGGACCTGGCCCGCCTCCTGCCGGGCGCGAAGTTGGCCAAGGCATTCAACACGATCGGCTTCGAGAATCTGCGGTCGGCGGCCGTGCGCTCGATCCCCGCCGCGATGTTCGTCGCCGGCGACGACGAGGACGCGAAGCGGGTGGCGATGGACCTGGCCGCGCAGATCGGATTCCAGCCCGAGGACGCCGGCGGGATGGCGAATACCAAGGCGCTCGAGGAGATGGTCAAGGTCTGGATGGCGCTCGCCCAGACGCATGGCCGCACCGTGGCGTTCGCGATCTCGGATGGGTAGCCGGGGGCGCGCGCGTCGGAGCGAACGCGCGCCACCCCGGTCGCCGTTCCCCGGCTCGCCGTTCCGCGAATCGCCTGGCAGGCGACGAATTCGGCCCGCTATGGTCGATTCGTCGCCTGCGCGTCGACTTCGCGACTCGGAGGAGGGCGTTCGAAAGCCGAATCGGGTCGGAACGTCGCCCCGCAGGCGACGGAGCGACCAACGGCGTCAAGATTCGTCGCCCCGCAGTCGACTCTCGCAGCGTGGCGGCGCCGCGCCTCGTGCGATGGGACTCTCGCCTCTGACGGTTTCGGCAGCCGACGGTCGTGGTCCGAGACGGCGGCGACCAGCTTGGCTCGGGCAGCTCGGGCGAGGACAGGCCGGGGTCTGGGGCCAGTTCAGCTCCGGACCATGCCCATATGCGCGGACGGCGGCCTCGGTTGTCACCCAGTACGACCCGACTCGCTGCGCCTCGACGCGACCGGTCCGGACTAGGAGTCGGAGGTGCGAGGCGCTGATGCCGGTCCGCGCCGCCGCCTCGCGCAACGACAACAAGTCGTCCGCCAAGGCGGCCTCGGAGCGGCGCTAGTCAACATGGAAGGACCGGCGCTCGCGCATCATCGTGGATTGCGCGGGCCAGTTGACGGAGTCCGCACAGAGCCACATGCGGGAGGCCGGTCCAAT
>JAJZRG010000052.1 GCA_021802825.1 Chloroflexota bacterium
CCTGCGAGCGATCTCGGCCACCCGGCGCGCCGCGCGCGACGCGGGCTTCGGCCCCGACGTGCCGCCGCCGCTCGCTGCCCGCCTGGAGAAGCGGATCCCCGTGGCGGCGGGTCTGGGCGGCGGGTCGTCCGATGCGGCTGCGGCGATGGACGCGGCGCTCGAGGCCTGGGGCGTGGCGCTCGACGCCCCGACGCGGCATGCGATCGCGGCGAGACTGGGCTCCGACGTGCCGTTCTTCCTGGCGGGCGGCCCGGCGCTGGTGGAGGGCCGCGGCGAGCGCCTGTCGCCGCTCCCCTGGCTCCGCGGCGCCGCCGATTGGCCCGACCGCCCCGCGCTCCTCCTCGTCACGCCCGCCGTCCGGCTCTCGACACCCGCGGTGTTCCGCGCCTGGGACGCTGGGGCGCGGCCGGTCGGCGGCGCCGCCAGGCTCGCATCCGCGCACCTCGCCGACGAGCTGCGACGCGGGAAGCTGAACTCCGAGATGCTCCTGGCCCGGGCGTCGGTGCTCGCCGCGGCCAACGACCTCGCGCCGGCCGCAGCCGCGGTGGAGCCCGTGCTCGTGCCGTTCAAACGGGCGCTGCTGCGCCTGCTCGAACGGCCCGTGGGCATGTCGGGCTCTGGCCCCACCCACTGGGCCATCTATGCTTCGCATGCCGAGGCCGAGGAGGCAGCCGCGCGGCTGCGCGCCGCGGTCTCATCGGGCTCGCTCGTCGCCCCCGGGCCGAGCACGCCGTTCATCGAGGCCACCGTCATCACCGCCCCACCACCGGAGAGCCAGCCATGACCCGTGAGGCCATCTCGACCGGCAGCGCCCCTGCCGCCATCGGCCCGTACAGCCAGGCCATCGCCAGCGACGGCCTCGTCTTCTGCAGCGGCCAGCTGGGTCTCGACCCGGCGACCGGCAACCTGCTCGAGGGCGTCGAGGCGCAGGCCGAGCGCGCCATGCTCAACCTGCGCTCCGTGCTCGACGCCGCCGGCCTCACCTTCGCGGACGTCGCCAAGACCACGATCTTCCTCGTGGACATGGGCGACTTCGGCGCCGTCAACGCCATCTACGGTCGGTTCATGCCGGACCCGCCTCCCGCGCGCTCCACCGTGCAGGTCGCCGGACTGCCCAAGGGCGGACGCGTCGAGATCGAGGCGATCGCCCGCCACGCCTAGTCAAGTCAGATCCGCGCACGGCGATGCCTCCGGCCACGGCCGGACCTCCCGTCCGCGTTTGACACGCCCGCCTCACGCCCACAGAATCCCCAAGGCCCGACATGACACAAACCCACCCTCCCCAGGGCGACGACGCCGGCGGCCCGGCAGGCGTTGAACCGCGATCCGCGCGGCGCCCAATCCCGTGACCGAACCCAGCCCTTCCATGCCCGAGCGCCGCACGGTCGCCATCGTGATGGCGGCCGGCCTCGGGACGAGGATGAAGTCCGCGACCCCCAAGGTCCTGCACCGGATCTGCGGCCGGACCATCGTCGAGTGGGTCATCGAGGCCGCGGCCGCGGCGACGGGGACGAGGCCGCTGGTCGTCTACTCGCTGGCGACAGAGGCCGTGCGCGAGGCCGTGGCCGCACTCGCCGACACCGTGCTCCAGGACGTCCCGCGCGGCACGGGCGACGCCGTCCGCTCGGCGCTCTCCGCCCTGCCAGACGACGTGGACGAGGTGCTGGTCCTCAATGGCGACGTGCCGCTCATGCGCGCTGAGCTCCTCGCGGCGCTGCTCGACGCGCGACGGCTCGACCAGGCGGCGCTGGCACTGGTCGCCGTGGACGCGATCGACCCGTCCGGACTCGGCCGCGTCGTGCGCAACGAGGGCGGCACGGTCGAGCGGATCGTCGAGGAGAAGGACGCCACCGAGGACGAGCTCGCGATCAGCGAGATCAACGCGGGGCTGTACGCGGTGGACGTGGCCTGGCTGCGGCGCCGCATCGGGGACCTGGCGCCCTCGCCCTCGACCGGCGAGCTGTACGTTACCGAGCTCGTCTCGCTCGCGCGCGGCGACGGGCGGCTGGTGGCGGTGCTGGACGTCGAGGACGACGGGCGGCTGACGGGGATCAATGACCGAGCCCAGCTGGCCCATGCCGAGTGGGACATGCGGGTCGAGATCAACGACCGCTGGATGCGCGCTGGCGTCACGATGCAGGACCCCTCGACCGCGTATGTGGACCACGGCGTGCAGCTGGCCGAGGACGTCACGCTGGAGCCCAACGTGATCCTGCGCGGCAAGACGGCCATCGGGCGGGGCACGCGGATCGGCGCGGGCTCGCAGATCTACGACTCCACGATCGGCGAGGGATGCGTGGTCTGGGCGAGCATCGTCGAGCGGTCCACGGTGGAGGACGCGGCCACTGTCGGGCCGATGTCGCACCTGCGGCCGGGCGCCCACGTGGGCCGCCGCTCCGAAGTGGGCAACTTCGCCGAGATCAAGAACAGCCGCCTCGGCGAGCACGTGCGTCAGCACCACATGAGCTACCTGGGCGATGCGGAGCTGGGCGCTGACACCAACGTGGGGGCAGGGACGATCACCGCCAACTACGACGGCGTCCGCAAGCACCGCACGACCATCGGCGAGCGCGTGTTCCTGGGCGTGGACACCATGCTCCGGGCGCCGGTGACGCTGGGCGACGGCGCGAAGACGGGCGCCGGAGCGGTGGTCACCAAGGACGTGCCGCCCGGCATGCTGGCGGTTGGCGTCCCGGCCCGGATCCGCGAGATCCGCCCCACCGGGCCGACGCCGGCCGAGCAGGCCACTGCCTCCGACACGAGCGCGGCAGGCCCGGGGACCGCCGGCGACGCGAGCCCGTCCGCCCGGCCTGGGGGCGCCGCGGGGTGAATGCCCCGTTACCCGAGATCCTGTTCCTTGTCGCCCTCACCATCCTCGAGGGCTTCTTCGTCGCCGCCGAGATCGCCCTGGTCTCGATCCGGCGCAGCCGCGTGGACCAGCTCGTCGACGAGGACCGGGCCGGGGCGCGTCGCGTGCGCCGGCTGCTCGACGATCCCGGACGCTTCCTTGCGGTCTGCCAGCTCGGGCTGACGTTCATCGGGTTCCTCGCCTCGGGCTTCGCCGCCGTCAGCCTCAGCCAACAACTCGCCGGTGTGCTCAAGACGACGGGCATCGCGGCGTCCACCGCCGACGGCCTGAGCCTCGTCATCGTCACCGTTGTGCTCGCGCTGTTTACCATCGTGTTTGCCGAGCTCGTGCCCAAGACACTCGCCCTCGCTTATGCCGAGCGGTTCGCCCTGGCCCTGGCCGTGCCCATCGACCTGCTCGGACGCCTGCTGGCGCCCGTGGTCGCGATCCTGACCGGCGTGACCCGTGCCGTGGCCCGCCCCTTCGGCGCCACCGTCAACTCCGAGGCCCAGATCACGGCCGAGGAGTTGCGCCTGATCGTCGAGCGCGGCGGGGAGCAGGGGATCCTCGAGGCCGAGGAGGAGCAGATGATCAACGCGGTCATCGAGCTTGGCGACCGGCGCCTGCACCAGGTCATGGTGCCCCGCGTGGACATCGTCGCGCTGCCCGCGGTGGCCACGTTCGACCACGCGATCGAGGTGATCGTCGAGGGCGGCCACTCCCGCGTGCCCGTGTACGAGACCACCGTGGACGAGGTGGTCGGCATCCTCTACGCGAAAGACCTGCTGCCGTTCCTCAAGTCGGACACGGCCGAGCGGCCGTCGATGCGGACGCTGCTCCGGACGCCCGTGTTCGTCCCGGAGTCGATGTCGATCGACGACCTGCTCCACGAGTTCCAGCGCCGCAAGGTGCACATGGCGATCGTGCTCGACGAGTACGGCGGCACGGCCGGTCTGGTCACGATCGAGGACCTGCTCGAGGAGATCGTCGGCGAGATCCAGGACGAGTACGACGTCGAGGAGCCGCTGGTCGAGCGGCTCGACGAGGACCGCGCCCGGGTGGACGGGCGGGCGGCGATCGACGACCTGCTCGAGATCTGGGACCTGCGGATCGAGCTCGAGGACGAGGACGAGTACGACACCGTGGGCGGCCTGGTGTACCACCGGATGGGCGGCATCCCGCAGCCGGGCGACGAGGTCCGGATCGATGGGCTGCACCTCACCGTCGAGTCCACCGACGGGCGCCGCGTGGCGAAGGTGCTCGTGGAGCGGGAGCATCCCGTGAACGACGAATCCTCGGACGAGGACGACGGGTAGCCCAGCGACGACCCAAGACGCCCGCCTCCGCGAGACGCCCGCCTCCGCGCGACCTACGCGCTGATCACCGAGGTGATGATCGCGCTGAGCTTCTCGCGGGCGGCCGACTCCACCACGGCCAGGCCGTCGAGCTCGGTCAGCGCAGCGTCGCGGTGACGGCGCGCCTCGGCGCGGGTGAAGTCGTCGGCGCCCGTGCGCTCGAGGATCGCGACCGTCTCGACGATCTCGGCCTCGCTGGGCTCCGGGGTGGCGTGCAGCTCGGCCAGCCGCGCGCGGTCCGCGGGCGTGGCGTGCTCGAAGGCGTACAGCACCGGCAGCGTCTTCTTGTGCCGCGCGACGTCAGTCGGCACCTTGCCGGTCTTCTGCTCCTCGCCCCAGATGCCGAGCAGGTCGTCGTTGAGCTGGAACGCGAGCCCCAGGCTCCAGCCGAACCGCCGGTAGCGGGCGATGACGTCGTCGTCGTCGGTGGCGAGCAGGGCGCCGGCCTCGATCGAGGCCGCGATCAGGGCCGCCGTCTTGCGGCCGATCATGTCGAAGTACAGCTCGACCGTCATCGGCTCGTCCTGCGCGGACGTGGCGATGTCGATGTACTGGCCCTCGCACAGCAGCACGCACGTCTCGTCGTACAGCCGCATCAGGCGCAGGACCTTGGCATCGCTGAAGCCGAGATCCGTGAGCCGGTGGAGGGCCACGCGCGACAGGCTGAAGATCAGGTCGCCCGTGTTGATGGCCTGGGGCACGCCGTGGAGCGCCCACAGCGTGGCGCGGTGGCGGCGCTCGACGTCCCCATCCTCGATGTCGTCGTGGACGAGGCTGAAGTTGTGGCCGAGCTCGACCGCGGCGGCGCCAGGCAGGGCGGCCGTGTGCTCGCCCGCGATCGAGGTGTAGGCCAGCAGGCCCAGCAGCGGGCGCATCCGCTTGCCGCGGGGGCCACTCGAGCCGTCGAGGCCCAGATGGTAGCGGATCATCTCGTAGACGCCGGCCGTCGCGCCCTCGCGCGCACCGACGACGCGGAGGATCTCCGCCTCGGTGTCGGCGAGCATCTGGCTCAGGTCGAGGTCGTTCGATACGGTCATGGTGGCGAGCAGTGTACCGTCGGATCGCGGTAAACGTGTTCGTCAAAAGTAGCCTGTTCACGCCGCGATGGGAAGCCCCACGATCATCGACGCCGGTGCGCTCGGGCTGTGGACGCCGGGCTGTGGCAGCCCGTCCCGGCCGAGCCATCGGCGTTGGGGCGCTCGGTCGTTGGGGCGCTCGATCGAGGACGCGGGCGCGATCGTGCTCACGGCGGGGCCGGCGAGGCGGTTCGCCTCGTGTGCGAGGCCGAGGAGGCTTGAAGGGCTGGCCGTCGCTGCGGCCCCCAACCACGAGCTGGCTTCGTGCAAGCAGTCCCGCCACCAATCTGAGACGCTGCTGCATGGACTCCTAGTTCACCTCCCGCGCGGCGGCGGTGCCCTGGGCGTGCCAGATACGAGCTCACCTCGTCGTCGGCGACGGTTCGCGTCCGGCCAGGCGCCGAGCACGAAACGTGGTCGTGGGTGGCGCCGAACTGGTCGGTGACGGGCGATGGCACGAGGTGGGATCGTGGGTGGGGGCAATTGCCGGCGGCCGCGCCCTGAGCACGATGCTGCTTCGTGGACGGAGGTGCCGACGGCAGACGGCGTGCGCGGTTGACCAACCGCGGGCCGCGAGGCGTCCGTCGAGCGGACGACCAGGCCGATGGTGCCGGAGACGTGATCCCGCTGGGAGAAGTCCAGCCCCGCTGGATCCGGAGTGCTACCGTCGAGCCGTGCCCGCCCCGCGACGCTACGTCACCGACGCCATCGTCCTGTCCCGGTTCGACCTGGGCGAGGCCGACCGCGTCCTGACGCTCATCACCCCCGAGCTCGGCAAGCTCAAGGCGATCGCGAAGGGGATCCGGCGTCCGGCGTCGCGCCTGGGCGGGAGCCTCGAGCCGTTCGCGGAGCTGACCGTCGCCCTGGCCCGCGGCCGGACGTTCGACGTCGTCACGGAGGTGCGCGTCGGGCATGCCTGGCTCCGGCTGCGGGACTCGCTCGAGAGCGCGGCGACGGCCTGGTACCTCGCGGAGCTCGCCGATCGGAGTCTCGAGGAGCGCCACGCTGCGGAGCCGATGTACGCGCTGCTCCACCGGGCGTACGAGCTGCTTGACGCCGGCATGGCGCCCGGCCGCGTCGCGCGCTGGTATGAGATGCACCTCGCGGACGAGCTGGGCCAGCGCCCCGAGGTGGACCGCTGCGTCGAGTGCGACCGGATGCTCGAGGCGAGCGAATCGTTCCGCTGGGTGCCCCCGCTGGGCGGCGTGCTGTGCGGTCGCTGCCCGGGCCCGGGCAGCGACCGAACCGGTCTCTCGCTCGACGCGCTCAAGGTCCTCAAGGCGTACCAGCGGCTCGACATCGAGGCGATCGCCGCGCTGCGCCTGCCCGAAGAGGTGGAGCGCGAGGTCGAGGCCGCGATGCGCGACTTCATGCGGATCGCGCTCGAGCGCGACCCCCGGTCCCTCGCCTTCCTCGACGAGGTGCGCACGCACCCGGCCGCTCGCCCGCCGGGCAGCGACCCGGCGGCCGAGCCTCGGACATCCGATCGCTCGGCCGCAGTCCCGCCTGATCGCTCGGCCGCAGTCCCGTCGGCCTGAGACTCCCGCAAGAGAGGGGAACCCCGATGGTCTTCGACTCCGGAAGCCCGCAGGACGACCACGCGCTGGCTCGCCTCGGCCGCGACAGGATCGCGTGGCTCACGTCGGTGGCCGCGGACGGCCAGCCGCAGACATTCCCGGTCTGGTTCCTCTGGGAGGCCGGCGAGGTCCTCGTCTACAGCTCCAAGAGGGCGCGCCGCAACGCCAACGTCGCGATCAACCCGCGCGTCTCGATCCACCTCGAGGGGGACAGCGGCGGCGGCGACATCGTCGTCGTCGAGGGCACCGCGCGAATCGACGACGCCACGCCGCCCGCCGACCGGAACGCGGCCTACATGGCGAAGTACGGCGAGTGGATGGTCCGCGACCTCGGCTCGGTGGACGCCTTCCTCGCCGAGTACACCGTGCCCATTCGGGTCACCCCGTCGCGCGGCCGGGCAACCGGGGCGTGAGGCGCCGCGTCGCGCTGGCGGCGGGGACGGCTGTCGTGGGAGCGGCGGCCGCGGCCGGCCCGCTCCTCGACCGATACGTGGCCCGCGTCGAGTCGCGGATGAACCCGGTCACGCAGGGCCCCTGGCCGGAACCGTCAGAGCGGGCGCTGGCGCTCCACGCCACGCTGCGCATCGCCGACCTGCACGCCGACTCCCTGCTGTTCGGCCGCGACCTCGTGCGGCGCTCGGCCCGCGGCCATGTGGACGTGCCGCGCATGCAGGCTGGCAACGTGGCGCTCCAGGTCTTCTCGATGCCCACGAAGACCCCCAAGCACATGAACTACGAGCACAACACCGACCAGACCGACGACGTCATTGCGCTCGCGCTCGCGAAGCGCTGGCCGCGCGCCACCTGGCGGAGCCTGATGGCCCGCGCGCTGCACTTCGCGGCAGCAGCGGAGCGGCTCGCCGCGCGCTCCGACGGCGCATTTCGGGTCATCCGCACGCGCGCCGAGCTGGCCGCGTACCTCGCGGAGCGGGCGGATCGCCCCTCGCTCACGGCGGGGGTGCTCTCGATCGAAGGTGCGCACGCGCTCGACGACGACCCGGCCAACGTGGACGTCGTGTTCGACGCGGGCGTGCGCATGATCTCGCCGTCGCACTTCTTCGACACCGCCTTCGGCGGATCGGCGCACGGGATGGAGCAGGGGGGCCTCACGGCGATGGGCCGCGAGATGGTGCGCCGGATGGAGGCGCGTGGCATGCTCCTCGACCTCGCCCACGCCTCGGCCGCTGCGATCGACGACGCGCTGTCCGTCGCCACGCGGCCCGTCGTCGCCTCGCACACGGGCGTCAAGGGGGTCTGCGACAACAGCCGCAACCTGAGCGACGAGCACCTGGCCGGGATCGCCGCCACCGGGGGTCTCGTCGGGATCGGCTTCTGGGACGTCGCGTCAGGCGGCAAGGAGCCCGAGTGGATCGCCCGCTCGATCGCGTACGCCGTCGGGCGCGTCGGCGCCGACCACGTTGGCCTGGGTTCCGACTGGGACGGCGCGGTGGAGGTGCCGTTCGACGCGGGGAGCCTCGTGATCCTCACCGACCAGCTCCTGCGCGTCGGCCTGGATGAGGCGGCGATCCGCCTGGTGATGGGCGAGAACGTGCTTCGGGTGCTGGGCCAGGGGCTGCCGGAGGGTTGAGCGGGTCGGGTGCGGCCGATGGCGGAGTTGCCCTCGACTACCTCGCCTCAGGCCGTCGTCGGCTATGCCTTCGGCGTTCCGATCTTGCGCTCCTTGCCGGTGATGAGACGCTGGATGTTGTCCGCATGGAACAGGTAGATCAGCGCCACCCCGCCCACCGCGTAGGCGTACAGCCACGGGTCGAGCGGGATGATGGCCGTCGCTGCAGCCAGCAGCACGCCACCGACGAGCGTCGCCGTCAGCGAGCCCAGTGACGAGTAGCGCGAGACCAGGATCACGACCGCGAAGATCGGGATGATCGCCAGCGCGACCCACGGCTGGAACATCAGCAGCGCGCCCCATGAAGGCGCCACGCCGCGCCCACCGTGGAAGCCCATGAACACCGAGCGGCTGTGGCCGATCACGGCGGCCATCGCGGCGAACACCGCGAGCCCGGCGCCGCCGCCCACGGCCCACGCCAGCAGGACCGCAACTGCGCCCTTCGCCGCGTCCAGCAGCCCCGACAGGAGCGCGAGCCGCGGCCCGAGGGCTCGCATCACGTTGGAGCCGCCGGTCCTGCCGCTGCCGATCGTGCGCGGGTCGGGCCCGCCGACGATCCGCGCGATGATCACGCCCCAGGGGATGCCCCCGATTGCGAAGGCGGCGATGACCACCGCCAGGTCGCGAAGCAACGTCGGGACGTCCACGGCGCCGGAGTATACGCCCACCCGCCGGAGCTCAGGTCCCGGTGCCAGCCTTGTCGCACGCCGCGAGCAGCCGGGTGGGATCGCCTCGCCATGGATCGCCCGCCCCGGGATTGCTGGCCACCTGCTCGACCAGCGTCGCCAAGGTCGCGTTGACCGGCGTGGCGATGCCCAGCCGGGCGCCAGCCTCGGCGACCGCCCCGTTGAGCCAGCGCACCTCGGTCTGGCCGGTGCCGCCGCCGCGGAGCCGGATCCGCAGCGAGGGAGGCTTGCCGCCACGCGCCCGGCCCAGCGCGAGGGCGAGCAGGGGTCGGGCGAGGACGCCCGGGACCCGCAGCCCCAACAGCAGCGCGCCGACCTGCCCGCCGGGAAGGGAGACGACCTGCAGGCCGAGCGCCCGCATGACCGCGAGCGCCTCGGCCAGCTGCCGCCGCTCGATCTCGAACCCCGCGGGATTCGCCCAGATCGCGCCGACGTCCATGTCGAGCAGGCCGCTGGTCGCGTTGCCCACGAGATTGGCGAGCAGCTTGGACCACTTCATGGCGGCCGCGTCGGGGCAGGCGACGTTGGGCAGGCCGCCATCGGCGAAGGCGTCCGCCAGCTCGTGGCGGAGGGCCGTGGTGTCCCCGCGTACGGGGGCGAGGCCGAGGCCGCCGGTCCTCCGGCGCGCGACGCCGCCGGGCGCGGGCTCGACCGCCGTGGTGAGCGAGGCGGCGATGAGCGGGGAGGTGCGAGCCTCGGCCGCGGTCGCCTCGGCGCCGATCCCGTTCTGGGCGGTGATCAGCGGCACCTCGGGCCAGCGCGCCGCCGCCTCGAGCGCCCCCGCGAGGTCGAACATCTTGACCGCGAGGATCAGGAGGTCCGGGTTGGCCGGCGCCAGTTCCGGCGCGCCGACGCGACGCACGGCCACCGTCCTGCGCCGCCGCCTCGGCCCCTCGATCACGAGTGGCGCATGCTGGGCCTCGCCACCGCCACTTCGGCCCAGTAGCGTCACGTCCCAACCGGCGACCGCCAGCGTCCCACCCAGGAACGAGCCCACGGCACCAGCCCCCACGACTACCGCGACCCGTCGCCGCACGGCCTCGCGTGCGGCGACGGCCCCCGGGGGGCTCTCGGGCCCCTTGCTCACTCGTCCACCCAGTCGAGCGTGCGCGCGACGGCCTTCCTCCAGCGCGCATAGTCGCGGTCGCGCGACGTGGCATCCATCGCCGGTCGCCAGGTTCGGTCGGCGGCCCAGATGGCGCGCAGCTCCGCGGTGCCGGACCAGAAGCCCACCGCCAGCCCCGCCGCGCACGCCGCGCCGAACGCCGTCGTCTCGGCCACGCGCGGGCGCACGACGGGCACGTCAAGCACGTCGGCCTGGAACTGCATCAGCAGCTCGTTGACCACCATGCCACCGTCCACCTTGAGCTCGGTCAGGGCGACGCCGCTGTCGGCCACCATGGCGTCGAACACCTCGCGCGACTGCCACGCGGTGGCCTCGAGCGCCGCCCGGGCGATGTGCCCGCGGTTCACGTACCGCGTGAGGCCCGCAATCACGCCGCGCGCGTCGGAGCGCCAGTAGGGCGCGTACAGGCCCGAGAACGCGGGCACGAACGCGATCCCGCCGCTGTCCTCGACGGACCGGGCGAGCGGCTCCACCTCGGACGCGGACGAGATTAGCCCGAGGTTGTCGCGCAGCCACTGGATGAGCGCGCCGGCGATGGCCACGGAGCCCTCGAGCGCGTACACGGGGGCCGCCGCGCCCAGCCGATACCCGACCGTCGTGAGCAGCCCGTGCCACGAGTGCACGATCCGCTCGCCGGTGTTGAGAAGCATGAAGCAGCCGGTGCCGTAGGTGTTCTTCGCGTCGCCGGGGTCGAAGCAGGCCTGCCCGAACAGGGCCGCGTGCTGGTCGCCCAGATCGCTCGCGATGGGGACGCCGGCGAGGTCGCCCACGCAGCTGCCGTACACCTCCGAGGACGAGCGGATCTGGGGGAGGATCGCGCGCGGCACGCCGATCGCCGCCAGCAGCTCGTCGTCCCAGGCGAGCGTCGCCAGGTCCATCAGCATCGTCCGGCTCGCGTTGGTGACGTCGGTGACGTGCACGCCGCCCTTCGGGCCGCCGGTCAGGTTCCAGATGCACCACGTGTCGATCGTGCCGACCAGCAGCCGGCCGTCGTCGAGCGCGGCGCGGACGCCCGGGACGTTGTCGAGCATCCAGCGGATCTTCGGCCCGGCGAAGTAGGTCGCGAGCGGGAGGCCGGTTCGCGACCGGAAGCGGTCCGGCCCGTCGTCGCGGGCGAGGTCAGCCACCAGCCGGTCGGTTCGCGTGTCCTGCCACACGATGGCGTTGCCGATCGGCTCGCCGGTGGTCCGGTCCCAGGCCACCGTCGTCTCGCGCTGGTTGGTGATGCCGATGGCGGCCAGGTCCTCGGGCGTGAGGCTCGCCACCGCCAGGGCGCCTCGGATGACCTCGCCAACGCGGTCGCGGATCTCCGCCGCGTCGTGCTCCACCCAGCCCGCCCGCGGGTAGATCTGGCGGTGCTCGAGCTGGTGGGCCGCGACGGGACGGCCGTCGTGGTCGAAGATCATGAACCGGGTGCTCGTGGTGCCCTGATCCAGGGCGCCGACGAACTTGGTCATCGGTCAGGCTCCAGGCGCGCGGGTGTCGATCCTCGGAGTATGGCGCGATCCGTCCGTGCATCGCTGGATCCGTGAGTCGGGTCAGAATCGAATCGCGCCGCACTGAGCGTGCGCCCCCGCTGGAACCCCGGGTTCGCGACGCGGCCCGTGCGCGCCGCCGCACCCGACGAGTCTGTGATGACTCGGGCGCCCGGAGCCGGCGGGCTCAGGTGCCCCTGTGCGCGCCGCCGCCGGGCCCGTGGGTCGGCAGGCCCAGCGGCCGGGAGCCCCACGGGCACGGTCAGACTCGGACCGCGGGGCGCAACGACGCCCTCTCCCCCGGCAACGGCCAGGGCTACGCGACCTTCACTAGGGGCCTCGGGCGGCAAGTGTCGCGACGTGTTCCACCTCCTCGAGCACAAGCCGGTCGCCGGGCCCTGAGCGTGGCAAGCAGCCGTCCTCGGCGCCCCGGGTGAGGGCGGCGGCCGGATGCCCCGGACCTGTCGGGGCTCGAGGCGGTGCCCCCGGCCAGACCTGAGGTGTCCCCACGTGCCTCCCTGCACGTGGGGACACATGCCGGCCGTAGACACGACCCTGCTAGCATCGGTGGCCGACGCTCGGCCATGCCAGGCCCGACGCCCACGGAGACGCCCGCCCAATGACCCCCGACGCCATCGACCCCAACGCCGTCGCGCCCGCCGTCGCCAACCTCGAGACCATCGTCTCGCTGAGCAAGCGCCGCGGGTTCATCTTCCCGTCGTCGGAGATCTATGGCGGCATCAACGCGGTGTGGGACTACGGTCCCCTCGGCGTGGAGCTCAAGAACAACGTCAAGCGCGCCTGGTGGCGGGCGATGGTCCAGGACCGCGACGACATTGTCGGCCTCGACGCCGGGATCCTGATGCACCCCCAGGTCTGGGTCACGTCGGGCCACGTCGGCAGCTTCAGCGACCCGCTGGTCGAGTGCTCGACGTGCCACCGACGCTTCCGCCTCGACGAGTTGCCGGGCACCGAGGACCTGAGCCAGACCGACCTTCGAGACGAGAGCATCACGGCGCGCCTGGGCCTCAAGTGCCCCTTCGACGAGACCCTGCTCTCCGCGCCGCGCCGGTTCAACCTCATGTTCACGAGCCACATGGGCCCGGTGGAGGACGACGGCAACGTCGTCTACTTCCGCCCCGAGACCGCCCAGGGCAGCTACGTCAACTTCAAGAACGTCCAGCAGAGCTCGCGCAAGAAGATCCCGTTCGGCATCGCGCAGATCGGCAAGTCCTTCCGCAACGAGATCTCGCCCGGCAACTTCGTGTTCCGGATGCGCGAGTTCGAGCAGATGGAGATGCAGTACTTCGTCCGGCCGGAGAGTGCGGCAGACGCGTTCGAGATGTGGCTCCCGAAGCGCCGGGCATGGTACGAGGCCTACGGCGTCACGCCCAGCCGCCTCCGGTTCCGCGAGCACGCGTCCGACGAGCTCGCGCACTACGCGAAGAAGGCGATCGACGTCGAGTACCGCTTCCCGTTCGGGTGGAAGGAGCTCGAGGGCATCCACAACCGTGGCGACTTCGATCTCGGCAACCACCAGCGGGCGTCGGGCGAGAACCTCGAGTACTTCGACCAGGCGTCGGGCGAGCACTTCATCCCGTGGATCGTCGAGACCGCCGCGGGCGCCGACCGGGCCGCGTTCACGTTCCTGATCGACAGCTATCGCGAGGAGGAGGTCCGCGGGGAGACGCGCGTGGTCCTCGGGCTGCACCCGGACCTCGCGCCCTACAAGGTCGCCGTGCTGCCGCTGCTCAAGAAGCGCCCCGAGATCGTCGAGCTGTGCCACAGGCTGCTCGGTGACCTCAAGCGCGACATCATGGCGGTCTACGACGACACGGCGGCGATTGGCAAGCTGTACCGGCGCCAGGACGAGATCGGCACGCCGTGGTGCGTGACGGTGGACGTGGACTCGCTCGAGGACGGCGCGGTCACCATCCGCGACCGCGACTCGATGACGCAGGAGCGGGTGCCGGTCGAGGGCGTGAAGCGCCTGATCCTGGATCGCATGGCGGCCATCCGGCCGTAGCCCCGGGACGGGGTCCGGATCAGCTGGCCCCTGTGGGCGAAGCTGGGCCGGCGGCTCGCGTCCCCGCCCGGAGCGTGAGTCGGCACCGACTCGAATCGCGGGGCCGGCAGCGTGCCCCATCCCGCGGAGGCCGGGTCTGTCGCGGCGGCCACGCTCGTGGACGGCCGCTGTGAGTCCGGGGCGACTCGCCGCGGGGCACGGCGCCTCACCGTGGCGCAACGCGGCTCGCGTCCCCGCCCGCAGCGTGAGTCGGCACCGACTCGAATCGCGGGGCCGGCAGCGTGCCCCATCCCGCGGAGGCCGGGTCTGTCCCGGCGGCCGCGCTCGTCGGCGGCCGCTGTGAGTCCGGGGCGACTCGCCGCGACGCAACCCGACTCGCCGCGACGCAACCCGACTCGCCGCGACGCAACCCGACTCGCCCCGACGCAACCCGCCTTGCCGCGCCGCGCGGCGCCTTGCCGCGCCGCCCCGGGAATCGATCGGCGGGCGGCGTGTCCGCCGCCCACCGACTCGGGCGTTGAGCGCGAGGAGCCGTCAGCCGGCCGCGACCGCCGTCTCCCTCTCGGGCTTCTTCGCCTTCGCTTCGGCCGGGGGCGGCCAGACGCCGTTGAGCCACGAGTCGATCGCGGCTGCGGAGCGCTTGCCGTCGCCCATGGCAAGGATCACGGTGGCGGCACCGCGCACGATGTCGCCCCCGGCGAACACGCCGGGCATGCTCGTCATGCCGTACTCGTCGGCGACCAGGTAGCCGTACTCGTTGACCTTGAGCTCGGGCGCCGAGCCGGTCAGGAGCGGGTTGGCCTTGGTGCCGATGGCCACGACCACGAGATCGCAGTCGATGACGAACTCGGAGCCCGGGATCTTGACCGGCCGCCGGCGACCGGACGCGTCGGGCTCGCCAAGCTCCATCCGGATGCACTTGAGGCCCGTGACCCAGCGGTTCTCGTCCGCGAGGACCTCCACCGGGGCGACGAGGAACTCGAACTTGACGCCCTCGTCCTTGGCGTGGTGGACCTCCTCGGCCCGGGCGGGGAGCTCGTTCGCCGAGCGTCGGTACACGATCGTCGCCTCGTCGGCGCCGAGGCGCCGGGCGGTGCGGACCGAGTCCATCGCCACGTTGCCGCCGCCGACCACGGCGACGCGCTTGCCGTGGAGGATGGGGGTCTGGGAGTCGGGGCTCCAGGCGCCCATGAGGTTGACGCGGGTCAGGTACTCGTTGGCCGAGTAGACGCCCTTGAAGTTCTCGCCCGGGACGTTCATGAACACCGGCAGACCGGCGCCCACGGCCAGGAACAGCGCGTCGAACTCCTCGCGCAGCTCGGGGATCGTGTAGGTGCGCCCGATGATGGAGTCCAGCTCCACCTTGACGCCCTCGCTGATGAGCCGGTCCACCTCTGCCTGGACGATGTCCTTGGGAAGGCGAAACTCGGGGATGCCGTAGATCAGGACGCCACCCGGGGCGTGGAACGCCTCGAACACCGTGACGTCGTGGCCGAGACGCGCGAGCTCGCCCGCGGCGGTGAGGCCGGCGGGGCCGGAGCCCACGATGCCCACCTTCTTGCCGGTGGGGGCCGGGTTGGCCTTGGGCAGCTCGTCGATGTGCTTCTGGGCCCAGTCGGCCACGTACCGCTCGAGGTAGCCGATGGCGACCGAGTTGCCCTTCTTGACCCGGATGCAGACCTGCTCGCACTGCGTCTCCTGCGGGCAGACCCGGCCGGTGACGCAGGGGAGGGCGTTGTCCGACAGGAGGCTCTCGGCCGCCTGCGCGATCTCGCCGTCGCGGAGGAGCCTGATGAACCGCGGGATGTCCACCCGGACCGGGCACCCGTCCACGCAGAACGGCTTGGGGCACTGGATGCAGCGCTCCGCCTCGAGCATCGCCAGCTGGTAGGTGAGGCCCTGGTTCACCTCGCCGAAGTTGTGGGCCCGCTCGTCGCCGGGCTGCTCGGGCATGGCCACCCGATCGATCGCCATGCGCTCCTTGTTGCTCGCGGGCTTGGTCGGCAGGCCGCTGGCCTCCTCGCCGGTCGGCAGCGGGGACGCGGTGTCGGTCACGACTTCACCTCGGTGGTGGCGCAGGCGCCGAGCTTGTCCAGGGCCTGCTGCTCGAAGGGTCGATAGGTGGTCAGCCGGTCGGCCAGCTCACCGAAGTTGACCTTGTGGGCGTCGAACTCGGGCCCGTCCACGCACGCGTACTTCGTCTCGCCGTCGATCGTCACGCGACAGCCGCCGCACATGCCGGTGCCGTCGACCATGATTGCGTTGAGCGACACCGTTGTGGGGACGGCGTAGGGGAGCGTCAGGTTGGAGACGGCCTTCATCATCGGCACCGGGCCGATGGCGTAGACCGCGTCCACGCCGCCCGCGTCGAGCAGGTCCTTGAGCGCCTCGGTGACGAAGCCGTGCCGGCCGTACGAGCCGTCGTCGGTGCACGTCACGACGTCGCCCAGCTCGGTGAGCTCCTTCTCGAGGATGACCCACTCCTTGGATCGCCCGCCGATGACGCTGGTCACGTGGACCCCGGCCTCGGACAGGGCGCGGACGATGGGCAGCAGCACCGCGGTGCCAACGCCGCCGCCGACGCACACCGCGTGGCCGGATGCGAGCAGGTGCGTCTCGCTGCCCAGCGGGCCGGCGACGTCCTGGATCGCCTCGCCCACCTGGAGGTTGGTGAGCTCTGTGGTGGAGCGGCCGATCGCCTGGATCATCAGCGTGATGGTCCCGGCCTCGGCGTCGTTGTCCGCGATCGTCAGGGGGATGCGCTCGGCGCCCGGGCCCTTGCGCACGATCACGAACTGTCCGGGTCGCCGGACCTTGGCGATGCGAGGGGCCTCGATGACGAGGCGGACGACGTTCGGTGAGAGCTGCTCACGCTCGATAACGGGGTGCAAGACAACCTCGCAACATGAACTGGGGCGGGACGCACGGATCAACCCTTGCTGGGCGATACCCGCAGCATCGCCGATGGCCATGCGTGCGCGTTACCTGCCCATGTCCCGGTGGTGCGGTCCAATGGTCACAACAGGGCAGGCCGTCCGGCCGGCAGACGCGTCCTCGACTGCCCACCGCCTCGCTGCGCTCCGGTCGTTTCCGCCATTTGACCGCGCCGCGGGCGGTCTGGGACGCGGGTTCGTCATCGGCTAGCCATGCGGGCATCTGGTGGCGATTCAGGGGCGGCTGCCCCCAAACTGCCCGCCCGTGCGTCCCGATCCGAGAACAGGGCGAGGAAGGACCGCCACGCAGTCATGTGGTGAGGACTCAGTTGCGTCCAGGCGTGTGGCTCGTGAAGCCACCCGTCGCCGGGGCCGATAACGCCCGCAGCGCAATCATCTGCGACAAGCTGGCGGCCGGGAGCGCGGGACCGAGTCCTCTGCTGGCCGGATTGCCTGCGCGTTCGATCCCGCCGCCTCAGCCGGCCGCGGCCACCACGCCCGGCGCCTTGCCCTTGGGCCAGTAGAGCTCCTTCTTGACGTGGAACTCGGGGAAGCCGCGGTCCATCAGGAGGCGCTCGGCGTTGAGGATCATCTCCGGGTTGCCGCAGATGTAGACGACGGTCTTGTCCGGTCGCAGGCCGAACTGCTTGCAGATCGCGGGGATGACCTGCTCGGCCCGGCCAGTCAGGCCCGTCCAGCCCTCGTTGCGCGGGTCAGACGGTCGCGAGATCGTGGGCACGTAGGAGAGCCGGTAGGCCGGGTCCTGCTGCCAGGCCTCGAGCTCCTGGCGGTAGCCCAGCTCGTCCGCGAACGAGCAGCCGTTGATCAGGATCGTCCTGCGCGGCTTGCCCTGCGCCATCGTCTCGCGGATCATCGAGAGGAAGGGGGCGATGCCGGTGCCCGTCGACACGTACAGGTGGGTGCGGGCGTCGTCGGGCTCGAGCATGAACTTGCCCTTGGGGCCGATCATCCGCATCCGGTGGCCCACCTGGAGGCGCCACAGAGCGGTCGTGAAGCGCACCACGGGAACGTGCCGGACGAACAGCTCGTAGCCCGTCGTGTCCGCCGTGGACGGTGCCGAGGCGACGGAGTAGGGGCGCTGGAGCATCCTGCCGTCCGCGACAACCCCCGCCGTCATGTACTGCCCCGGCGTGAAAGGGGTGGCGGGGCCGTCCAGCTTGACGCGGAAGTAGGCGAGGTCGCTGGTCAGGTCCGAGCGGTGCACGAGCGTCGCGTTGTAGACATCGGCGAAGGTGTCGATGACGCGGCTGTCCTCGCTGATGGGGTCGGTCACTGCGATGCTCCTGGGCTCGCGCTGTAGGTGCGGGGACGCACGTTGGCTCATCCCGAGTGTACCGCTGCGCTCCCCGTGCCCCGTGGACCGGGGCTGGGCGCCGAACGGCCCGTTTCCGCGGGACGGGTGGCCCGGTCGGTCGGTCCGCAGGTTCGGCTAGGGGTTCCGGCGACCGTCGTACAATTCCCTGCGTTCCCGAAAGGTGACCTTCCGCGGGCCGTGACACCACCGGGCCCGCTCCCACGACAAGGAGCCCACGCAGAATGGTCGACACCCAGACCACGTCCGAGCG
This sequence comes from Chloroflexota bacterium, assembly GCA_021802825.1. GTDB lineage: Bacteria > Chloroflexota > Limnocylindria > Limnocylindrales > CSP1-4 > CAIXZV01. Next base: position 18,316 of record JAJZRG010000052.1, read on the forward strand.
CCCGCACGTCGCCGCCAAGCGCTACATCTACGCTTGGGGGAACGGCACGGCCGAGGGCAACGGCCAGATGAAGGACCTCCTCGGCGGCAAGGGCGCGGGCCTCGCCGAGATGACCCTCGCCGGGCTGCCCACGCCTCCGGGCTTCACGATCACCACCGTCGCCTGCAACGACTACTTCGCCAACGGCAGGCAGCTCCCCGAGGGCCTCTGGCAGGACGTCCTCGACGCGATGCGCCAGGTCGAGGAGCGCTCCGGCAAGGGCTTCGGCGACCCGAGGAACCCGCTCCTCGTGTCGGTCCGCTCGGGCGCCAAGTTCTCGATGCCGGGCATGATGGACACGGTCCTCAACCTGGGCCTCAACGAGCAGACGCTCCAGGGCCTCATCGCCCTGTCGGGCAACGAGCGCTTCGGCTGGGACGCGTACCGCCGGTTCATCAGCATGTTCGGCCGGATCGTGATGGACGTGAAGGCGGAGCGCTTCGACGAGCCGCTCGAGCACGCCAAGAAGCGGCACGGCGAGGACGCCAAGGACACCGACCTCACCGTTGACGACCTCAAGGGGCTGGTCGGCACCTTCAAGCAGGTCGTCCGCGAGGACACCGGGCGCGAGTTCCCGACCGACGTCTACGAGCAGCTCGACCTCGCCATCAAGGCGGTCTTCGCCTCGTGGTTCGGCAAGCGCGCCAACGACTACCGCAACAGCCAGAAGATCGCCCACGACCTCGGCACCGCCGTGAACATCGTGACCATGGTGTTCGGCAACATGGGCGACACGTCCGGCACGGGCGTCGCGTTCACGCGCAACACCTTCGACGGCACCAACGAGCTGTACGGCGAGTACCTCGTCAACGCCCAGGGCGAGGACGTGGTGGCCGGCATCCGGACGCCCGAGCCGATCAGCCAGCTCAGGGTCGAGATGCCCGAGGCGTACGACGAGTTCGTCAAGATCGGCCAGAAGCTCGAGGCGCACTACAAGGACGTCCAGGACCTCGAGTTCACGATCGAGCGCGGCAAGCTGTACATGCTCCAGACGCGCATCGCGAAGCGCACCGCCGAGGCGGCCGTGAAGATCGCGGTCCAGATGGTGAACGAGGGCGTCATCACCAAGCAGGAGGCCGTCGAGCGCATCGAGCCGGCCCAGGTTGACCAACTGCTGCGGCCCCAGTTCGAGCGCAATGCCCTGGCCGCCGCCAAGGCGATCAACACCGAGGGCCTCAACGCCTCGCCCGGTGCTGCCGTCGGCAAGGCCGTGTTCGACGCCGACCTCGCCGTCGCGTGGCAGGCGAAGGGCGAGAAGGTCGTCCTCGTCCGCGTCGAGACCAGCCCGGACGACTTCCACGGCATGGCCATCGCCGAGGGCATCCTCACCGCCCGCGGGGGCGCCACCAGTCACGCGGCCGTGGTCGCCCGCCAGATCGGCAAGCCGTGCGTCGCCGGCGTGAGCGAGCTCAACGTCAGCTACGCCACCCGGACCGCCAGCTCGTCGAAGACCGGCCTGGGCTTCAAGGAAGGCGACTGGATCTCGGTGGACGGCAACACCGGCCGCGTCTACGCCGGCGCGCTGCCGGTCGTGGACGCCAAGTTCGAGGACCAGCCCGAGCTCCAGCAGATCCTGGGCTGGGCGGACGGCTTCGCCCGGATGGCAGTCTGGACCAACGCCGACAAGCCCGAGGAGGCCGCGCAGGCCCGGGCCTGGGGCGCGCACGGCATCGGCCTGTGCCGGACCGAGCACATGTTCCGCGAGGGCGATCGCCTGGCGATGGTCCGCAGCGCCATCCTGGTGGCCAACGTGGCCACCCGTGCCAAGGCCAAGGCCGCCGCGGGCGAGGCGCTGAGCCAGGATGAGACCGATGCAGTCGCGACCTTCGACGCCGCGATGGCCAAGCTCGAGGCGCTCCAGCAGGGCGACTTCGAGGGGATCTTCAGGGCGATGGACGGCCTGCCGGTCGTCGTCCGCCTGATCGACCCGCCGCTCCACGAGTTCCTGCCCAACCTCGAGGACCAGCTCGTCAAGGTCACCCGGGCCGAGGAGCACGGCGGCGCGTCGGAGGAGGACAAGGTCCTGCTCGCGACGATCAAGTCGATGCACGAGCAGAACCCGATGCTCGGGCTTCGCGGCTGCCGCCTGGGGATCATGATCCCCGACTTCGTGAAGATCCAGACCCGCGCGATCCTCAACGCCCAGGTCGCGGTCCGCAAGGCCGGCGGCAACCCGATCGCCAAGATCATGATCCCGCTCGTGGGCCATGTGAACGAGCTCAGGGCCACCCGCACCCTGCTGGCCGCCGAGGCCGACAAGATCGCCGCCCGCGCCGGCGTCGCGCTCGACTACAAGTTCGGCACGATGATCGAGATCCCGCGCGGCGCCCTGACCGCCGACGAGATCGCGACCGAGGCGTCGTTCTTCAGCTTCGGCACCAACGACCTCACGCAGATGACCTTCGGGTACAGCCGGGACGACGCCGAGGGCGGCTTCCTGCTCAAGTACGTCGAGGACAAGATCCTGCCGGTGAACCCGTTCCAGACCCTGGACGACGCCATCGCCGGCCTCATGAAGATCGCCGTGGACAAGGGCCGGAGCACGCGCCCCGACCTCGAGCTCGGCATCTGCGGCGAGCACGGTGGCGACCCCGAGTCGATCCACAAGTGCGAGAAGATCGGCCTCGACTACGTCTCCTGCTCACCGTTCCGGGTCCCGGTCGCGCGGCTCGCGGCGGCGCAGGCCGCACTCTCCACGCAGCACGACAAGTAGGGCCAGGGGGACAACTCCCCGGCGATAGGCCGAATGGCTGGGCGCTCTCCCCGTTCGGGGGGAGCGCCTTTTCTGTGGCCCAGAGCGATCGGGCTCCACTCCCTGCGCCCATCGTCCGCCGGCTCCGGGCGTTGCCCCACTCGTCCACGCTCGCTGACCTCCGGCTGGAGCTCCTCGACCGCGACGGGCGGCGGATCCGCTGCCTGCTCCAGGCGTCCTCGCTGCGGGCGGGCAGGGGAGCGCGCTCCGGTTCGGTCGCGCTGACGGCCAGCGTCCACCGAGACGGAAGTCGGAAGGCGTCACCGGGCATTTGTCGGGGTAGACCCCGGGCACCTGCGGTGGCAGGATTAGCGCTCCGCCGGCAGTCTCGGGGGCCGTCGGCGATGACCATGGGGAGACTGGCGATTGCCCGTTGACCGCGATCCTGGGAGTCGTCCCGCCCGGTCGGATCGCGACCGCAGCCCGATTGTCGTGCCCGCCAAGGTTCGCGCGCCGGTGATGGAGGCGCTGGTCCGCGAGCGGCTCGAGGCCGTCCTCGCGGGTGCCTCGGGGCGACGCCTGGTCCTCGTCGTCGCTCCCGCGGGCTCGGGCAAGACCACGCTGCTCGCCCGCTTCGCCGCGACCTGCGGCGCGCCCGTCGCGTGGTACCGCGCGGAGGCGCTCGACCGCGATGAGCCGACGCTGGTGCGTCACCTCCAGGCGGCGCTGCTGGCCTCCCTGCCGGGCCTGCGCGGCGGCTGGGCGAGGATCGACGACCTCGTCCGCGCGCTCGAGACCCGGCCTGCGGAGCGCGTCGTGCTGGTGGTTGACGACTTCCACGCGCTCGAGGGCTCCGAGGCCGAGGCCGCCTTCGGCCGCCTCGTCGACTTCGCGCCGCCGTCGCTCGCGATCCTGGTCGGCAGCCGGGTCGTGCCCGGGTTGAACCTGAGCCGGATGCGGGTGGCCAACCAGCTGCTGGAAGTGGGGCCCGATGACCTGCGCTTCCGATCGTGGGAGGTGGAGCAGCTCTACCGCGAGGTCTACCGCGACCCCGTGCCGCCGGGGATCCTCGCCGACCTCACGCGGCGCACCGAGGGCTGGGCCGCGGGCCTGCAGCTGTTCCACCTCGCGTCGGCCGGGAAGCCCGCCGAGGAGCGGCGGCGGCTGCTCGCGGGGGTCGGCAGCCAGAGTCGGATGGTGCGTGAGTACCTCGCCCGCAACGTGCTCGCCGAGCTGCCCGCCGAGCTGCGCGGGTTCCTGCGCGAGACCTGCGTGCTGGGCCGCCTCTCGGGTCCGCTGTGCGATCGCCTCCGCGGGACGGACGGCAGCGAGGCGCTCCTGGAGGAGCTCGTGCGCCGGGGCGTGTTCACGGTGCCGGTCGAGGACGCCGACGGCGTCTACCGGTACCACGAGGTCCTGCGCTCCTACCTCGACCGGCTCATGGTCAGCGACCTGGGCGAGGACGAGGCGCGGGCCCGACACGCGCGCGCGGCAGTGCTGCTCGAGGCGGACGGCGCCCTGACGGAGGCCCTCACGGCGTGGTCGCGCGCCGAGGACTGGGTCGCGGTGGACCGGCTGCTGCGCGTTCGCGGCGAGCGACTGGTGGCGAGCGGCCACGGCTGGGTCGAGAGCCTGCCCCCTGCGCTCGTGCGGCACGAGCCGTGGCTGACGCTCGCGGCCGCCCGGCAGGCGCGCTCCGACGGGCGGTGGGGAGCCGCGCTCGACTGGTACGCGCGCGCCGAGGCGGCCTTCGGGGCGGCGGCGCCGGCGGTCGCGTGCCGGCAGGAGCGGCTCGTGCTGGCGGCCTGGCTGAACCCGGCGGCGCCGATGCCCGACCACTGGACCGGCCCGCTCCGGGCGGGGTTGGTGCGGGAGCCGGCGGCCGTCGCCCGCGACGGCGCCGCAGCCGACGAGCACCACCGGCCGCTCGTCCGCGGGATCCTGTGGCTCGCCTCGGGCAACATCCCCGAGGCCATCCGCTGGCTGCGCCTCGCGCGCGAGGTGCCCGAGCTCGACCCGTCGCTCCAGGCCGCCGCCGCGCTGGGGATCGCCGTCGCACAGCTCCTTGCCGACGAGCCTGGCGCCCTTGCTGCCGTCGTGAGTGCAGTCGAGCTCGCCGAGCGGGCGGGTGCGGCGTGGCTGGCCGGCCTCGGGCGCGAGCTGGCGCAGCGGCGGATCGGCGTCAACCCTGAGGCCGATCGCGCCGATGCCGATGCACGGGCCCTCATGGGGACGGGCGAGGATCCGTGGGGAGCCGCCCTGGCTGGTCTGGCGGCGGCGTGGTTCGACGGCGCGGTTCGGGACGACGCCGCTGGTGCCGCGGGCGGCATGGACGTCGAGCGGCGAGCTGGGGATGCCGAGGCCGCGGCCCTCGCGTTCCGCCGGCTGGGCTCGGGCGTCCTGGAGGCGTGGGCGCGCGCCCTGGCGGCGCTCGCGGCCAGCGATGCGGATGCCGATGCCGCGCGCGACGCCGCACTGGGTGCCGAGGCGCTCGCCCGTTCGGCTGGGGTGGCCGGAGCGCGCCTGCCCGCCTACCGAGCCCTGGAGCGTGCCCACCCGACGCGCGCGGCCGACTACGCGCAGCTGGCGGCGGGCGTCGAGGCGGAGACGGGCCTGGCGCTGCCGGGCGCGCGCCTCGCCACCGGCCATGCGGTCGCCGTCGGGCCCGGGCTGCTGAGCTCGGCTCCCCAGGACGCGGTGCTGCCGGACATCCGGATCGCTACCCTCGGGGGGTTCGCAATCAGCCTCGACGCGCGGCCCCTCGACCTCTCGGCGCTCAAGCCCCGAGCCAGGGCGCTGCTCCACCTCCTCGCGATCCACGCGCCCGCGGCCGTGCACCGCGAGGTGCTCCAGGAGGCGCTGTGGCCAGACGCCGACCCGGCGACCGCTGCCCGCAGCCTCCAGGTGGGCGTGTCGGCCATCCGCGGGGCGCTCCTCGCGTGCGGGCCGTGGGTCACTGTGGCCCGCGTGGGCGACGCCTACCGGCTCGTTGCCCCCGACGAGGCGCTTGACCTGCGGCGGCTGGAGCGCGCTCTGGCCGCCGCTCGGGACGTCGAGGCGCGCGGCGGGCCGGCCGGCGAACGCTACCTCGAGG
>JAJZRG010000010.1 GCA_021802825.1 Chloroflexota bacterium
GGCCGAGTCGTGCCGGGGTCGCCGCGCGCAGCGGCGCGCGCGGGTCCCGGCCCGAGCCGGGGGCCCGCGGCGCCGCCCGTGCGCGCGGGGGGCGGCCCCTGACCCCGACGCGACTCAGCCGGCGAGGGACCGGCGGATCGGGGCGCTAGGACCCTCCGGGTGGCCTGAGGATGTGTCCCTCGAGCGGCCATGAGAGGCCGCTCGCAAGGCCGTCAGGGCCTCCAACCGAGCCCTGCAGGAATGGCGTGGTCACCGGCAGCACCTGGTTCCTCCCGTGGCAGGTGGCGCAGAACACCGGCTGGTGGCAGTAGGCGCAGGCCTGGTTGCCCTGATTGCGGATGACTGCGGCGTGGTTGGTCGCCATCGCGTCGTGGTCAACCGTGACCGCGCCTGTGGAGTGGCAGTTCACGCAGTAGTCCACCGCGTGGCACTGGCCGCAGTCCTGACCGCCGGGGTTCACACTCGTGGCGGCCGACTTGTGCTTGAAGACCCAGAGGGCGTCGTTGTGCGTCGCGGGCGGCTCGCCGAGCGGCAGGCTCGCCACCTGGCCGATCTGGGGGAAGGTATGGCAGGTGTCGCAGGTGGAGGGGATGACCTCCTTGGTGACCTGGCCGCCAACCTCCTTGTAGTGGCCGCCATCGTGGCAGCGGAAGCAGCCCGGGAAGTCAAGGTGCCCCAGATTGTTCGGATACGTCTTCGCGCTCACCTTCATCTCGGGCGTCGCGGTGAGGCGGTACAGCGTCTTGATCTCGGCTACGGCGCCGGCGATCTGGTTCGCCTTCGACTGGGCCAGCGGCGGGTAGTTGAGCGCGTAGAACGCGGGCAGCTTGTCAGCCTCCGCGTCGGCCGCGGCGACGTCCGGATAGCTGCCGTACAGGATCCGCATCGCCTCGCGCTTGACGAAGGGCAGGGTCTTGTCGATCTTGCCCGCGGTCATCGCCTCGTCCACGCCGTTGCGCGGGTTCGCGATGTCGTGGCCGGCGCGGTTGTGGCAGTCGTAGCAGGACATCGTGGTTGGGCTCTCACCCGACTTGATCGCCTCCACCTCGGGCACCACATCGCCGCTGTCCTTGACCTTCGACTGCGAGACATAGTTCACCACGGAGCCGTCGGGCTGCGTCGCCTCGACGTAGTCCACGATCTGGGACCGAGGGTCCGAGCTGTAGAAGGTCACGTTCCGGAGCACGTGCCAGTGCACGCTGCGGCTGACGTCGAATGGGTCGCCGCCTCCCGGCCGGATCAGCAGGCCAACGAACTGGGGGGTGTTTGCCGAGTCCTCGGTGTAGACGGTCTGGGTCTTGAGGGTCATGACCGCAGTTCGCGTGACACCGTGGCAGCCCTCGCAGGTCTCGCTCGCGGGCGGCATGTTCGCGTGGTCGGGCGGCGGAATAGGAGTGGGGTAGGAGCCCAGCACGACCTCGATCAGCTGCTTGGTGCCGTTGATCTTGGCCTTGACCCAACCCATGATGCCGGGCTCCACGTGGCACTCGGCACAGGCCACGCTCTTGTGCGGGCCGGCCTCGTAGGCCTGGAGCTCGGGCGACATCGTGTGGCAGCGGCCGCAGAAGTCGGCCGTCTCGGTCCAGTGGATCAGCGACACCGACGTGAAGACGGCGACGCCGCCGATCGCCGAGAGGACCAGCAGCAGCGCGAACAGGCCGCGCCGCGAGCTGGGCAAGCGGGGACGGCGCCCGCGTAGGTAGAACGGGTTGCGGCGCCGCCTTGGCTGGGGGCCGGCCTCGTCGGCCCCCACCGGTTCGGGCGCGGGAGGGACGTCCGCCCCGTCGCGCCCGGCAGTGCCCAGCACGGGATCGGGCTGGGGCTCGGCGGGCTCGGCGGGTTCGCTCATGCTTGCCTCAGTAGCTCTACTTGCCCAGGATCGCCTGGATCTCCCGGTCCATGGTCGCGACGTCCAGGGCGCCGATCCTGACGTCCTTGATCTTCCCGTCGGCCCCGATGAAGAAGTGGGTCGGGATGCCCATCGTGCGGTAGGTGCTCGCGATGACGGTGCGCTGGTCCACCACGATCGGGAAGGTCAGGCTCGCCCGCCCGGCATAGCCGGCAACGTCGGACGCCGACTCGCTGATGAACACCCCGAGGATGCTCAGCCCCTGCGGCCGGTACTTCTGGTACGCGGCCTGCACGTCGGGCGCCTCCGCACGGCAGTCCGGGCACCACGAGGCGCCGAACGTCAGCCACAGCGGCTTGCCGGCATAGTCCGAGAGCTTCACGGTCTTGCCGTCGTAGGTGGTCGCGGTGAAGTCGGGCGGGATCCCGCCGACCGTCGGCGCCGCGTTCGCGACGTCACCGGTGAGGTTGACCTGCGTCAGGCCGTCGCTGCCCTGGCCCGCGCCCCCGATGAGGAAGGCCGCCAGGCCGATCACCACGGCGGCGACCACGAGGACGACGACGGTCTGCAGCCGCCCGGCGGACCGCCCCGTCGCCGGGGTCTGTGCCGCGGCCTCTGCTGCGTTCATGGACTTCACGTTCCCTTCGCGCGCGGCGGCTACGTGAGGCCGGAGTAGCTGTGGAGCCCGCCGAAGAACAGGTTGCCGAAGTAGGTGAACAGGACCGCGGCGAAACCCAAGACCAGGAGCAAGGCCGCCCGCTGGCCGCGCCAGCCGCGCACGACGCGGGCGTGGAGGTAGGCGCCGTAGATGAGCCACGTCACGAGCGACGCGGTCTCCTTGGGATCCCAGCTCCAGTAGGTGCCCCAGGCCGTGTTCGCCCAGACGGCGCCGAGGATGATCGTGAGGGTGAGGAACGGGTAGCCGACCACGACCGCGCGGTAGCCGATCTCGTCGAGGACCTGGGGCTTCGGGAGGCCCCATCGCCCGCCATCGGGCTGGACGAGGTACAGCAGCGCCGCGCCGAAGGCGATGGCGAACGAGCCGTAGGCGACGATCGCGACCGCGACGTGGACCGTGAGCAGGAGGTTGTTCTGGAGCGCGGGGACGAGCGGCTCGATGGTGCTCGGGATGGTCCAGGCGTACAGCATCATGACCAGCGCGACCGGCATGGCGATCAGCGCCAGGACGCGCTGGTGGTACTTGCGCTCGAAGTACATGTAGGAGACGAGCACGCCCAGCGCGAACGCCAGCGAGAACTCGTACATGTTCTGGAACGGTCCGTGGCCGGTGGCGATCGCCCGGAAGACCAGTGCGAAGGACAGGGTGACCACGGCGAGCCAGCCGACGATGGTCGCGTAGCTCCCGATGCCGGCGGTGCGCGGCCCGGTCATGAAGCCCACCGCGGGCGTCGTCGTCTCCATGCCCGCGGTGCGCATCCGGGTCGCCCGCAGGCCCGACAGCGCGTACCCCAGGTACAGCACGGTCGCCATCACGGTCCACAGGATGCTCGCGATCACGAAGTACCAGGACAGCTTCTCCATCGGTGGACCTTCCTCAGGCTTCGGCCGGCGACTGGAGCGCCGCACGGATGTCGGTGACGAGATCTTCGAAGTCGGTGCCCAGCGCCGCGTCACGGCGCCCCAGGCTGGCCATGGACAGCACGGTCATCGCGCCCCGTGACGAGATGCGCGCCCACACCCGCCGCTGCGGTAGCAGGAACACCAGCGTGAACCCCACGAACAGGAGCAGCGCGCCCAGCCAGACCAGGTACTGGCCGGGGTCGCGGCTGATCGAGAGGACCGTGTACTTGGCCTCCCGGTCGAAGGTGACCGTGTACCTGCCAAGCGGCTGCGGCTTGCCCTGATCGAGGACCTTGGCGTCGCTTGCGGCGCTGGCCCCCGAGCTGTAGAGGACGGCCTGGACCTGACCCGGCTGGATGGTCGAGTCGCTCGTGCCGTTGGTGGCGAAGACGTTGATCGTGTCGCCGGTTCCCGGGAGCGTCAGGGTCCCGGCCCTCCGGTCGGAGCCGTCCGTGGAGGACCCGTCGAGCGGCATGCCCTCGCTGTACACGGTTGCGCCGGCTGCGTCCTTGACCGTCAGGACGACTGCCGGGCCGAACGCCCGCTGGTAGTAGGTCGAGCCGTCGTAGGTCAGCGGCTCGTTGACGCGGATCGTCTGCGCCGCCACCTGCTGGCCGTCCTTGAGCAGCACGACCTGGCTCGTGTAGTCGCTGGGGGCGCCGTTCGTGGTGTTGTAGCTGTCGGTGAAGTCGATCAGCTTGAGCGACAGCCCCGCCGCCGTGCCCGTGAGCACGGTGCTCCCCTCCGGCACCACGAAGTACTGGTTCTTGTAGCCCCACGAGGTGCCGATGATGGCGCCCAGCAGGATCAGCACCAGCGAGATGTGACCGGCCAGCGAGGCGAAGGCCATGAACCGGTACCGGTCGGCATAGAGGTGGACCGTGCCATCGTCCTGGACGAGCGTGCGGTAGTGGCGCTTCCGGAGCACCGAGCTGAGCCGCTCGAGGGCCTCGGGCGCAGGCGCGTGGGCCACGATCGTCTCGCGCTGCGGCGCGTGCTCGAAGAAGCCCGGGCCGACGTCCACGCGGGGCTTCGTTGCCGTGCGCCAGGCGCCCGGGATCCGGTGCACCGAGCACGCGATCAGGCTGATCGTCAGCGCCGCGACCAGGACTCGGAACAGCAGCGAGTTGAAGGCGTTGAACAGGCCGATACCGTCAGTTGCCAGCGCGATCCCGCCGATCGCCCCAATCGCCAGGCCGGCGAGGCCGAGGCCCACGAACTCGCCGTCATCCAGGAAGCGGACGATGGCGAGGCACAGCAGCCCGATGCCGATGGCCAGCGTGAGCACATTGGGGGCGTAGACGAGGACAGCCGTCCAGCCGCCGAAGCGGGGCCGGACCGAGTCGAGCCACTGCGACCTCGTGGACGGATCGTCTCCCATGCCGGTGGGGACCTGGAGCACCAGGGAACCCGCCACGCACAGGACGGCGAGGGCGATCATCAGCACCATCGCGACGCGCATGGACGTGAGGGCGTGCCACAGCGCCTCGAGCGCCACGTCGATCCAGTCGACTGCGCTTCGCCCGGCCGCCGCCTGGCCGGCCGCGACCGCCGCTGGCTGAAGCGGCGGAGTGCGAACCTCGTGGGCCATCTCGGACGACCTCCTTACAGGCCCAGCGGCGAGGTGAACTGCGCCAGCTGGCCGAGCATGTTGGTGAGCATCAGTGCGCCGAGCACGATCAGGAGCAGGCCCGTGACCGTGGAGACGGCGGTGTGGTGGCGGCCGAGCCAGCTCAGTCGGCGGCTGACCCAGGAGGCGCCCATGGCCACGGCCATGAACGGCACGGCCAGCCCTGCCGCGTAGGCGACGAGCAGGGCGGTCCCGACCGCGACGGACGAGCTGACGGTCGCGAGACCGAGGATGCCGCCGAGGACCGGGCCGATGCACGGGCTCCAGCCGGCTGCGAACAGCAGGCCGAAGGCGAACGAGCGGCCGTAGCCCGGGCGCGCCGTTGAGCCGACCACGCCGGTCCCGCCCGCCCCGGCGAGCACGAGCCCGCCGCCCGGCCCGCCGCCCATCGAGGGCATGACGCGGGTGTCACGCCACAGCGCGCGGATGTTGATCAGTCCGGCCACCTGGAGGCCCATGACGATCAGCAGGGCGCCGCCGATCGAGTTGAGGATGCGGCGGTCGAGGAATACGCCCAGGGTCCCGATCAGGGCCCAGAACGCGACGAACGCGAGCGAGAATCCGAGCACGAACGCCAGGCCGTGGGCTGCGGCGGGGCGGCGGTCGCCGGTGCCCTCTCCGGTCGCGCCCACCATGTAGCTGACGTACGCGGGGACGAGCGGCAGGCAGCAGGGCGACGCGAACGACACGACGCCGCCGACGAAGGCGATGCCGAGCCCGAACGCGTTGCCGAGGTCGATCACCGACTCAGCTCCCCACCACGAGGGTGCCGTTCATCGTCGTCGGGTGGATCGAGCAGGTGAACGTGTAGGTGCCGGCGGCGAGGGCGGGGACGGCGTAGTCCACCGTCGCGGGACCGGTCACGAGATCGCCCTTGAACACCGTCTTGCCCGACGCGTCCCTGATCATGATGTCGTGCGGCAACCCCGAGTCCTGGTTGTCGTAGTGGATCGTGAAGGCCGTGTTGGCCGGGGCGCTGACGGTGCCGTTGACGAAGGCGAGGCCCTTGGCCGTCTCGTTGACCACGTTGGCGGCGGGCGATGCGGCGGCGCCGGAGCCGGCGGGGGACGCACTGCCGGAGGGAGTCGCGGAGCCCGAGGCGGCGGGTGTGCCGGAGGCAGCCGGGATCATCGACGCCTTGACGAGCGAGTCCAGGTGCTGCTTGACGATCTGCGCGAGCTGCGTCGTCGCGTCGATCGCGACGACCTGGTTCCACTCGCTCTGGACGCCCGCGAAGTCAGGCGTGGCCGAGTTGAGGTACAGGAACCCGAGGTCGTAGTGGACCTCCTGCGCCTGGGCTTTGTCGGTGGGCTTGAGGTCCACGACCTGCTTCCAGGTCTTCTCGGCGTTGGCGTCGTCGCCCGCGTTGTAGTAGGTGGCGCCGCGCGCCAGGAGGAGGGCGACGTTCTTGGGATCGACAGCGAGCGCCTTGTCGTAGAAGGTCGCCGCGTTCACCCAGTCGTTTCCCTTGAAGTACTCGTCACCGAGCGACTGGAGCGTTGCACGATCCTTCGGGCTGGCCTGGTACTGCGTCATCAGGGCGGCGATCCGGGTCATGTCAACGGCCGGGCCCGATGCGCTCGGCGCCGCCGAGGACTGGCCCTGCCCGATGCCGCCGTTGGCGGGGCCGCCAAGGCTGAACACGAACGGGACCACCACAAGGCCGATCATGACAACGGCCAGGGCCGCGGAGGCGAGGATCGCGACGACCTTCCAGGGGTTGCTGCCCGGTGCCCGTGCGGCCACGGGCGCGGCAGCCCGCTGCCTGGCCGTCCGCGTGTGCTTTCGGGATGCGGTGCCGGCCGCCGTTCCCGCGCCGACCGAAGCGGGAGCCGACGCAGGCTTGGGCGCCTTGCCGGCCTTGCCGCCGCTCGTGAGGTCGCGGTGGGCGCCTGGCGTGACCGACGCGAACAGCGCGTCGATGTCGTCGGTGTCCGTGTCGTCCTCGGAGTCGACCGGCGCGTCCGCGACGGGATCGGCCGCCGCGAGGGCGGCCTCGACCGCGGGAACGGAGTCCCGGCGGGCCGGAGGTGTCGCCGGCCCGCCGGGTACGACCGTCGGCGGCCTCATCGGGCTCCTGAGGGCTGAGCCCTCGAGACCGACCGGGTCGGTAAGCTGGAGGTACGCCTCGTCGAGCGCGGCGGCCTGGGCACGGGCCCAGCCTGTGAGGCTCGGGGGCGCAGCCGCGAGGAACTGGCTCACGGCAAGGTGGAGCTGGTCGACGTCCTCGGGCGACGCACTCGGCGGGAGGCCGAGCCACGCGAGCAGCTCGTTCTCCGCAGCGACGCGGCCGGACGTCGTGGAGGTGCTCATGCGCCGCCTTCAGGAACGCGCGCGCGGGCAGAGCCGCACGCAGGCTTGCGTATCATCGATTGCCCTCATCCAGTGCCGTGGGGGACCGCGGCTTGACACCTGGTACGAATTGTCCGGGCCGGAGGCCTGTACGCCCATCCGCCGGGGCGCACATTTCGGGTAGGACGGCGGAGGGCCAGAGGGTGGAGGGAAGCCGCTCCACCTGTATCGCTGGATACAGTCGCGATCCGTCTCGCGTCCGCAGCGTCAGCGCATGGAACAGCGCTCGCCTCGGGGAGGCGGGGGCTGTCGATCGCTCAGCGCAATGGGCGCTGTCGAAGCCGCCGCCCCGGAGGCCGCCGGCGAACATGAGCCCGGAGCTGGTCCGAGTGGTCGTGCCCACCTGCGACGCGTTGACGGGCGTGTACCCCCCACCGTCCTGGGCGTCGGTGGTGGCGCCCGTGCCGGTGCTTCCGTGACAGGTGTGGCAGAGGCTCGGCTGCAAACTCCTGACAAGCAGGTTCGATGCTTGTAGGGTGTGCGCCCCGTGGCGGCCGGAGCAGCCGCGCGCGGAGGCTACCTGCCGATCAGTACTGCCAACCGGTGTGCTGCACGCCATGACAGGTCAGGGTGCAGCTGCCTGCGGTCGTCGCCGTGCGCTGGACGAAGCGGATGACACCGTTGTATGGCTGCACGTCCGGCGCGAAGTTGACCAGATGGCTGCCGGGGATTGTCTGGGTGCCCACGGGGAAGCTGGAACCGTGGATCCGGAAGTGGCACTCGGCGCAGATGGCATTGCCCTGGCCCGCCCCCGCCGTGTCGATGCTCGTCCCGCCGCCGCCCATTCCCGCGATGCCCGCCGTATGCACCCCGTGGTAGCGGTAGTACGAGTCGGAGCGCTGGTTCCCGCTCTGATCCACGAAGGGGGCCTCGGCGTGGCACAGGTAGCACAGCGCGAAATCGGCCGCCGCGTAGGCCGCCGTCGTCGACTTGAGCACTCGGTCGCGGTAGTTGCGGAGCAGGATGCCGCGGTTCACCGACGCGTGGTTGTCGATCTGCGAGCTCACGGTGGGCGACGCCAGCGTGGAGGCGCCGTGGCAGTTCTCGCAGCGGATGACGCTCGTCGTCGCGAACGTCCACAGCTTGCCCGGCGCGGTGCCGCTCAGGCTCGCGGCCATCTGCGTGGAGGCGTTCCTGCCCGCGGCCTCGATCGGGTGATAGGAGGCATTCGCCGGATTGAGTTCGATGGCCTTGTCGAGGGCCCACCAGCTCGGGTGCGACGCGTCTCGGCTCGGGAGCGTCGTGTACCCGGAGTGGCACTTGAAGCACAGCTGGTACTCGTAGGTGTTCGAACGCTGCCAGGTGTACGTCGGCGCCGCGTTGGCGGCCCCATTGGCAACCGACACACCCGAGGCGCCCATGATGGCGCCGCCGACCTTCCAGCCCGCCGCAGTGCTGGTCGTCAGCGCGGCGCTCGAGTTGTGCGGCTGGTGGCAGTCGGTGCACTGGCTGTGGCGGTTGAGGACGCCGCGGAACTCGTCATCGCCCCCCAAGGTGTGGTTGGACACCGTGGTCGCGGGGTGCGAGTAGTAGCTCGACGTGGATGAATTGTTCGCGGGCAGCGACACGTTGGTGTACTGGCTCTGCACGTTGGCGTTGGCGCCGGTGCCGTTGTGGCACGCAAAGCACAGGGTGGACATGGGGTTGGACGTCGTCGCCGTCAGCGTCCCGCCCTCGGCCGTGTGCGCGCGGTGGCAGGTCGCGCAGCGATCATCGCTCAGCGTGTAGTCCTGGTGGGGCGTGGCATACGTGCCGGCTGTCAGCACGACCGCGGCCGGGTTGGTGACTCGGGCGGCAGCGAGGGTGGCAACGATCGCGGGACCGGATCGGAAGGTGAGCGGGTACGCGGGAGCCGGCGGATCGACCACCGTCCCAGACTGCTGCCCCGGCGAGAGAATGACCGGGGGGCTGCTCCCCAGTGTCACGGACGCGTCCACCTGCGTCTCGACCGGCGCGCCAAGCCCCAGGCGGAACAGCCACGACGACTCCCAGTCGGCGTCAACCGTGGCCCGCACGGCGAACTCGATCTCGGTGAAGGTGTGCGCCCGAAGGAGCATCCGAGGGGCGGGGTTGATCCCGGCGCTGAGCACTCCTGGTGCCGCCCTCGCGGCGTGGTCGTCGCTCGTCGCCAGCTCCAGCGTCTGCACGGAGATGGGCTCGGCGCGAACCTTGGCGACCTTGCCGTTGTCGGCGGCGGCGTAGAACGGGACGCCCGGCTCGAGGTCGACCTCGGGCACGCGTGCCCAGACCGCGGTTCCCCCGGCGCTCGAGTAGTCGAGCGTCGGCCGGACCAGCTTGTCCGCGTCCCCGCTGTTGAGGACCTGGAAGCGCACCCGGTAGACGTGGAACCGCTGCATCCCGGCGAGCGGGGTGTCCATCGGCTCCGTCGCGACCACGGCGTCGGCCGCATCGGTGTCGCTGATCCAGTAGTGGCGCACGTTCAGGCCCACGCCGGGCGTCGGCTCTGGGGTGGGGGACAGGCTCGGGGTGGCGGAGGCGCTGGGCAGCGGCGAGGCCGAGGCATCCGCTGACGGCGCCGCCGACGCCTCTGCCGACGGCGCTGCCGAGGCGTCCACGCTCGGTGACGGGCTGGGATCGGCGGTCGGTGTGGCCGACGCATCCACGGCCGGCGAGGGATCGATGCTCGGCGGCACGGACGTCGCGGACGGCGTCACGGATGCAGCGGGATCGGCCGTCGGCGTCGGCTCGACCGCTGTCGACGCGACGGGGCCCGACGTCACGGTGGGCTCCGGCGTCGGGCCGAGCGCCTGCGCGATGGGGATGACGGGCGAGATCGCGGCGAGCGCGCCAATCAGCGCAAGCCCGGCTCCGAAGAGCGGGCCGGCGCGGCGGGAGGTGGCGGTGCGGAGCATCAGTCGGGACGTCCTGCTGGGTGCGGGTGTCAGTGCGTGATCGTGAAGTTGCCGGCGTACGGAATCGTGTCCGTGGGGTCGTGACAGGCCTGGCAGGTGCCGCGGTTGTCGATCTTGAGGAGGCGGCTGTTGTCGTAGGTCGTGACAGTGTCCGGCGGAGTGCCCGTGGTGTAGGAGGTCGCAGGGGCCCCTCCCGGGTAGGCCATCGAGCCCGATAGGGACCCGCTCATCATGGCGTTGGACCCGTGCGAGACGTGGCACTGGGTGCATTCGACCTTGGTGGTCGTGTGACGGAACCGGTAGATCGAGTCGCCCGTGTCCGTGTGCGCGCCCCGGCCGGACTGGAAGTAGCGGCTGTGGCAGGTCAGGCACCATGCGCTGATCTGGCTTCGGAACTGCTCCAGGTTGCCCGGGTCGTTCGGGATGTACATGGGCACATCACCGCCGTGACCGGTCGCGACCGTATCCGAGCCGTTCACGGCGTCCCAGCCGGGGACCGCGTTCCACGGCAGCCAGCGCCGCCAGTAGTCGCCCGCGAGCGGGTCGGGCATCGTGGTGACCGTGCCGTCGTTGTAGGCGCCGTCGAGGACGTCCTTGAGTGTTCGTCCCCACTGGAGCGTGTAGTTCCGGACGCCGAGGGCGCCCGAACCGCTCGGCAGGGCTGCATCGGTGACGTCGGCGGGGGTGGACGCGGTGACGAAGCCGATGCCACTGGGGGACGGCAGCGGGACAAGGATTCGGTACTGGCTGTTGCCGTGCGGGTTGTGGCAGGACACGCACTCGAGGGTGACCGTTGGACCGGCGGCGGCGTCCGCCCCGCCATTCCCCCAGACGGTGTTCTTCGCGACCACTCCAGCCGCGCCGTCGAGATCCAGATGGGCCGACGTCACCGGCTCGCCGGCGGCCAGCACCCCGACCTTGGACGAGAACGTGGTGACGTAGCCCTGGTACGACAGGTATGGGTAGCTGATGCGCGTGGAGTGCGCCGAATCGATCCGCGCATCGACGAACCCGCCGGACCGGAGGGCACCGGCCACGGCGCCGCTGGCCCGCGTGCGGTCGGCGTTGGCCGAGTACTGCACCCCGTCGGCGACGTCGGTCGTCGCGCCCGGCACGGTGGCGCCGTGGCAGCTGAGGCAGAGCGCGTTCGACGTGCTGGCCGTCAGCAGCATGCTGCTCTGCGCGGTGTGGACCCGGTGGCAGGCTGCGCACGAGTCCGCGGTGAGGGTGCTGGATCCGCTGTTGGCGCTCGTGTCGTGCGGGCCGCCATCCGCCGAGACCGGCATCGCGAGGAGCAGGAGCCAGACGCTGGCAAGGGCCGCACCGACTGCCAGCCGTTGAGCGGCGGCAAGGCGATTCATCAGCGACTCCTGTCTGCTCGGGCTGCTGTTCGTCGAGATGCGAATGGGGTGGAGGCGGCGGCCGACAAGACGCGCCGCCTCCGGGCTTGGGGTCAGGGGACGGAGAGGGTGATCTTGGAGACGGTGCCCACCGCGGTGCCGGCGGTCAGAGCGGGAACGGGGGCGCCGCCCTTGGTCGTGGCGACCTTGAAGGTCGACCCCGACGAGTTGATGACGAAGTAGGCGCCGCTGAACGACCAGGAGCCGCCCGAAAGCGTTCTGGTCGCATCGGTGTTCTGGATCACGATGTAGTCATCGTTGGCGACGGTCGCACCACCTGCGAGCGTGACCGTTCCGTCGAGGGCGATCGAGGTGATGTTCCCGACGAGGGTCCCGATGCTGGCAGGAGAGAAGGCGCCGCCCTGGGCGGTGCCCGTCGGCTCGTGGCACTGCTGGCATGTGCCGCGGTTGTCGATCTTCAGCAGGCGGCTGTCCGTGCTGCTGTCGGCGTTGGTGTAGAGCTGCGTGTTCGGGAACGGAACGTTCGCAGCCTGGCCGATCATCGACACGTTCGAGCCGTGGGACACGTGGCACAGGTTGCACGAAGGCGAGGATCCCGTGCCGTTGGTCTTGTGCTGGAACATGAAGCCGGTGCTGGATCCGGCAACGGGAGTGTCGGATGCCCGGGTGTCACTGTGGGTGTTGGTGAGATAGCGGGTATGGCACTGGGCGCACCAGTTGTTGAGCTGGCCGATGGCCGTCGACCGGCCGTTCGGCTGGTCGCTCAGCTGCGTCGCGGTCGGGTTGGGGGCATTCCACGGGACGTACCGGCGGAAGTAGTCGCCGGCCGTCGACCCGTAAGTCTCGACGCTCGAAGCGAGCACGGAGGTGTTGCCGCCGAGCTGGATGACGGTGTAGTTGCGGGTTCCGTTGGTGTCAGCGGTGTTCCAGTCGTCGACCTTCACGCCGCTGGAGCGGGTCACGATGAGCGTGCTGGACACGCTAGCGGATGTCACACCGCCGATCGTGAACTGGTAGGGGTTCGCGACGGTGTTCCCGTGATCAGGGTAGTTCACAGGAATGCTCACCGAGCCGCTGTAGAGCACAGTGCTCGGCGTGGCAGCCTCGGCCACGGTGACCTTGTCACCGTTGCTGAATCCTGTAGCGGCGGCCGCAGTGAAGACGCCGGCCGCGTCGACGCTGACGCCGCTCAGCTGGTACGCCACCGTCGCCCCCGCATCGGTCTTCATCGGGCCGACGTTCAAGATGGCGTAGGCACCGTTGCCGTGCGGGTTGTGGCAGGACGTGCACTCGAGGGTGAAGCTGGCGCCGTTGCCGCTGCCGGCAACGCCGCTGCCCCACGCGACGTGCGCGCGGGTTGTGGCCACCCCGGTCGACAGGTTCGCCGACAGCCCCGGCATGTGCGATGAGGTGAGCGTGTGGTCCGTCGCCGACACGGAGACCTTGCCGACCTGGCTGATCGTCCAGCCGTAGCTGGCCTGGAAGCCAGATCGGGCGACTCGGTTGGGAGCACCGATGCGGGCAGTCTCGAAACCGCCGGCTCGGAGCGCGCCGAGTTCCGCAACGCCGCGCGGCGAGGCCGTGGTGTTGAACTTGTACTGCACGCCGTTCAGCACGTTGGTCGTCGCAAGGACGGTTCCGTCGCCATGGCAGGACAGACAGAGGGCCTCCTCGGTGGACGTCTTGAGGAGGTATGAGGTCTGAGCGGTGTGGGCCCGATGGCAGCCGGCGCACGAGTCGGCCGTCAGCGTGTTGACGCCCGAGTTGTCGCCGGCGATGTGGACTCCACCATCCGCCAGGGCCGGGAGTGCGGCAAGGAACAGCCAAAGCGAACCGGCAGCAATGAATAGCGCCAGTTTCCTCACTGTCCAAGCCTCCTTTCTCTAACTCTGCAGATTGGGATTGATTGGGCCGCCCACTCGGCGGCGGTCAGGGACGTCCTGCCTGCACCTCCCTCTCTCTCCGCTGTTCGTCAGTAGCTCCACACCTGGAGGCGGTCGTTCATGGTGTCCGAGACATAGATCCTGCCCCGTCCATCAACTGCAACTCCGGTGGGGTACTCGAATGACGCGTCGGATGCCCCCTCGGTCCCGAAGCCGCCGATGTACTCGAGGCGATCCGCAGTGGGGCTGGACACGGCCCCGTAAACGGAGACCTGCTGGCCCGTCGTGTCGGCGACGTAGACCCTGTTCTTGCCGTCGATCGCCACGCTGCGCGGGAGGCCCAGGAGCCCGGCGCCGACGCCGCGGCCCACCTTCGTCACGATGTGCCCATCACGCGCGTACACGAGCAGACGGCCATTGTTGCTGTCCGCGACGTACACGTACCCGTCGGCGTCGACGGCGAGGCCATTCGGGAAGTACATCTTGTCGCCCTTCCCGAAGGTCGTGACGATCTTGGCGGACCGATCGACCTCCACCACCTCGGCCTCGGTCGTGCCCGTGTTCACGAAGTAGAAATTGCCGCTGGGGTCGAATGCGAGGCCCACCGCCTGGAATCCCGGGCGCTCGGGCACCTCGAGCCTCCGCTTGAATGTCCCGTCGCCTCCGTAGACGAAGATCCTGCCGGTCGAGCGCTCCGACACGTAGAGATCGCCGGTCAGGGGATCAAGGGCGACGAAGACGGGCACGAAGCCCGTGACGCCGTCGGGCGCCTTCGCGGTGCCCATCACATGCCCGGCGCCGTCGAGGATCGCGACGGCACGCTCCTGGCCGTAGCTGGTCGTGTAGATCCGACTGCCATCGGCGGTGACGGCGATCCCGGTGGGTCGCGTGACCCCGTAGATCGACGTGGAGTAGGCCGGCATCGCGGTGTTGGGCAGGCCGGGGAGGACCTGCGCGATCGGCTGGCGGAAGAGGAGGTACCAGACCGAGAGCGCGACCAGAACGGCAAGCGCTCCAAGTAGGGCGAGAAGCAGGAACAGCTTCCTGCGCTTCCGCTTCGCGCGCGGTTCCACAACGGTGGGCGCAGCCGGCTCCTCGATCGTCGGCGCAGTGGTCGCGTCGGCTGTCATCAGTTCGTCCCCTGGCTGGCCGGCGCCGGCGCTGGAAGCGACGGCAGCGCCGACCCGCCACCCGGCCCCGACGAGACCCGGCCGAGGCCAAGCCGCGCTTCGGAGCTGTCCGGCTTCTGGGCGAGCGCCTTCTGGTACCAGGCCGTCGCCTGCGCCGCGTCCTTGCGCAACTCGTACATCAGCCCGAGCCCGATCTTGGCGTCGAAGCCCGCCGCCGGGTCTTCGGCGATCTTGGTGAGGCGGTCGATCGCGGCTTGCGTGTCGCCCGTTCCCGTGGCCCCGGCCGCCATGGCGGTCGCCCACTCGGCCATCGCCGGCTTGCCCGCCTTGGTGTACAGGTCGGCCATCGCCGTGTAGGGGTCGGCCCAGCCGACGGGGACGAACGAAATGGCCGAGCGAAGGGCGTGCTCAGCGTCGTCGAACTTCCCCGTGGCCGTGTACGCCGTGCCGATCAGGTACAGGGCGTCGCCGTCCGACCGCTTGATCTGGAGGGCGAGGTTGAGTTGGGTGATCGCCTCCGCTGGATTGTTCTGGGCCATCGCGATCTGCCCGAGGGCGTAGTACGCGCTCTCGAGCGTGGTATCGAACGCGGCCATCTCGCCCTTTGACGCGATGTCCACCACGGCCTTGTAGTCGGCGATGGCCTCGTCGTACCGCTTGAGGGCGACGTACGCGGCGCCGCGGCCGAAGTGCGCGAGCTCCACGCCCTTGCCCGTGGCCAGGATCTGGGTGTACTGAGAGATCGCCTCGTCGTAGCGCTGGCGCGAGACGTAGATGTCGGCGAGCGCGCCCCGCGCCGCGATGTCACCAGGCTTGTCACGGACAGCCTGCTCCGCACTGGCGAGCTGGCGGTCGGCGATCGAGGGGGTTGCGGGCCGGAACCGGTCAACAGCGTAGAAGGCGACGAACGCGATCAGGAGGACCAGGAACAGCAGCCCGATCCGCTTGATCCAGCGGTTGAGCTGCTCCTCCGGCATGTTGGTCAGGGACGTGACCCGTGACATGAGTGGCACCTGCTTGCTTTCTCCATGGTCGGCTAAGGGCGGACAGACCGACCCCAGCCAATGCTCGCGTACACGTACGGGCGTTCCCATCCGTCGAGGGATAGAACTGCGATAGAGCGCGGGGCGCGGACGCACCGGCACGCCTATATCGAGTGGCCCAAAGGAGGAGCCCCCAGGGCCCGGCGCGCGTGCATTTCAGCCCCGCAGGCACCCTCACGCCCCGCGAACGCGCCGCAGGCTGCGCCCGATCTTTGTACCGTCCGGCCGATTGTCGGGCACGCGGCCGCGTGGTTCGCTGAGCGCCTTGGTGTTGGGAGCCGCCGCGGGGAGAGACCATGCCGGCCTGGGGAGGCCTTCATCGCGAGCTGCGGATCGTCGCCGCCGTGGGCGGCGCAATCGTCCTGTCGGCCGTCGTCGCGGCCTCTGCGCTGGCCGACAACGGTCCGCACGTGGCAGCGGTCAACAGCGGCTCGTCGACGCTGACCGCTGACTCCTGTGCGGGCTGCCACCGCGCGCACACCGCCCAGGGGCCGTTGCTGATCGCGCGGGCCACCAACGTGGAGCTGTGTCTCGTCTGCCACGACACGGCGGCCCTCGGCGCGACGACCAACGTCCTCGACGGCATCGCCGCAGGCACCAGCCGCGGGCTGAAGGGCGGCGGGTTCGCGAACGCCCTCATGGACACCGGCTGGACGGGGGCCGCGACGTCCCGCCCGTCGACCTCCGCGCACCTGATGGACGGCACGACGACGGCGACGATGTGGGGCAACGGCGCGATCGGCTCCGGCTTCGGCAAAGCTGCCGTCACCCTCACGTGTACCGACTGCCACAACCCGCACGGAACCGGCGGCTATCGGATCCTCCGCCCTATCCCCAACGGCTCGGGAGCCAGCGCCGGGATCGACATCTCCGACGACGCGGTCAAGACGTACACCGTCGCGAGTGCGCAGAACCGGTACTTCGGCGAGCTGTACTGGCCCGTGGAGACGTCCTGGGGCCCGTACTACGACTGGCAGAAGGAGTACGCCCTGACGCAGTGGTGCGCGCAGTGCCACACACGCTACGACGCGGTCGAGTCGGGCACCGGGCACATCGACTCCGGCGACCCCACCTACAAGTACCGGCACATGACGCGATACCCCGCGGGTTCGATCAACTGCGGCCTGTGCCATCCGGGCCCGAACGGCATCAACGCGAGCAACCCTTTCGGCATCAGCGGCCTGGTCGCCCACGAGGGCGTGTGCGAGAACTGCCACGTCGCCCACGGCTCCAGCGCGGTTATGGGCACGTACAGCGGCGTCGTGGCTTGGCCGGACACGGCGACGACGCCGAACGGCAATGCCCGGAGCTCGCTCCTGCGGCTCGACAACCGGGGTGTGTGCGTCGGCTGCCACGACCCCACCACGTAGGCCGTTGGGCCGTACTACGTCTCGCGTCCGGCCGTCGGCCCGGGGCACCTCGCGCGCGTCGGGGGTCAGGCCCCGAGCGATTCCTTCGGACTGACGAAGTCGCCCGGCACGTCGACCGCGACCACGCCGCCGGTGGCCTTGAGCGGGACCCGGTTGAGCGGCCTGGGCGGCGGACCGGCCAGGACCGCGCCGTCGAGCGCGAACTCGCCCCCGTGGCAGTTGCACCTGAACTTGGCCTCCGCGGCGACCCACTTGTAGCGGCACAGCGCGTGGGTACAGCGCGGGTCGTAGGCGGTGAGCGAGCCGTCGGTGGCCTTGAGCAGCCACACCGACGACTGGACCGCCACGCCGCTCGCGTTGGTCATCGAGAACGGGACCTCGACGGGCATGCCCGAGGGCATCGACGACGGGTTCAGCTGGAGGGTCACGGTGACCGGAGCGACGGGGGCGCACCCGGCGAGCAGCACGCCGAGGCCGCTGCCGCTCGCAAGGACGGCGGCGCCCATGAACAGCAGCATCCGGCGGCGCGGGATGGGCGTCGAGAGGGGGTCGTGGTCGAGGCCGGGAGGAGCCGTCATCGGGGTACGGGCTCGCGGATCCATGCGGGGCACAACCTAGCCGGAGATGGCCGACCGCCCCACCGCGAGGTCGCTCTCGTGGCCGCCGCCGCAGTCGACGACGCGCGAGACGGCGGTCCGCAGCGTGGCGAGGAAGTCGTCTGGCCGCGTGGACAGCGTCTCGCGTCGGAGGGACCAGGCGTGGGCGGTGGTGATGTCCACGTCGAGGACCACCGGGCAGGTCGAGCGCCGCACGATGTCGGCAGCATCGAGCGGCCCGCCCTCCTCGACGATGATCACGTCCGGCTGCAGCGCCAGCGCCTCGTCGACCGCGCAGGGCGTCGAGACGTCCACGGACGTGACCTCGATCCCGTCCTCCGCGGACAGCATCCGACCCAGCCCCTCGCCCATCAGTGGGTGGCTGTACAGCAGCAGGACCCGAACCACGACCGGCGACACCTGGCCTCCCACTCCACGAGCCAGTCGGGCTCGCTCGGCGATCGTAGGGGGGCAGTCGGCCGTTGCCCATCCGTCGCACGGCACACGGCTTCGCCGGCATCGGTATATCCCACGGGGGATTCGGGCCGCAGCGGCGGGTTCGTCGCGGGCGGCCGGGCCCAGGGGCCGCGAACCGTGGCGGCGGCGAGCGCGATGGCGGCGAGCCGCAGTCAGTCCCGGACGTTCTCCGGGTTGGCCATGCCCTGGCGCACCGCGTAGGCCGCCGCTTGAACCCGATTGGTCAGGTGCAGCTTCTCGAGCGCGTTGTGGACGTGGTTCTTGACCGTGCCCTCCGTGATCGTGAGCTCGTTGGCGATCTCCTTGTTGGACAGGCCGTCGGCCACGAGTTGGAGGATCTCGGACTCGCGACGCGTGAGCGACGTCTCCGCCGGCACCGCCGCGTGGGCTCCGGCGCGGGGCGGGATGCCGCCGGTCCGCAGCGCCTCGAGCAGCTTGGACGCGACAGCGGGTGCGATCGGGGCCTCGCCGCGCATCACGCCGCGCAGGTCCTCGAACAGATCCTCGGGGCGGACGTTCTTGAGCAGGTAGCCGCTGGCGCCCGCCTTGATCGACTCGAACAGGTCGTCGTCGTCCTCCGACACCGTGAGCATCACGATCGGGGTCGCGAAGCCCGCGCCGCGGATCGCGCTCACGCCGTCTACACCGGAGGCACCGGGCATGTTCACGTCCATCACGACGAGGTCAGGGTGGAGACTGCGGACCTTCTCGAGCGCGTCGCGGCCGTTCTCGCCCTCGCCCACGACCGTCATGTCGAACTGGGCGCTGATCAGGGTCGCCAGCGCCCGCCTGAACAGCGGCTGGTCATCGACCAGCAATACCCGAAGCTTGGGCGGAAGGTGTGCCACGCGTGTCCTCTGCGTCGAGCTCGACCCGGATGGTCGTGCCCTCGTTCGGCGCAGTATGCACAGCGATCCTGCCGCCGATCTGCTCGACCCGCTCGCGCATCGAGGCGAGGCCGAAGCCGCCCTCCATCGATCGAGCAACAGTCGAGGGGTCGAAGCCTACTCCATCGTCCACGATGGTGAGGCTCGCGACCTGCCCTGTGCAGTCCATCACGACGCTCACGCGCTTGGCGCGCGAGTGCTTGCGCGTGTTGGTGAGCGCCTCCTGGACCACCCGGAGCAGCTGGACCTCGACACGCGGCGAGAGGGAGCGCCGAGCGTCGCCGTCGCAGGTGAGGGTCGCGGCGATCCCCGTCTGGCGGCTGTACTTGCGCAGGTACTCGCGGAGCGAGCCCTCGAGGCCGTCGTCCTCGCGCACGGTCTCGCGCAGGCCGAGGATCGCCTCGCGCACGTCGCGGTACGCCTCGTCGGCGGTCTCGGCGATGCCGGACAGCTCGGCGGCCATCGTGTGGCTCGCCTCGTCCTTCGCCCGCGACTCGAGCGCGCGGAGCTGGAGGTGGATCACCCCCAGGACCTGGGCGAGGCTGTCGTGGAGCTCGCGCGCGATCCGGTCGCGCTCCGCGTGGATCGTCCACTGCTCCTCGGCCTCGTGCAGCCTTGCCGTCCGGACCGCGATCGCGGCCATGTCAGCGAGGGCGCCCAGCAGACTGCGCTCCTGGGTGGTGAAGGGGCGACCCGCACGGACCACGCACAGCTCCCCGAGCAGGCCGGCGGGGCCGCGCATCGGGCGGGCGGCCCAGGCGCGTGGGTCGGTGGTGGGTATGAGCGGGCAGTCCGGGTTGCGCAGGTGCTGGGCGGGGGTGATCGAGTGGGCGACAAGGCACGTGGTGCCGTCGTCGGCGATCGCCATCAGGTCCTGCGCCGTGACGACGGGGATGCTCGGGTCCCGTGCGTCGGTCAGGCAGACGATCGCGCGCTCGGCCCCGAGGAGGTCGCGGGCGTGCGTGGTGATGGTCTCGAGGACCTCGCGCAGGTCGTTGCGCCCGGTGAGTTGCAGGGCGACCGCGTACAGCACGGCACGCTCCCGCTCTCGCCGATGCAGGTCCGCCATGGTGAGGCCCAGCTGCGCCGCGCCCGCGATCTCGCCCGCGATGTCCGTGAACGCTGCGTCGCTGATCTGTGGCGCGAACGGCGGGTGGAAGACGAGCCGGAGATGGCCGATCCGCTCGGCGCCCCGGATCAACGGGATGTCGAGGACGCCCGTGTCGACGTCGGCCCGCTGTGCGTAGCGCGGGGCTCCCACCGCCGGGTCCGGGCGCTCGTCGAGGATGGCGCCCACCCAGACAAGTCCGGGCGCGAGGGCAGCCGGTCGGCGGATCGTCAGGGGCTCCTGTGCGGCCGTGATCGTGACTTGGCCGGCGAGGGCTGCGGTCTGGGTCACCACGCGGTCGAGCGCCTGCTCGAGCATCTCGGGAAGGCTGAGGCCCCCGCGCACCGCCGAGCTCACTGCGTGCGTGACCGTCAGGTCCTTGTTCTGCGCCACGATCTGGCGTTGGGTCCGATCGAGGTAGATGCCGACGACGACCGCGAAGGTGAGGATGGCGCCGGCAATGATCATCAGCGCCGCGAGATGGCTCTCGTCTGCGGTCATCGTCCGGTCGAGGACGGTCTCCCGGAAGACCTCGAGCAGGACGAAGAAGACGAGAGGCAGGACGACCGTGGCCCACTTGAAGCGCGAGAGGTCGCCGTTAGGACGCTGGTTCGCCACGCCACCGACTGTATCGTTCGATACAGGCGCGCCGGAGGGGCCGAGTGGCCCGGAAGGCACGGGGTCAGGTGGCCCGCATGCGGCAGGGGGCCTCGCGAACAGGCCCGACGCGCTGCGGTGATGACCCGACCCCGCGCATCGACCGGCCGTGCGCGTGCGATCGGCGGGGTAGTTCCGCTAGGGGCCGGCGACCGTCACCGACGTCATCACGACGGGCGAGTCGGGGTTCTCGTTGCCCTTCGCGGCCGCGGCGATGGCATCGACCACATCGAGCCCGGCGGTGACACTGCCGATGATCTGGTACGTGTTGACGCTGGCGAGCTTGGCCGTCGCGCTGTCGGACAGGACGATGAAGAACTGCGACCGGGCCGAGTTGGCGGCCGTGGTGCGCGCCATCGCCACCGTGCCGCGGCGATAGGTCGCGGTGACCGGCTCGTCCTGGATGCGGTACGGCGGGCCGCCGCTGCCGACGATGTCGGGGATCACGTCCGGCACCCGGCCGAACTGGCCGTCGCCGCCTTGGATCACGAAACCGGACACGACACGGTGGAACACAACCTGGTTGTAGTAGCCGCAGGCCACGAGAGCGACGAAGTTGCCGGTGGCGACCGGCGACAGCCTGCCCTCGACCTCGATGCTGATGGTGCCCTTGTCGGTCTTGATGGTGACGGTCCGGGTGTCGCCCGCAGCGAGCGGGCTGGGCTGCGTCGTCGGGCAGCCGGGCGGATAGGTGGGACCGGGATGCGTGGGCTCCGGAGTCGGCGTCGCGGGCGCCAGCGAGGGGATCGTGGGCAGGGGGGCTACCGCGCCGCCCGCGCACGAGGCGAGCGCCCCGGCGATCGCGACCACCCCGGCGAGGGTCCACAGGCGGGAGAGTGAGCGGCTCATCGGGTTCGGGTGCATCCTCGTGACGGTGCGTCGGGCGGCCGGAGCATAGCGCCGCACGGGGGCCGGCGCCGCCCCCCGGTGGGTACACATCGGCTGTGCCGTCAGCTGGACTTCCAGGTGACCGAGAAGCCCCTCGACGTCAGCCAGGTCGGCGAGGCCAGTGTCTTGCCCGAGCGGTTGATGCTCGTGCGCAGGTACGGGAAGGGCACGGCCCGGAGCGGATAGCGACGGCCGTTGATCGTCACGGCCCCGTTGAGGGTCACGGTCGGGAAGCGCGACAGCGTCATGAACGTGCACGACGAGCCCGAGCACGACGCCGCGGGGTCCTCGACCACCCATTCGGCCGTGAGCAGCGGGGGCTGCCTGAGCGTCCACGCCTGCGTTGCCCCGAGGAGTTGCGTGACGTTGACCAGGGTGGCCACGAACCTGCCCTTGCCGAGCGACAGGACCCGCGCCCAGATGGTGTCGCCGCCGTTGACGGGCACGGACAGGGGCGTGATCTGACGGAGGTCGGGGAGGAACTCGAACCACGCGCCATAGGTGGCCTTGCCGTCGTCGCAGTCGCCCGTGGTGCCCGTCTGGGCGAGCGTGGCCGAGGCATCCGGCATCGTGCCCACCGCAGACGAGCCGTCGATCCCGACCCAGATCGCGACCGATGTCTGCCCCGACGAGGGGCACCGCACCTTGGGCTGCGTCCACGTCCCCTCGACGCACGTCACGTGGCCCTTGGTCACGCCCACGATGTAGCCCGCCCAGTTGCGCGACTGGCCCGTCGTCACGCTCCCCCGGCGCGCGGTCGTCGTCGAGCCCGGGCACGGGGTCTGCGTCGCGCCGACGATCCTGGGCGCGCTCGCGCTGGGCGAGGGCAGGGGCCTGGGCGTGGGGGAGGACCTGGGCGTGGCCGAGGCCTTTGGCCCGGCCGACGGGAAGGTGGCCGAGGGGCCTGTCGGGCTCGCAGCTGGCGACGGTGACGAGGGGCTGGGGCCTGCGAGGTCACACCCCCCGACGGACGCCAGGACGAGCGCGAGGGTGACCAGCAGACCGCGCGGCGCGAAACGCCGTCGGCGCCCCTGGGCTGGCCGTCGTGCCGCGGTCATGGCGGGGGCGCGCGAGCCTAGGCCTCGCGGTCCGAGCCCTTGGGCCGCACGTGGACGAAGTCGAAGCCGAAGCGGCCCTTCACGCACAGGTTGCCGCTCGTGACCTGGGCGTCGAGCGGCGAGAGCACCTTCACGATGCGATTGTCCTGCACGTGGAGCTCGAGCGTGCAGCCGACGCCGCAGTACGGGCAGATCGTCCGCGTGACGGTCTGGTCGTCCTCGCGCCACTCGCCCACCCGGCGCAGCTCGTACTCGGAGCGGAACATCAGGGCGCCCGTGGGGCACACGTTGATGCAGTTGCCGCAGAACACGCAGGCCGATTCGGCGAGCCCGACGTCGAACTCCGTGGACACCCGTGCGCTGAACCCGCGCCCGGCGACCGAGATCGCGAAGGTGTTCTGCGCATCGGCCCCGCACGCCTCAACGCACTTGTAGCAGAGGATGCACTTGGCGTAGTCGCGGACGAAGAGGTCGTTGTCCACCTTGGCCGGCTGGGCGACGCGCTCCGCCACCGAGCCGTCTGGCTGCTCGTGGTGCCCCGCCTCGGCGGCATCGCGCGCACCCGCGGGCGCGGGGGGCGAGGGCGGGCCGAAGCGCGATGGGTCGGCGCCGTACTCGGCCATGTAGCGGGCGATCGAGCCGTCAGGCAGCTCGGGCCCGGCGAGGTCCACGTCCACCGACGAGGCCAGCAGCTCGAGCACCAGCTTGCGCGAGTGGCGGACCCGGTCGTTGTCGGTCCACACCGTCATGCCCTGGCCCACCCTGGCGGAGCACGACGGTGCCAGGACGCGGCCCCCGGTGTCCACGACGCACATTCGGCAGACCCCCTCGGGCGTCAGCGTGGACAGGGTGCACAGGGTGGGGATGTCGATGCCCTGTGAGCGGCAGGCCGCCAGGATCGTGACGTTGTCGGGCACCGTGACCGGCGCCCCGTCGATGGTCATCTCGACCGTCTTGGGGGCCCGGGCCTGGGGCGCGGAGGGGACTTGGGGCGAGCGTGCCGGCGACGAGGTGAAGACCAGCGGGTCGCTACCGGTGTAGTCGCCCGGCTCGAGGTGGACGCCCGCCGGCGGCTGCGAGGTCACGAGAGCACTCCGGCGACCCGCAGGCCGCTGGCGACGGCGCTGTTGGCGGTCTGGCCCAGGCCGCAGATCGACGCGTCCCGCATCGCGCGCCCCAGCTCGTCCAGCAGGGCGAGCTCGTCGGCGACGGTTCCCCGTGGGCGGTGGGCGATGAGCCGTGCGAGCAGCTCCTCCTGGCGCACCGTGCCCACCCGGCAGGGCACGCATTGCCCGCACGACTCATCGCGGAAGAACGCTGCGATCCGGCGCAGGATGTCGAGCACGTCGGTGGTCTCGTCGAACACCACGACCGCGCCGGCGCCGATGGTCACGCCCTCCGCCCGGGCGTGCTCGTAGGTGAGCGGCAGGTCCAGCCTGTCAGGCCCGACGAACGACCCCGCCGCGCCGCCGATGTTCACGATCTTGACCTGGTGACCGTCGCGCACGCCGCCGGCGAGCTCGATGAGGTCGCTCAGGCGGGTGCCGAACGGGACTTCGTACACGCCGGGCCGCGCCACATGGCCGGAGAGGCTGAACAGCTTGCTGCCCCGCGATCCCGGCGTGCCGGTTGCCGCGTACGCCGCCGCGCCGTCGCGCACGATGTGCGGCAGGTTCGCGAGCGTCTCGACATTGTTGATCACGGTGGGCTTGCCGAACAGGCCGACCTCAACCGGGAACGGTGGCTTCGAGCGGGGTTCTGGGCGGTCGCCCTCGATCGACTCGAACAGCGCCGTCTCCTCACCCGCGATGTAGGCGCCGCCGCCACGCCGGATCTCGATCTCGAAGTCGAAGCCGGTGTCGAGCACGTTCCGGCCCAGCAGGCCCTTCTCGCGTGCCCTGTCGATGGCGTTCTGCATGCGGGCCTCGGCCAGCGGGTACTCGCCGCGCAGGTAGATGAACCCGCGCTCTGCCCCCACGGCGAACGCGGCGATCGTCATCGCCTCGACCAGCGCGAACGGGTCCTCCTCGAGGATCACGCGGTCCTTGAAGGTGCCCGGCTCGGCCTCGTCGGCATTGCACACGATGTTCTTGGGCCGGGCCTCCGCGGCGCGCGCAGCGGCCCACTTCCGTCCGGTGGGGAACGCCGCCCCGCCGCGGCCCAGGACCTCGGCGGCGGTGACCTCGGCGATGACGCGCTCGGGACCCGCGGCGATCGCCTCGCGCAGCGCGCGGTAGCCGCCGTTGGCGAGATAGGCGGTGAGGCTCGTGGGGTCGACGCGGCCGATGCGGGCGAGCAGGCGGAGCCCGGGCTGGCCGGCCTGCGGCGCGAGGAGACGGAGCTGTTCCAGCCGCTCGGGCGTGGCGGCAGTGCCGAGGGGGCCCTCGACGGCCTCGAGGCGGCCTTGACCGTGGACGCCGTCATCGAGGCGGGCGAGAATCGTGGGCGCGTCGAGGGGGCCCGTGGAGACGCGGATGGCCGGGTCGCCGGCGATCGTGAACAGCGCGGCGGGGGCACGTTCGCACTGGCCCAGGCACGGGCTGCGGTGCCAGGTGCGCTGCTCGCCGGGCTGAGCGTGGCCGGCAGGGCCGAGCGTCACCTCGAGCTGCTGGCAGATGTCCTCCGCGCCGGCGAGGCGGCAGGCCATGTCGTCGCACACATGGACCGCAGCGGACGGGCGCTCGGTCGTGGACAGCAGGGCGTAGAACGTGGCGACGCCGAAGATCTCGGCGGGCGGCACGGTCAGGCGACGCGCGATGTGGGCGACCGCGCCGGGCGAGATCCAGCCGACTCGATCCTGGACGGCGTGCAGCGTGGGGAGCAGCAGGTCCCGATGCGAGCGCGCCTCGTGGCCACCCCGGGCGGTCCGGCCATCGAGCTCGATGTTCCGCTCTCCGCCGTCCCAGCCGCCGCGCGCGGTGCCGATGCGGGGGCTGAGGAACGCGTCAACCGCTTCGCGCTCAGCGGGCGAGACAGCGATGTCGGCGATGCGGAGGTCCATGCCCGAGGGAGTGTACGACGCGCCGCGGCGGGCCGGGAACGAGCGTCGGGTCTCGCGTCTTGGAGGTCCCCGTCGGGTCTCGCGACCCGGTGTTTCCCCCGTCGGGGTCCGCGGCCGGGACCTCGGCGGCCGGTCAGCGGTCGACGAAGGGGGCTGCCAGGGCCGAGGCCGCTAGGCGGCGACCGGCGGGCCGTACCAGACCGAGGCCGCGATGATCAGGTATAGCCCGACGAGCATCAGGCCCTCGAGCCAGGTTGCCTCCCCATCGAACACGACGAGCGCCCCGAGGACGGCGGCCATGGCCAGGGCGACGAGCATCGTCGGAGTCAGGACCAGAGTGAGCGCCACCGGCGACACGAACAGGCTCGCCACCACCAGCACAGGCGTCAGCGCGATCGCGACCTGGAGGCTCGAGTTCTGGATCAGGCTGATGCCCAGGTCGATCCGGCCCTTGAGCGCCGCCTGGATGCCCGCCACGTTCTCGACAGCGTTGCCTGCGATGGCCACGATCACGAGCCCCACGAAGGCCTCGGACAGGCCGAGCGTCGTCATGGCGGGACGCAGCGCCTCGACGAACCAATCGGACATGAAGGCAGCGCCGACGGCAGCACCGGCGAGGACGACGATGGTCGTTCGCATCGGCCAGCGTTCCGCGGTGTCGATCGCCGATTCGGACACCGAGGCCCCGCGCCCGCCCGAGAGCGAGTACGGGATCGACGCCGCGAAGATGACCAGCAGCACCACGGAGACGAACACGCTGATCTCGACGGCGTGGCCCTGGTCCGGACCGCCGGGCGAGGTGGCGATGGTGGGGATCACGAGGGCTGCCACCGCGAGCACGAGCATCATCGCGATGGTCCGCACCGGCGTGGCGTTGAAGGCCATCAGCCCGTGGCGGCGCCCTCCGGCGATGAACGCCAGACCCAGGACAAGCAGGCTGTTGGCGAGGATCGAGCCGACGAGCGCGGTCTGGACGAGGACCACGAGTCCGGCCCGCAGGGCGAACAGCGAGATGAACAGCTCGGGCAGGTTGCCCAGCGCCGACTGGAGGATCCCCGTGCTCGCCGGGCCGAGCCGGCTGCCGAGCTCGTCCGTCGCCTCGCCCACGAGCCCCGCCAGGGCCGCAAGGGTGATCGCCGCGACGACGAAGATCGCGACGTCGTTGGCCGCGCCAGCCCGCAGGATGAGCGTCAGGGCGGCGCCGGCGAGGCTGACGGCGACGAGGATGAGGGCCGTGCGCCCGAGCTGGGCGATCGTCTGCATCAGACAACGGTAACGGGTCGAGGCTCCCTGTTCCGCGTCGCTCGTCCGAGTTCCGCGTGGCCACGCGGCGCTCGTCCGGGTTCCGCGTCGCTCGTCCGGGGCGGCATTCCGCCGCTCTCGCCCTGCGATCGGGCGGTACTGCTCAGTCGGGCGGAAGGTCGAGCCAGCCCTCGCGGATCGCGCGGGCGGCGAGCTCAGTGCGCGATGCGATGCCGAGGCGCTCGAAGACGCGGGCGAGGTGCGTCTCGACCGTCTTCGCGCCGATCCCGAGCGCGCCTCCGATCTCGTCGTTGGTTCGTCCGTCCACGACCAGGCGGACGACCTCGTGCTCGCGGGCGGAGAGCCGGGGCAGCGCGCCGGGCCGAGGGCGGACCGAAAACGCCAGACCGCCGGCCGCGGCCCGCTCGATGGCCGTTCGGAGCTCGGCGAGGGGCGCGGTCTTGAGGACGAACCCAGCCGCGCCGCGGCGGAGGGCGGCGTCCGCGTACTGGGGGTAGTCGTAGGCGGTGAGCACGACGATGGCCGGAGCCGCTCGGCCGTCGGGACGCTCGGTGCCCAGGAGCCGAAGGCCGCTATCGGTGCCGAGCCGGATGTCGAGCAGGACGACGTCGGCATCGGTGGCCTCGAGGAGCGCCCTCGCCTCGTCGACCGTCCCGGCGGTCCCGACCACCTCGAGGTTCGGCTGGCCGGCAAGCAATGCCGCGGTCCCCTCGCGCACCACGGGATGGTCATCCACGACGGCGACGCGGATCCGGCTGGCGCCCTCGCCCTCGCGATCGCGATCAATGTCGGGCGTCATCGCGTCCGCCACTCGAGCTGCACATGGGTGCCGCCCTTCGGCCAGCGCCGGATGTCGAGGATCGCGCCGATCGCCTCGGCCCGCTGCTGCATCGTGAGGAGGCCGAAGTGGCCTTCCCGCTCGGCGCGATCGCCAGCGTCGGGCGGGATGCCTGGCCCGGCATCGTCCACCGCGAGCGATGCGCCCTCGGCTGACGAGCGGTACCGGACGACGATCGGCGGCCGGCCGTGCTTGACCGCGTTCGCCATCGCCTCCTGCGCGATCCGGAAGAACGCAAGCTCAACGTCGGGCGGGAGGCGGCTCCCGTCGTCGCGCTCCAGCCGGACCTCGCCGCCCGCGAGGCGCTCGATCCGGAGCACCAGCCAGTCCAGCGCGGGGCCCACGCCGAGATCGTCGAGGACCGGCAGGCGCAGTTCGCCGCAGATGGCGCGGAGCCGGTCCGAGACGCCCCGGGCGATCTGGGCACCATCGTTGTCGCCGGCCGCGTCGAGGCGCCGGACGAGCAGCGTGAGTTCCTGGAGCGCGTCGTCGTGGATGTTCGCGGCGACTCGTGCGCGCTCTGCCTCCGTCGCCGCGACGACGAGGTCGCGTTGGAGTTGCGCCCGGCGAGCGACCCGCGCGAGGGGCCGCACCGTGAACCGCCCCGCGAGCAGGATTGCCGCGACCCAGCCCAAGAAGACGGGGAAGCTCGATGTGCCCGCAGTCAGGAGCGCGACCACGGGCGTGAAGCCGATGACCGCCAGCTCGGTCGACTGCAGGAGACGGCCGCTGGCCGCCGAGTCGATGCCGGCGCCGTGGCCCGGCCGCCGCGGCGGCAGGGCGGGGCCCGCGGCGATGAAGCCGGGGACAAGGGTGATCCCCGAGGTCAAGAGCGGACTCGGGACGGGGCTCACCTCCAGGGCAGCCGTGATCCGGAGCGCGCTCGCCAGCACGATCGACCCGAGCGCGAACACGACGGTCGCCGTCGTCGCAATCGATCGGTCTTGCGGCTGCTCCACGCGCTGTGCCAGCTTCAAACCCAGGGGCAGCAGGCACGCCGGCAGGAGCAGTGCGGCCGAGATGACGGCGGCGGGATGCCAGAGGTAGTCGAACGGCGTCAGTAGGAACGGTCCCGCGGTGGCGAGAGCCAGGGGCAAGCCGAGATCCTGCAGCTGCGTCCCCGCGCGGCCGGTGACGAACCAGAACCAGATCGCGAACAGGATTCCGATGCCGAGGACGGCGGTGCCGAGCGAACCCCTGAGGCTGGTCCGGCCGTCATCCCCGATCTGGACGGGGTTGCCGGGCGTCGCGTACGTCCAGGTGGACAGGTCGCCCGGCCGGACGGCGACGAGGAAGCTCAACGGCTGCTCCACGAGGCCCTCGAGGACCGAGTCGGCGAACTGGACGCGCTGCGGTGTGAGCGGATCGATGTAGGGCGGCGGAACCGGGGTGTCGCCCGTCTCCGGGTTGGGCGTCACGCCGGGCGAGGGAGGCAGCTTGACTTGTTGCGGCAGGTCCACCAGGGTGCGGTCATTGAGCTGGATGGCGACCATGCCCGGCGCGAATCCATAGCGCGCCGCCGGGCTGAACGGGTCCACCGTCGAGACGACGACCTGCCCATCGGCGACGGCGAGGCTCAGCCCAGTTCCCTGACGGGCCCCAGCAAGCGGCGCAATGACGCTGGCCGCCACCGCGATGACGGCGACGACCGATGCAGTGCGCTGGACTGACAGCTGGTCCCTGGCGCGCTTGAGCAACATCCCCCTCGTCATGACGGCGACGGTAGCAGAGCGCCGGGGAGGTGCGGTCAGGGGAATCCCGGAACGCCGCTCGTGGCTGTCCCCGCTACCGCAGCCGTGCCGGGGCCGCGATGCTGAGCTTGGTCGAAGCCAATGGGGAGGACGAGGTGCTCGAGGACGTCGCGCTGGTGGCGCACGGGGTGGGGAAGCGGTACCGGCGGGGGCGGCCGTGGGCGCTGCGGGATGTGGACTTCGCGGTGCCGCGCGGGTCGATCACGGCCCTCGTGGGGCCGAATGGCGCAGGCAAGTCCACCCTCATCAAGGGCTGCATCGGTTTCGAGCGGCCGACGGCGGGCCGGCTGGTGGTTGACGGGATCGACCCTTGGCGCGACCGCGGCGGTGCGGTGAAGCGGGTTGGCTATGTGCCGCAGGCGGCATCGCTGTATCGCGAGCTGACGGTCGACGAGCACCTTGCCATGGCGCTCGCGTACCGCCCGCGGTTCGACCGCCCGCACGCGGAGGCTCGACTGCGCGACCTCGACATTCCGCTGGACGCGCGCGCCGACGAGCTCTCCGGCGGGCAGCAGGCGCAAGTGGGCCTGGCGCTCGCTCTCGGCACGCGGGCGCCCGTGCTGCTCCTCGACGAGCCACTGGCGAGCCTCGACCCGCTGGCGCGCCGCGAATTCCTGCACGTGCTGGTGGCGTCAGTCCGGGCCGAGGGCTCGACGGCGCTGCTCTCGTCGCACGTGATCACCGACATCGAGCAGGCCTGCGACCGGCTCCTTGTCCTGGGCGGGGGACGCAAGCTGCTCGACCTCTCCATCGCCGAGGCGTGCGCCACCCATCGCGTGGTGGCGCTCGACGGGGGGATCGGTGGAGGAGGCGTCGTTGGCCGGTTCCCAAGCCCCCTGGGGGAGCCGCTGGCGCTGGTCGTCGGCGGTGCGGGCTCGGGACGGCCGGCGACGCTCGAGGAGGTGGTGCTGGGGCACCTGGCGGCTGGGCGAGCGGTGGCGCGCTGGGCAGCGGGCACGGGTTCCTCGAGCTCGCCCGGGTTGTCGTCGTCGGCTCCGGCGCCGGCGTCGGGCTCCCCGTTGGCCTCGCCTTCGGCCTTCCCGTCGGCGTCGGCGCCGGCGTCGGCCCCGGGGTCGGGCTCCTCGTCGGCTCCGGCGTCGGCCACCTCGTCGTCTTCGGCGTCGGCCTCCCCGTCGGCGACGGCTGCCTCCGGCGAGGAGGTGCTCGTGTGAACCGGACGTCCCTTCGGCTGGCGCTTCGCCTCCACCGCTTCGAGATCCGGGTGCTCGCCGGGCTCACCGTCTTCGGCGTCGCGCTGGCCCTCCTGGTGTGCTCGTGGCTCGACGGGACGGGCCTCGGTCGTGACTGCCTTCAGGAGAGGTATGCGGGCAGTCTCAGCGAGGCCTGCCTGCGGGCGCAGACCGTATTCGACGACACGCAGCGCGGCATGTCCGCCATGGTCGCGCAGGCCGTGCTCTACGCGGCACCGTTCCTGCTGGCGGCGATGGCAGGCGTGGCACTCGTGGGTCGGGAGCTGGAGCGGGGCACCGCGCGACTGGCGTGGTCGCTCGCGCCGTCGCGGTTCACGTGGTTCGCAAGCCGCCTGGTGCCGGTCCTCGCCGTGGTCGCCGTCGTGGCCCTGACGGCGGGTCTCGCGCTCGATCGGTTCTCTGCGTCGATGCAGCCGGGCATGAACCCGTGGGCCAGCCTGCACGATTTCGGGAACCGCGGGATCGATCTCGCCGCTCGCGTCGTGTTCGCCTTTGCCGTGGCGGTGCTGATCGGGGCTGCGATCGGGCGGGCGCTGCCGGCGCTGCTGGTCGCGGTGGTCGTCGTCTGGCTCGGGCTGGCCGGCGGGTCCTATCTGCACACGAAGATCCTTGCGTCCGAGGCGGTGACGGTCGCCGGGAGCGTTAACGACCTTGGCAACCTCACGATCGATTACGGGTTCATGGCGCCGGACGGGCGGTTCCTGTCCTGGAATGACGTGCAGGGGATGGTGCCCGCGAGCCAGGATCCGAACACGCCTTGGATGCCGCCCTACCCCGAGGCTCAGCTCGCTGTGCCTGGCTCGCGCTACCCGTTCGTCGTGGGGCGGGAGGTGGCGGCACTGCTCGGCGGGGCTGGGGTCGCGCTGGGGCTGGCGTTCGTGCTGGTGCGTCGGGCGCGGCCGGGGCTGAGGCTGGTCACGCGGCGCGTCCGCGTCTCGGTGGTGCGTGGGTCCCGGCCCCACGCGCTCTTGCCCCCGTTACCGTCCCCGGGCTTGTGCACCCCAGCGTCTTGGAGCCCCGCCTCGGGCGAGTGCTCGGCCGGCGCCCGCCCGGGCGCATCAGCACGCGGGAGCGTCTGGGGCGAGCGCTCAGCCGGCGGCCCGCCGGAGCGCCGCGGCCCGCCGGAGCGCCTCGGCCGCCTCGGCGTAGCCACGGTGGCGGGGGTCGAGCTTCGGGAGGTCCGCCCACGAGGCGATCGTCCGTCGGCGTGAGCCGAACGGCACGAGCGGGTCCAGCAGGACGAGCGAGCTCGTCACGCCGGGTTTCGGCCTCGCGCCGGCGAGCCAGGCCTCGAGGGCTTGCGGCCCGTCCGGGCAGAGCGCCGTGAAGGTGGCGCTCCGCAGCCGGAGCACGTGGAGCACCTCGGCCGACCACAGGCCTGCCATGACGTGGGTGACGCTTCGCCAGCCGCCGGGGCCGATGCCAGCCCGTTCCGCCAGCGCCCGCGCCAGGTACTGGCGCTTCGCGTTGTAGCTGCCGGCCGCGTCCTGCAGGTTCGGGAATCGGGTCCGGTTCTCGATGTGGAGGAGGTCGCGGCCCTCCCAGGCAAGGACATCGGCTCGCCCCGCGAACTGGTAGTGCTGGTATGGCTCGTCGATGGCGATCGTCCGGCCGGGTCTCCTCAGGGCCTTTGCCTCGAGCTCGCCCATGGCCGCATGGACGAAGTCCTCGGCGTCGCGACGCGGGTCGGGTCCCGGTCTTGCGCGTTCGTCAACCAGCGCCAGGGCCGATCGCCTGCCGAGCGCGACCGCCAGCCGCGCGTATGACTCGAGGGTGGCTGGGTTGCCGGCTTCGATGCCCTGAACGACTGCGAGGGCCACCCCGGCGCGATCGGCCACGTCGCGGAGCGTCCACTTGCGGCGCTGTCGCTCGTCGCGGGCCGCCCGGCCGAACTCGAGCGCCATCCGTCGGAGGGCAGCTTCTGCTGCCGGCGACATCTGCTGGGACCGGCGGCGTGGCGACATTTCGGATAGAGCGAACACCAACTCGCTCACGGCCGGCTTATTCGGCCCGTTGCCATCCTTCGCGGCCCTGATTCGCCGTGAATCAAGCTGGTGGAGGTTCGAATTCGCGTCGCCGAGGTGCGGACACCCCGCGGGAGTGCAAGCGAACTGGCGGAACGGCGCTTCGTGTTCGGACTATCCGAAAAAGGGCCGGCGACGAGGGCCGGGCGGGGATGGCCGAACGGCGTTTCGTGCTCGGACTATCCGACAGGCGGCCCCAGCGGGTGGGTGTTTGGGCGACGAGGCCCCAGCGGGCGCGGGCGGCGAGGGCCGGTCGGCCACAGTCGGCGCGGGCGGGTCGGCCACAGTCGGCGCGGGCGGGTCGGCCCCAGCGGGCCCGGGCGGGGATGGCCGAACGGCGCCGCGGGCGCGGGCGGGCCGGCGCCGCGGACGAGCACCGGTGGGAAGCCTCAGGCGGTGGGAATGGCCTCGAGCTTCTCGATCCGGATCGCTGCCGCCTTGAACTCCGCGGTGCCGGCCTTCGGGTCGGTGGCGTCGATCGTCAGCAGGTTCACGTCCACCACGTCGGGGAAGTGGAAGGCCATGAACGCGAGGCCGGGCCGCAGCGCTGGCTCGCGGCGCACGGGCGCCTCAACGGACCCGCGCCGCGTGACGATCCGGACGACCTCGCCCTCGCCGAGCCCCAGGCGCGCCATGTCCTCGGGGCACAGGTCCAGCCCCGCGCCCTTGCGCCGCGGGGACCGCAGCAGCCCCGATTGGACGCCGGTGTTGTAGGAGTCGAGCCGGCGGCCGGTCGTGAGGCGGATGGGGAATTGGTCAGAGAGCGGCTCGACCGGTGGCTCGTGGTCCACGGGGCTGAAGATGGCGCGAAGGCCGGGCACTGGGTCGGCCCACAGGCGCGAGTGCAGGAACGGCTCGCCCGGGTGGCTCTCGTCCCAGCACGGCCACTGGAGCCCGTCCTCGGCCTCGAGCCGCGCGTAGGTCATGCCGCGGAATGCGGCGGCCAACGAGCGGAACTCGTCCCAGACGCGCTCGGCCGCGGGCTCGCCCCAGTCGTGGCCCAGCCGCTTGGCGATCTCGAAGATGATCCACAGGTCGTCGCGAGCCTCGCCCGGCGGGTCGATCGCCTTGCGCACGCGTTGGACGCGGCGCTCGGAGTTGGTGACGGTGCCGTCGGTCTCGGCCCAGGCTGCCGCGGCGGGCAGGACGACGTCGGCCAATTCGGCGGTGGCGGTCAGGACGATGTCCTGCACGACCATGAAGTCGAGCCCGCGCAGCAGGCGCTTCACGCGGTGCGCATCGGCTTCCGACTGGACCGGGTTCTCGCCGATGCAGTAGACCGCGGTCAGCTCGCCCCGCTCCATCGCGTCGTACATGCCGGTCAGGTTCAGTCCCCGCTTGGGCGGGACCGTGACCCCCCAGGCAGCATCGAACGGCGCGCGCAGGGCGTCGTTCTCCACGAACTGGAAGCCCGGCAGCCGGTCCGGCAGCGCGCCGCTGTCGCCGCCGCCCTGGACGTTGTTCTGGCCGCGCAGCGGGTTGACCCCCGAGCCCCACTTGCCCACGTGCCCGGTGAGGAGCGACAGGTTGATCAGTGCGAGGACGTTGTCCACCGCGTTGTGGTGCTCGGTGATGCCCAGGGTCCAGCAGATCATCGCCTTGTCGGCGTTCGCGTAGGCGTGGGCGGCCTCGCGGATGGCCGCGGCGGGGACGCCGGTCACGCGCTCCGCATACTCGAGCGTGTAGGGCTCGACGCAGGCGCGGTAGGCCTCGAAACCGGTCGTGGCGCGGCCGATGAACTCGTCGTCCGCGAGGCCGGCGGCGATGATCTCGCGGCCCATCGCGTTCGCCATCGCGATGTCGGACCCGATGTCGAGCCCCAGCCAGAGGTCCGCCCACTCGGCCGAGGAGGTGCGGCGCGGGTCAATCGCGATCAGCCGGGCACCCCGGCGCACGCCCTTGAGCAGGTGGTGGAAGAAGATCGGGTGCGTCTCCCGGGCGTTGCTGCCCCACAGGAGGACGAGGTCCGTCTCCTCGGCTTCTCTATAGCTGCTGGTCGAGCCCCCGGCTCCGAACACGGTCGCCAGACCGGCGACAGAGGGAGCGTGTCAGGTTCGATTGCAGCTATCGATGTTGTTCGACCCGAGGACCGCGCGGGAGAGCTTCTGGGCAGCGAAGTTGACCTCGTTGGTCGACCGGCTGCAGCTGAAGATCCCGAAGGTCGTGGGGCCGTGCGCCGCCCCAGCTGCCCTCAGCCCGTCGGCGACCCGGTCCAGCGCCTCGTCCCAGGTGGCGGGACGCAGCGGTGAGCTCCGGTCGCCGTCGCGAACGAGCGGCGTGGTGAGGCGGACGTAGTCCCTGGGCACTGGCGTACCTCGGTAGTGGGGCGTCGGTCCGATCCGCGCAGTGTAGCCGGGCGACACGCAGACGGCGTATCGAGTAGACGGCGTGTCGGTCAGACTTCACAGCGCCATGACAGGATCGGGGCGCCCGGTCGCCCCAATGGCCGCGGCACGCAGCTGTGCCAAGGTAACGCTGGCGGAGCGCGGATCGCGCCCAGGCCCGGGCCATTCCGTGGTCGACCAGGTCACCGCGACACCACTTGTCACGCAGCTGTGCCAGGAGACCCGGACCGCCTAGCGGACCTGTCGGTCGCCGCCCGCACAGGCTCTGCTAGCGTCCGCGCCGCGTGCGAGGGCGCCCCCTCCTGGAGTCCGACGTGTCCGCCCTGCCCCGAGTCCTCTCCGACGCCGAGATCGCCAAGATCGCCGAGATCCACGAGCAGAGCCTCGCGGTGCCGGCACGGACCGGCATGCGCATCGACTCCGACCGCGCCCGTCGCATCCTCGAGGCCGCCGCGGCCCGGGTTGACCACGCCGCTCGCCGCGTCCGGTTCCCGCGCGAGCGCCGCGCTCCCACGCGCCAGGACTGGTGGAGCGCCGCGACGCTCGTCGACACGATGGACGACGTGGTCATGTACTGGCAGATGGTGACGGTCGGCGACGAGGGCCCAGACCCCGCCCGGCCCGTCCTCGACGAGGCCCGCGCCAAGGCGTTCGCGGCCATCAACGGGCACCAGCAGCTGCCGTTCGAGGATGGCGTGGACGAGGCGCTCGACCAGCTCGCGAGCGACGCCGAGGCGGTCACCACCGCCGCTTGACGCAGATGAAGAACGGGGATCGCCATGCGACTGCACAGCCCATACCTGTCAGCGGACGAGATCGACCGCGTCCATGGGGCCTCGCTGCGGATCCTTGCCGAGACGGGCGTCAGGATTCACGGCCAGCGCGGCCTGCCGCTGCTCGAGGACGCCGGCGCTCGGGTGGACCACGAGACCGGCATCGCCCGCATCCCGCGCGAGTTGGTCGAGCAGACGCTGGCCCTGGCGCCAAAGCGCTGGACTCTGGGCGCGCGCAACCCCGCACTGGCCGCTGAGCTGCCATCAGCCCGGTCCGGATTCGCCATCGACGGCACCGCCGCGTTCATGCAGGACTTCGCGACCGGCGAGCGGCGCTACGGGACGAAGGCCGACATCACCGCGGCGATGCGGGTGCTGGGCGCCTGCGACCTTGCGGTGATGGCCTGGCCGCCGGTCGCCGCGTCAGACATGCCGGTGGGCTCGCGGCCGCTCCACGAGTTCGCTGCGATGCTCGCGGCCTTCTCCGGCCATGGCGAGCACGAGCTCCACCGCCGCGAGCAGGCGCCGTTCCTGCGCGGGATCATTGCCGCCTTCGCCGGGTCCGAGGCCGCGGCCCGCGAGGGCCACGAGGCCTCGCTCGTCTACTGCCCGGTGGCGCCGCTGGTCCACGACGGGCCGATGCTCGACGCGTATCTCGATCTCGGCGACCTCGACCTGCCG
This sequence comes from Chloroflexota bacterium, assembly GCA_021802825.1. Classification (GTDB taxonomy): domain Bacteria; phylum Chloroflexota; class Limnocylindria; order Limnocylindrales; family CSP1-4; genus CAIXZV01. The sequence continues at coordinate 36,631 of JAJZRG010000010.1, forward strand.
GTCATGGTCCTGCCGATGCCGGTGCCGGGGACAACCGGGCCGGCCTCGCTGATGGGCAACATCGCCCTGGCCAATGCCGAGTCGCTCTCGTCGATCGTGCTGTTCCAGCTCGCCCATCCCGGGCGACCGCTGATCTACGGTTCGGCGGTGGGCTCGATGGACTTCCGCTCCGGTGCCTTTCTCGCCGGCACTCCCGAGATGGCGATCCAGTCCGCGGCGCTGACCACGATGGGAGTCACGTACGGCCTGCCGACCGCGGCGTCGGGCTGCGTGTCGGATGCGCACCAGGCCGGCCCGGAGGCATGCATCGAGAAGCTGCTCACGACGATCCCGCCCGTCGCTGCCGGCGCCGACATCGTCATCGGCTACGGCGAGATCGACGGCGATCAGACGCTGCTGCTCGAGCAGATCCTCGTGGACAACGAGCTGGCGCATCTGGCGCTCCGTCTCGCCGAGGGCGTCGACGGGCGCGAGGGAGCGGAGCTGCTCGACGACACGGCCGAGGTGGGCCCGGGCGGCCACTTCCTCGCCCAGCCCTCGAGCCGGCGCGCGGCGCGCAGCGACGAGTTCTACGAGCCCGCGCTGATCGGGCGGGTCGCCCTGGACGCCTGGGCGGCGGCCGGCAGGCCGTCGATGTACGGCCGGGCCCGCGAGCGGGTCGAGGCGATCCTTGCGGCGCCGGCGGTGAATGGCGTGCCCGAAGTCGTGCTCGAGGAGGTGGACCGAATCCTGGCCGAAGCCGACCTCGCCCTGGCTGACGAGTAGCGCCCCCGAGACGCGCGCCGCGACATCCGCCTCCGGTGCCTCGTCACCGCATCTGCCCCCCGCCGCGGGTACCCTTCCACCGATGACTGCTGCCGAGGGGCAGCAGCCCGCCGACCCCGCCGACGACGCGGACGACGGGCGGCTGTTCTGCTACCGACACCCCGACCGCGAGACGTGGGTCCGCTGCGGACGCTGCGACCGGCCGATCTGCACCAAGTGCGCGATGCAGGGTCCGGTGGGCTTCCGGTGCCGCGACTGCGGACGGCCGGTCCGGGACCCGATGAGCTCGTTCACCCCCGCGCAACTGCTGGGCGGCCTCGCGGTCTCGTTCGGCGGAGGGCTCCTGGCCGCGGCGATCTCCGCCCGCTTCGGGTTCTTCGCCTTGTTCGTCGCGTTCTTCGCGGGCGGCTTGATCGCCCAGGCGACCACGCGCGTGACGGGCTACAAGATGGGCCCGGCCATGGACGTCCTGGTCTATGGCGGCATCGTCGCGGGGGCGGCGGCCGTGTTCGGGATCATGAACACCGAGCTCATCTCGCTGCTCCTCGCGCAGGGCGCCGCGGCTGGGGCGGGCAACGGCCAGGCTGGCGTCGGCAGCTACCTGGCGCAGGAGGCGTTCTGGGCGGCGATCGGGGCGGCGGTGACCTGCGTGGGCGCACGCTCCCGGATGCGCTGACCGCGCAGCAGAGAGGGCGGGCCACGAGCCCGCTAGCGCAGCGCGACCCCCGGGGCCTCTCCGTCGGCCAGCTCCTCGACGACCCCGACCCGCCATGTCTCGACGCCGGCGCCCGCGAGGTCGGCTTCGACCGCCGCCAGGACGTCCGCCGGCACAGCTGCCAGCAGGCCGCCCGACGTCTGCGGGTCATGGGCAAGCGCCACCACCTCGGGCGCAACCAGCGGGTCCACGCGCAACGCGGGAGCCGTGTAGCGCCGGTTGTGCCCGGCGCCGCCAGTCTCGACGCCCGCCCTGGCCGCCTCCAGCGCCCCCGCGAGCGCCGGCAGCGAGGCGGCCTCGAACGCGAGTCGGGCGCCCGACGCGCGGGCCATCTCGAGCCCGTGCCCCAGCAGCCCGAAGCCGGTGACGTCGGTCGCGCCGCGGATCCCGTGCCGGGCGAGGGCCTCGGCGGCCGCCCGGTTGAGCTGCCGCATCTGCGCGATGGCCGCCTCGAGGTCCGGTTGTCCGACGACGCCCGAGCGCCGGCCGCTCACCAGCAGCCCCGTGCCAAGGCGCTTGGTGAGCAGCAGCAGGTCACCGGGGCGCGCGCCTCCCTTGCGGAACAGCCGGTCGGGATGGGCCGCGCCAACCACGGCCAGCCCGTACTTCGGCTCCGAGTCCTTGATCGTGTGCCCGCCGGCGAGCACCCCGCCCGCCTCGCGGACCTTGCCCGCGGCGGCCCCGAAGATGGCCGCCAGCACGTCGCGCGGCAGCTCCTCGGGGAACGCCGCGATCGACAGCGCGAACAGCACGCGGCCACCCATCGCGAACACGTCGGAGAGCGCGTTGGCGGCCGCGATCTCGCCGAACGCCACCGGGTCGTCAACGAGCGGCGGGAAGAAGTCGAGCGTGCCGAGGATCGCGAGGTCGTCTGAGACCTGGTACGCGGCGGCGTCGTCGGGCGGCTCGAGGCCGGCAATCAGGCGCCCTGCCGTGGGCGTGATCGCGCCGAGCCCGGCCAGGGCGTCGGCCAGCAGGTCGGCGCCCAGCTTCGCGGCGCAGCCGCCACAATCGGTGAGGTCGGTCAGGCGGATCGTCGGGGGCTCGGGACGCGCGGTCATGTCGGGATCATAGGACCGGGGCGCCTATGATCCTGTCTGGGAGCGGATGGGTCCCGGTGGGCCTCCTGGTCTTCAAAACCAGTTGGCGCGGCGCCCGGCGTCGCGCGGTGGGTTCGACTCCCATGCGCTCCCGCCAGCCCCTGCCGACCCAGGTGGTGCCCGATGTCTCCATGGGACGGCCCTTGCGCGTGCGCTATGGCAGCCTCGAATCCTCGATGCGCAATCGGATGGTCCGCGGCGCGGCACGGCGGATCGGTCCGGGTTGGCGCTGACTCGCGAGCTTCGCGCGCCTTGGAGTGCGTGAGGCGTGGATACGAATCGCGTCTTTGTTGCAGACAGCCGACCATCCACCGACTTCGTTGCAGGAATGTAGATGGGACCGACACGCCCGCTGGCAGCGAGATCACCCGGGAGCGAGGTCGAGGTGTGCCCGATGCTGGGCGACCGGGCCCGCATTCGCACGCAGGCCGTACTCCTCATGCCCCAGCGGCATGCAGCGGCGCGATGGGAAGTGACGGGCATCACCGCCGCCGCCTCACGGCCATGCCCACGGCCACGTCGCCACAACCGTCCAGCCGGTGCTGCTGTCGCCGCGCATCAGCCGAGACGGGTTGCCCTCGGTGCGGAGCACGACGTACGCGTTGGCGGCGTCGATGGGGGCCACGGCGGCGACCGAGAGGGCATTGGACGGGTCGACGTCCACGCGCGACCAAGTGGCGGCGTCGTCCTGAGTCCTGTACAGATGGCCGTTGGCCTGCAGCCAGCCCCCACCCCCAAGCGTCAGGATTATGGCGCCAAGGTTGTATGAGGCGAGATCCTCAATCGACTGCCCTGACGAGCGCGAGATGGTCTCCCATCTCGCGTGGTCCCTGCGGACGAGCAGCCAGTCGTCGAGGGCGACCCATCCCTGGTCGGGCAGCCACACGCCGCAGACGGCATGCGAGAGCGTGGTGCGACCGGCAATCGCAATCGGGACCCGGCTGTCAGGACAGGGCGAGATGACGTCGTGCCAGCTGGAGCCACCATCGTCGGTCTCGGCGAGACGCGGCGGCTGGCGGACGGGGTGCACGACGGTCGTGAGCGAGCCGGCCGGTCCGGCGATGAGGTCGTCGATCGGCTGTGACGCCACCTCGCGCCAGCCGCCCTGGGCCGTGCCGTGGAGGAGGCACCGCCCACCGTTGCGCCCCCCGCAGTCAGTCGCCAGCCAGACCGACGAGCCGTCGCTCGCCGCGCGAACCACCGGAGGGGCGTCCAGCAGCGCCATCGACCACGTCCGGCCGCCGTCCTGCGACACCGCGACGACCCCGCGGGAGTCCTTGGTCAGGCTTGCCCCCGCGACGTAGATGTCGGGGCCAACGACGACCGCCGTCCGCGGATCGAACGAGGCCGTGCGCCCGCTCGGCCGGGGCGCCGGAGCGGTCCCCCACCCCGTCGCGGCGGCGGCCACGACGACCGCCACCGCGACAGGCGCCGCCAGGACGACGAGAGCGATGCTCCGACGGCGCACCGTGCGGTTCCTCCTTCTAGCCTCGGCCCGTGACCGTGCCGACGCCGGTGACGGCGTCAACCTCGACCTCTGCGGCCGCGGGCACGGATTCGTCGAAGACATCGACTCTCCACACGAGGACCTGCGCCCCGGTCGTCGAGTCGAAAGTCACGAGGAGTTGGGCCCTTGTCACCGACGGGTGGGAAAGCCCACAGGCAGCCAGGGCCGTCTGCTCAGCCTGCTCCTGCGTGACGGCCGTCGTCGGCGGATCCGCGTAGGGCAGCTGATCGTTCATGTACGAGATGACGGCACCGGTCTCGGCGTCGAGCACCACGCGTCGCATGTCGGGCAGCCTGATGGCCCCACTCGTCCGTTGCCACGTGACCTCGATGAGCTGAAGGGCGCCGTGGTCAGCACGGGTCACGGTGGGCTTGACCCCTGGCATGGCCCCGCGGTGCTCCGTGAGGACGCGCGTCGCGATCTCGACCGGATCGAAGGTCCGTGCGGATGCGCCGTGGATGAGCTGGCCGGGGGCGTTGAGGAAGTACACGACCCGGCCGTCGAACGCATCGACCAGCGCCGTGAAGTCCGGTGTCTCGACCTTGTATGTCTGGCGGAACAGCCCACGATCAGGGCCGGTGATCGCCGCGCCGGGCACGGCTTGCCCGAGGAAACGCTCGACGGCCGCGCGAGCCCCCGACGGCCGAACGTTGTCGGTCATGCGCGGGCCCGGCGGGGTAGCCGAGCTGACAGAGACGATGCCGACGGCGAGCAGCCCCGCCGTGACGAGCACGGCCGTGACGGTGAGGCCGCGCGCCGGATGGAGCCGGATCGATCCGATCATGACCCATACCCCGCTGGCACGACGGTCGTCGTGGTGCTACCGAACATGTCGAAGTAGTTGGTGCCGCCGTAGTTGCCCCCGTTCGAGATCGCGGCCTGGTCGGCGGCCAGGATGAGGGCGTGGCTCACGTCGTGCCCCGCAGCGAGGTCGCCGAAGAACACCTCCGACCACTTGTCCATCGGCGGCCAGAAGATCTCGCTGTCGAAGCCGACCGCAGTGCTCACGCCGTCGGCCTGCGTCGCGACGATCCCAAGGTCCGCGCTGTAGGGCAGCGAGTCATTGCCCGCCAGGGCGGTGTAGCAGCCGCCGAACACCATGAGTTTCATCTTGCTGATCTTCCCGCCGCCGTAGTTGCTAAGGCAGGCGTGCGGCGAGGAGCACGAGTACAGGGTGCCGTTCGGGACGGCGTGGAGGACGGTGCTCGTGCTCCCCGCGTACTGCGTGATGAAGCCTCGGTCCGCATGGCCGAACATGGCCCACACGGCGTCCGACTGAGCGTAGCTCGAGCCCATCGACGTGGAGGCGGCGTACCCGTTGGCGGTGTACGCGGTGTAGCCCTTGGCGCCGAGCTTGGTCTTCATCCACAGCGCGGAGGCACGCGTGTCGAGGCCGTTCGTCCCGTCCCACTTCGCGCCGAAGGAATCAGCCCAGGGCGGGCTGTGGACGACGGTTGCCTCAGCGACGCTGGGCGAGAGGCCGGCAGAGAGGACGACGAGTCCCGCTATCGCGGTCGCCGAGACATGGCGCAGGAGTGGTCGCCAATCGGAAGACGGCCGCGACAGGCGGCCGGGCAAGTGATTCATGGATCCCCCTATGCTCACCGATCTTTCCCCTCGATAGATCAACCGCTCGCACCACCCCCTCTCGTGCGCGTGAGCACCTCGGACGATCCTACCACGCTGCTCGTCAGGCGCCTGGCCGTCGTGTCCGCGACGAGCACACCCGCAGGACGTAAGCGCAGGCCGCCTACGCCAGGGCGCTCGAGCGCCGGTCCAGCTTCCGCGGCGGCGACGCCCGGGCCTGGTTGGGCGGGGAGCTCGTGTACCGGCTCCGCGTGGGCGTTGACAATGAGGCCGGCCCCGACGCCTCGAGCTCGCTCGAGAGCGAAGGCGTCGCCGAGGTGCGGCGGTAGCCGGACGACGAGCGGGGAGCACATCGCGCCGATGGCGTGATCGCCACGCCCGCGGCTATGAGCCGCCGCAAGTTGTCACGGCTTCTGAAATGCGTCAGCGCGGAGACTGCGTCGGTCGGACGCCGCAGAGACCGAGCGCATGCCCCAGCACAGCGCCCCCGTCGCGGTTCGGAACCAATTCGCTGAGGGAGGCCCCGTCCGAGGCATTCGCGTCAGGACCCGCCAGGGCGACGCCGCGCCGGTGGCGCAGCTGCCCCTGGCGATGGCGATTGCGGGTCTGGTCGGTGTGGTCGTGGGCGTCGTGGGAGCCAACCCTTCCCTGATCGCGGGCTGGCTGAGCTGAGGCTGGGTGGCCATGACGACGGCCGACGCAGAGCGGATCTTCACCGGGATCGCGGGCACGTACGACCGGGTGGCGGCGGTCCTCTCGCTCGGTCAGGATCCGCGCTGGCGGCGCGCCCTCGTGGATGCGATCGATGCGGCCACGGGCGATCGGGTGCTCGACGTGGCGACCGGGACCGGCATGGTCGCGAAGGCCTTGCGCGACGCCTTCGGCTGCACGGTGGTCGGGCTCGACCAGAGCCCCGACATGCTCCGCGTAGCTACGGTGCGGCCGGCCCTGAGGGGGCGCCGCGCTACGGTGCGGCCGGCTCGCAGCCCGGGCAGTAGCCCCCGATCATCACGTGCCCGAGCGCAACCTTGAAGCCATTGCGCGCCTCCAGCCGCTCCGCCAGCTCCCGCGCGTCCTCCCAGCTCAGGTCCCAGGCCGCCCCGCAGCCGAGGCACCGGACGTGGGCGTGCTCGGCGAGGGGCAGGACGTGGTACTCCTCCCGGCCGTCGGAGCCGTGGCTGTGGCGCACGTAGCCCAGCTCCTCGAGGACGTCGAGCGTCCGGTACACGGTGGACCCGATCGTGGCGCCGTCCCGTGCCCGGCAGCGCTCGACCAGCTCCGCGCCCGTGATGTGGCCGCTCGTCTCGGCGAGGACCTCGAGGATCAGCCGGCGCTGGGGCGTCCAGCGGAGGCCGCGCTCCCGGAGCGCCTCGCGCGCGTCGGCCCAGGCGACCTGGACTGCGGGCGAGCGGGGCTCGGATCCGGTTGGCCCGGTCACTCGAAGGCCTCGGGGTAGTCGTGGTCGCCAACACCGGCAGGGGGCAGCGGCTCGGGACGGGCGGCACGCTCGCCGTGCCCGCCGTGCTCGCCTTGCTGGCCGACCCCGGGGTGATCCCCATCCGGATGCGTGCGCCCCGGCAGCTCCGCCATCGGCTCGCCGTCGTCGTGGTGCTCGACATCGTGGGCGTGCGCGTGCCGCACGGCGCCGTGCTCATGGAGATGCTCGTGGATCAGGTTGGCCCGGATGAGCAGGTCGCGGTCGGCGAGGATGGCGTCCGTCGGTCCGTCAGCCAGAACCCGGCGGTCCTCGCCCAGCACGACGACGCGCTTCGCGATGATCGGCACGATGTCGAGCTCGTGGGTGGCCGTCACGAGCGTCTTGCCGCCCTCGCCCAGGCGGCGGATCAGGTTGACCAGCACCCACTTCGTCCTGGGGTCGAGCGCGGCCGTCGGCTCGTCGAGCAGCAGCACGTCCGGGCCCAGCGAGAGTACCGACGCGATGGCCGCCCGCTTCTTCTCGCCGCCCGAGAGCTCGAACGGCGCGCGGTCGGCGAGGTGCGTGATCTCCATCTGGGCGAGCGCCGCGTCCACGGCGGCCCGCACCTCCTCGAGCGGGAGACCCAGCTGGAGCGGGCCGAACGCGACGTCGTCCCGGACGGTGGCGCTGAACAGCTGGATGTCCGGGTCCTGGAACACCAGCCCCACCTCGCGATGGAAGCGGAAGGCGTCCTGCCCGGCGGCCACGGCCGTCACGTCGCGGCCCATCGCGCGCATCGTCCCGCCGGTCGGCCCCACGATCCCGTCGAGCAGCTTGAGCAGCGTTGACTTGCCCGAGCCGTTGGCGCCCAGCAGGGCCACCTGCTCCCCGCGCTCGATCCGCAGGTCGATGCCGTCGAGCGCCACCTGCCGGCGACCGTAGACGAAGCGGATGCCGTGCAGGTCGAAGGCTCGCTCGGACGCGCGCGGGGCGGGCCCCTCCTCGGGGCGGTGCGACTCGACCAGCATCGTTGGTTCTCCTCCCGGCCCCGTCACGGGAGCCCCCGCTGGGCGACGACCGCCGCCGCTGAGATCGCGATCGTGCCGGCCAGCGCCGCCCAGTCGTCGCGGGTCATCCGGTACTCGGCGAACGTCCGGATGGAGCCGCGGAAGCCGCGCGCGACCATCGCCGCGTAGACGTCGTTGCTCATCCTCACGCTCCGGTTGAGCAGCCCGCCCATCGAGGCGGTGATCCAGCGCCGCTGCTCGCCCCCGCTCGTCCGGGCCACGATCCGGCTCTTGCGCGCCTCGAACATGCCGTTGGCGAGGTGCAGGAACAGGAAGATGTAGCGGTACGCCATCGCGAGCACGAGGATGAACAGCTGCGGCACGTGGATGGCTTGGAGGCTCTTGAGGAGGTCGGCCCAGGGCGTGGTCATCACCAGCAGCACGGCCAGCGACACGCTGACGCCGACCCGGCTGACGAACAGCACGGCCCCCGAGACGCCGGGGACGGTCGGCCCGATGCTGAGCGGCCCAAGCGCCAGGTCGAACAGGTGCGGCCCGGGCACCAGGAACACCGCCGGCACGACGATGAGCCCGGCGAAGAACGGGATGCCCAGCCAGACGCGGCGGACGAAGAAGTCGAACGGGATGCGGCTCGCGCGCGCGGCGAGCAGCAGCACCGCGTAGAGGACGGCGAGGACCACGACCGAGCCCGACAGGCTGGCGGCGAGCACCGCGGCCAGGAACATCCCGAGTTTCGCGCGGGGGTCCACACGCTGGAGCCACCCGGCCGAGCGCGCGTGCTCCTCGGTGAAGATCGAGCGCTCGACGGATGCGGTGATTCCCGACACGGTGTGCTCGAGCCAGCCCGCGCCGTCCTCGCGGTCGTCCGCGTCGTGGTTGCCGCGCGCCAGGAGGCGCCCCAGCCCATAGGCGGTGCCGCCCAGGAGCAGGATCCCGAGCATCCCCGCCAGCTCGTAGCCGAGGGCCTGCTGCCACAGCGCGGGGCGCGCGCTCTCGAGGAACGGGAGGCGCAGCTCATAGCCCGAGAGCGGCGCGCTGAAGAGCGAGGACAGCGTCTGGAGGCCCGACGGGACGTAGCCGAAGGCCCGCTGGACGTCCTGGGTCGAGCCCTCGCCGTAGGCGAGGCCGGGGGCGATGAGCCCGAGTGGCGCGAGGATCGCGGCAGCCGTGAAGCCGGTGCCGATGCCGCGCACGCGCTTGGGCAGCAGGAGCCAGGCGAGCGGTATCAGGACGGCGGCCATGAGGCCGACCACGACCAGCATGCTCGCCACGCCCGCCCAGTCCACGGCGGCCCAATCGGCGCCGAAGGCATGGCCAGGGTCGCCGCCACCCGTGACGAGGCCGGCGGCGGCAACGATGGCGACACTGAGGGCGATGAGGACGGCGGCGGTCTGCCACAGCGGCCTCGGAGGCGCGAGCTCTTCGGGCCGCGCCGCGTCGTCGGTCGCGACAGGCTCGGCTGCCAAAGTGGCTTCGGCCGCGTCGAGGCGCATCGTCGAGCCCGCGCTCGCGTTCGCGGTCAGGCCCTGTGTCAGGTACTCGGGGTGGCGGCTCTGGATCCACGCCAGGCCCAGCGCGGTGATGAGCGCCTCGACGATCGACGCGCCGAACAGGTGGGCGATCAGCATGGCGGGGATCGCCGCGTCCAGCCCGTACGGGCTGTAGAGCGCGTGGCCGTTCTGCGTGAACAGGATCGGCTCGATGCCCAGCTGCACGCCCACCGCGAGAGCCGATGCGGTGATGCCGACGTACGCCCCGATGCCCGCCGCCCAGACGCGACGCTCCGAGAGCATCGACGAGCGCCCCGCGAGCAGGCGATACACCCCATACCCGACGAACGGCAGGATGAACGCCATGTTCAGGCAGTTGGCGAAGATGGCCAGGACGCCGCCGTCGCCGAAGAACAGCGCCTGGATGATCAGCGCCACGGACACCGCGATCGCCGCCGCCCACGGGCCCAGCACGATGGCGATGAGCGTCCCGCCGACACCGTGGGCCGTGGTCCCGCCGGGGACCGGGATGTTGAACATCATCACGGTGAAGCTCATCGCGGAGAACACCGCGAGCAGCGGGATCGTGCGGTCCGAGAGCACCTTCTGGACCCGTCTCGTCGCCGCCGCCCAGCCCGGCACTGTCGCGGCGCCGAGGCCGATCGAGATGATGGGGGAGAGATAGCCGTCAGGGATGTGCACCTGGTGCCTCGGGTCGCGGGTCCGCGGTTGTGCCTCGGCCGCGCGGTTCATGCGCAGGGTACGCGTGGGCGTTGATTGTCGTTGTTCTTGCGAGACATTGCAATAACAAGCGGATATCAAGGCGCGTGTGGCTTCGTCGATCCATCAAGCGACGCACACTCGCCTCGTCCGCTCGCGAGCCGCTGCCCGAGGCGCGAGCCGATGGGCTCATTCGAACCGTGAGACTTGCGGCCTCGCTGATGGCCTGCCGGTGCGGGGTTGCCCGCCTCGGCCCCGCCTATCGTTGAGTCGCCGCCAACGACTCGAGGTTGAGTCGCCTGCGACGGACATCCTCCTCCGCGCCCACATCACCGTCCCGGTCGGTCGCCGCCAACGACTCGAAGTTGAGTCGCCTGCGACTCGAATCCGCGGCCGGCCCGCACGGGACACCCGCAGAAATCGCGGACTGGAGCTCCGGCCACGCAGCGAGGGCGCCGGGATTGAGTCCTCAGTGACTCAAGTGCCCGGGCCGCGGCTGCTCAGGCGAACCGCGCCGGGTCCAGCTCGGCGGGGATGGCTGGGTCGCGGCCCAGAACGAGGTCGGCGACGAGGCGGCCGGACGCCGGCCCCGTCGATACGCCCCACGGCCCGTGGCCCCCGCAGACGAAAGCGTTCCTGAGCCACGGCACCGCGCCGATCAGCGGGCGCCCGTCGACCGACTGCGGGCGCGGGCAGCAGCGCACGCCGCGAATGGGCGCGTCGCCCAGGGACGGCACGAACCGCATCGCTCGCAGGAGGATCCGCTCGATCCACGCCTCGGGCCGGGGCTCCCGGGACAGGAACGTCGAGCCGACCGCTCCCGCCCCCGGCTGCGGAATGAAGCTGAACTCGATGCCGTCGCCATCGGCAGCCTCCCCGGCGAGGTTCGCCCCGCCCGCCGCCCCGCCCGTCGCCTCACGCGGCCCCGCCTCGGCACCGCAGCCGAGCGCCGCGCCGCCTGCGGCCCCGCCCGCGGTCCCGCCCGCGGCCTCGAGCGACGCCCCGCCAGCGGCCCCGCCCGCCGTCTTGCCGGCGCCGTCGAGCGACGCCTCGATCCCAGCCTCCTCCAGCACGTGGCGCGGCGGCGCAGCCAGCTCGGCCTCCACCACGACGCCCCAGAGCGGCGCGATGGGCCTCCAGCGCTCGGTGGGGTCCAGCAGCTCGGGCGTCCACGGTCCGGCCGCAGCGATCACGGCGCCCGCGGGCACGACGCGGCCGTCAACCCGCACGCCGACGACGCGGTCGCCGACCACCTCGAGCGTTGCCGCCCGCCCGACGCGGACGACCACGCCCCGCGCCTCGGCAAGCGTCGCGAAGGCGTACGTCCCCGAACCGGGCGCCACCGGGTAGCCGATGGGCACCCGGCACGCCCACAGATCCGGTGCCACCGTCGGCTCGATCGCCCGCAACGTCTCTTCGCCCAGCACCTCGGGGTGCAGCTCGGGGAAGGGCCCCGCGATCATCGCCGCCTGGCGCCGGGCAGCACCCTCGTCAGGCGAGGCGTAGAGCATGCCCGCCGGCTCGTCGCCGATCGTGAACGCGTTGGTCGCGGTGGCGAGCTCGCGATAGCGTGCGAGCGACTCGCGGTAGAGGCGGGCCAGGACCGGGTCGAAGGGGTGCTGCACCACGCCAGAGTTGGCGCCTGACGCGGCGGACGCGAGTGCCTCGCGCTCGACGAGCAGAACCCGCGCCCCGGCCCCCGCGAGGTACGCGGCCGTGGAGGTGCCGACGATCCCGCCGCCGACGACGATGACGTCAGGCGAGGCCGAGGGAGACGAGCGCGTTGCGGCGTGGGTCAAGGTCAGCTCCGGTTTCCTGGATTCCTGCGGGCGCGACGATGCCGGTTGCCGGGTGGGCCGCGGTGCGGTTCGCGGTGCGGGCAGTATGGGACGGAGCGCCGGATCAGACGGGGCGCCGGCGCATGCCGCGAGTCTCCGCGCCACGCCCCAGACGGCAAGCCGCCGACCCGCCAAGCCACCGTCCCGCGCGACGGCCCGCGTGCCATGGGTGGGGCCGTCTGCGATGATCGCGCCGTGAGTGACGCCAGCCCCAGCCGACCCCGGCCGCCGAGCGTCGAGCGGGTGCTCGGTCCCGTGCGGGCGAGCCTGCCCGGTGCCGACCCGTCCGCGCTCGCCGCCCTGGTTCGTGCGGTCGTCGACGGGGAGCGCGAGCGGCTGGCGTGCGGAGGACAGGCGCGGGCCGCGGAGGAGCTGGCTGCCGAGACGGTCGGGCGGGTGCGTGCCTTCACGGACCCGGTCGCCGAGGGCGGCCCGGTGCCGCCGCGGGTGATCAACGCGACGGGGGTGGTCCTCCACACGAACCTCGGGCGAGCCCCCTGGCCGGCCGCCGCGATCGAGGCCGCGAGCGTGGCGGCCGCAGGCTACGGGTACCTCGAACTCGAAGAGGTGACCGGTCGACGGGGTGCCCGCTTCCGGGCGGCCGAGGAGCACCTCGTCGCGCTCACGGGCGCGGAGGCGGCGCTCGTGGTCACGAACGCTGCCGCCGCGCTCCTGCTGGCGGTGGGCCTCGCGGGCCGGCGCGGTGCGGTGGTGGTCTCGCGGGGCGAGCTCGTCGAGATCGGCGGCGGGGTGCGCATCCCGGAGGTCGTCGCCCGGGCCGGCGCCCGACTGGTCGAGGTGGGGACGACGAACCGGACCCGGGCGGCCGACTTCGAGGCGCCGCTAGCCGAAGGGCGGGCGCGCCTGGTCCTGCGCGTTCACCCGTCGAACTTCGCGCTGACCGGTTTCGCCGAGTCCGCGGACCTCGTCGAGGTGGCGGGGATCGCCCACCGCCACGGCGCGCTCGTCGTGGATGACCTCGGGTCGGGCGCGCTGCTCGACACCGCCGCGTTCGGCCTCGCCCACGAGCCGACGCCGTCCGAGCGCCTGGCCGCGGGCGCCGACGTCGTGGTGTTCAGCGGCGACAAGCTGGTCGGCGGGCCGCAGGCTGGCCTCATCGTCGGGCGGGCGGAGCTGATCGCCCGGCTGCGGCGCGATCCGCTGGCGCGGGCGATGCGCCCGGACAAGGCGATCCTCGCCGGCGTGGCCGCCACGCTGGGCCTGTACCGCGCGGGACGCGCCGCGACGGACGTGCCCGTGTGGCGAGCAATCGCACGGACCTCGGACGAGCTGCGTGCCCGGGCGGCCTTGGTCGCGGAGGCCGTCGGTCAGCGCGCCGAGGTTGTCGCGCTCGACAGCGCGGTCGGGGGCGGGTCGCTGCCCGGTCAGGTGCTCGCATCGGCGGGCCTCGCGCTCCGGCTCGCCTGGCCGCACCGGGTAGCGGCAGCGCTTCGACGCGGTCCGGACCGCGTCCTGGCGCGGATCGAGGGCGATGCGCTGGTGTGCGACCTTCGGACCGTGGAGCCGGAGGACGACGCGGCGTTGGCCCGACGGCTGGCGGGTGTGGCGTTGGCCGCGCCGCGATGAGGCCGGCACGGCTCCGATGAGCGTCGTCGTCGGCACCGCCGGCCATATCGACCACGGCAAGACCATGCTGTTGCGCGCGCTCACGGGCATGGACGCTGACCGGCTGCCCGAGGAGCGGCGGCGGGGCATGACCATCGACGTCGGGTACGCGCACCTCGCTCTCCCCGGCGGCGCCACGCTGGACTTCGTGGACGTCCCGGGCCACGACCGGCTAGTGGGCAACATGCTGGTGGGCGCGGGCGAGATCGACGCGGCGCTGCTGGTGGTGGCCGCCGACGACGGGCCCTCGCCGCAGACAATCGAGCACCTCGAGCTGCTGGACGCGCTCGCGATCCGCGACGGGCTGGTGGCGGTGACGAAGGCCGACGTGGCGGGCGGCGCCCGCACCGCGGAGGTGGCCGATGAGGTGGCGTCGCTGGTCTCGCGGACGACCCTGGCGGCGGCGCCGGTCCACGTGGTGGCCTCGACGACAGGGCAGGGGATCGACGGGCTGCGGGCGGCGCTGGCGGCGATGGCGGATCGGGTGGCCGTGCGGCTGGCGTGGGAGCGCGGTTCCTCCGGCGGCCCGCGGCTGGCGATTGACCGTGCCTTCCGGGTCCGCGGACGGGGCGTCGTGGTCACGGGGAGCCTGCGGGGCGGCCGGGTCGCGACGGGAGAGGTGCTGAGCCTGGTCCCCGGCGACCGGGAGGTCCGGGTGCGCGAGGTGCAGGCGCGAGGCGCGCGAGTCGAGGCGTCCGACGGCGGCCGCACGGCGCTGCTCCTGGCCGGGGTGGAGCTGGACGACGTGGCGCGAGGAGCCGTCCTGACCGCCGATACCGGGGTCGTCGCCTCCTCGCGGGTCATGGCCGCGATGCGACCGGCCGCGGGCCTTGCGCTGCCGGGGAGGGCGCGTCGCGCCGAACCCATCGTCCCCGCTGACCGCGAGCGCCTCCGCCTCCACCTCGGCACCGCGCAGGTTGGAGCGCTGGTGGTACGCGGCCCCCGCGAGGCGATCGAGCTGCCTGATGGCTCGACCCTCGCGATCCTGAGGCTTGACGCGCCGCTTGCCGTCGCCTCGGGCGACCGGTTCGCGCTCCGGCGGCCGTCGCCCGGCTCCACGGCGGGTGGCGGCGTAATCCTCGATCCGCTGCCGCCGCGGGGCATCTCTCGCCGTCGCCTCACGCCCGGTCGCGCCGCCGCCCTCGCGGCCGACCCGCGCAGCCGGGCCGCCCGCCTCGACCTCCACGGCAGCCTCTCGGGAACGACCGGGCCCGAGCTCGCCCACGACGTGGCAGCGGCGCTGGACGCCACCGCCCTGCGACTCATCGCAGAGCACCACGCAGTACACCCCGAGTCGCCGGGCCTGCCGCTCCCCGCGCTGCGGCAGGAGCTTGCGCTCGCCGCCCGTCGCCTCGTGACCCTGGACCGGGCCGCCGCCGAAAACGTGGCACGGGATCGCGTCGCGCGGCTCATCGCCGCAGGGGGCATCGCGAGGGACGGCGAGCTCCTCCGCGACCCGGCGCGCACGGCCGGTCTGCCGCCCCAGGTCCTGGCCGCGATGGATCGCCTCGAAGCCGCCCTGGACGCTCCCGCACCGCCGCCGCTGGCCGAGGCCGCCCGGTCCGTCGGCTGCCCGCCCGACGGTATCCGCGCGCTCGAGGCGGCGAACCGCATCGTGCGGCTCGAGGACGACCTCGCCTGGGCCGCGTCGACGTATCGCGAGTTGAGCCGCGAGGCTCTCTCGCTGGCCAGCCGCGGGCCGCTCTCGCCCGCCGGCTTCCGCGACGCCACCGGAACGAGCCGCAAGTACGTCATGGCGATCCTCGAGGATCTCGACCGCCGCGGCCTGCTCCGTCGCACCGACGCGGGCCACGTCCTGGGACCCAGGACACTTGCCCGCCTGGCTGAGCGGGCGGCAAGGCAGCAGGGCCACGGCGCGTGACGGGACGGGAGGGCAGCGCGGCGATCGTTCTGGCGGGCGGCGCCTCGTCGCGCTTCGGCACGGACAAGATGGCAGCACTCCTGGACGGCCGGCCCCTGCTCCACCACGCGCTCGCCGCCGCCGGCGAGATCGCCGACACGGTCGTCGTCGTCCTCGCGCCGGGCGGCGACCCGGGCGAGCTCCCGTCAACCCCCTCGCGCCTCCTCGTCGCCTACGACCCCGAGACGCACCAAGGTCCGCTCGCCGGCCTCGCCGCAGGCCTGACCGCGCTGGTCCGGACCGCGCCAGAGATCGACCTCGCCATCGTCTTCGGTGGCGACATGCCATGGGTGGTCCCGGCCGTCCTCACCATGCTCCTCGCCGCCCTCGACGCCAGCCCCACGATCGGCGCGGCGACCCTCGAGGCTGAGCCGACCGCGATCCTGCCGCTGGCGGTTCGCCCATCGATGGCCGCCCCGGCCGCGGCCGCCCTCCTCGCCGACGGCCGTCGGGCGCTTCGAGGCGTGCTCCTGAGGGTCCCAGCGGCCGTGGTGTCGGCCGAGGCCTGGACCGCGCTCGATCCCCGTCGCCTGACGCTCCGCGACGTGGACCTCCCGGGTGACCTCCGGCCACGTTGACGGTTGCTCTCATAGACCTATGATGGTGCTATGAGAACCATCAGCGCCCTCGAGGTCCGCGCAAAGTTCGGCCAAGTGCTCGACGAGGCGGCCGCGGGCCAGCGGTTCGTCGTGGAGCGCAGTGGTACCCCCGTTGCGGCGATCGTGCCGCTGGCAGACCTCGCCGCCGTGGATCCGGAGAAGATGAGGGCGCGCCGCGTTGCGGCCCTGGATGAGCTGCGTCGCATGGGCGCCGTCTTCCGCGAGCGGTACGGTCCCATCGACGCTGCGGCGGCCGTCCGGGCTGAGCGAGACGGAGCGCATCGGTGAGCTTCGTGGCGATACCGCCCACGGTCGTCGTGGACGCCTCGATCAGTGTCGGCGTTGCGGTCAGTGAGCCGCCGGCCATGGACGCGCTGGGGGACCTGCAGGACCGCGCGGCGATCTTGCTCGCGCCGCCCCTGATCTGGATCGAGACCGCCAACGCGCTGGTTCGCGGACACAGATTCAGCGTGCCGGACGCGACCTTCGTCCTCCGCGCAATGGAGCGCCTCGGTCTCGAGGCTGCGGATCGCGGGCTGGACGGCCTGGTCCAGTCGATGTCGCTCGCGAGCAAGCACGGGTTGTCGGTGTACGACGCCGCATATCTCTGGCTCGCACTCGATCTCGACGCCGAGCTCGCCACGCTCGACCGTGACCTGGCGCGCGCCGCCGCGGCCGAGGGCGTGGCCCTTGCGATCCAACTGGAGCCCTGAGCGGGCAGTTCGCGCCGCATCTGCGTCTGCAGGGGCGGACGCCGGGGCTTCGCCCGATGGCTTGCGGCCGCCTCGGTCGCCCTGGTGGTCGCCGTCCTGGCCGGCGTCACATCCATCGTCGCGGGGCCGACGCCTTCGCCCTCGACCGGCGCGATCGGACCCTCGGCATCGCCGACCCAGCCGCACAGCCAGCCGATGCCCGATCCGAAGCCCTCCGTCGCCGCGGCGCCCTCCTCGAGCCCGGCGACCCTGACCGCGGTGGAGAGTTGGCAGCTGCGCGTCGCCGGCACGCGCGCGGGCGCGCCAGGCCGCCGGAGTCAGTCCAGGCCGGGCGCCTCGTACACGGCTTGGCCCTCGACGAACGTCGCGAGCACCCGCGCCTCGCCGATCTCGCCCGCACCGCGGTCGAACAGGTCGCGGTCGAGGATCGCGAAGTCGGCCAGGCGGCCCTCGCCCAGCCAGCCCGCCTCGTCGAGGTGCTGCGCGTGGGCGGACCCCGCCGTGAACGCACGGAGCGCCGAGGTGAGCGTGATCCGCTCCTCAGGCAGGAACGGCGGCTTGACGCCCCGCGACTCGTCGGACACGCGGTTAACGGCCACCTCCATCTCGGCCAGCGGGTCCGGCGTCGACACGCTCCAGTCAGAGCCCATCACGAGCGTCGCACCGTTCGCGAGCAGCGAGCGGAACGGGTACTGCCGCGCGGACACCACGGGACCGAGGATCGGCAGCGTGAGCTCGGTCATCTGGTCCTCCTCGACCGCCCAGTACGGCTGCGCGTTGGCCAGCGCACCGAGGCGGCGGAAGCGCGGCAGGTCGTCGGAGTGGACGACCTGGAGGTGGGCGAGGTGGGGCCGCGTGTCGGTCCAGCCGTTCGTCGCGCGCGCCGCCTCGACCGCATCGAGCGCCTGGCGGACGGCCCGGTCGCCCAGTGCGTGGAAGTGCGGCTGGAACCCGAGCGCGTCGAGTTTGACGACGACCCGCTTGAGGAGCTCAGGATCGATGAAGTCGAGGCCGCGGTTGGCCGTGGCGTGGCCGTCGCGCGGGTCGAGGTACGGCTCGGTCATCGACGCCGTCCGGTTCTCGACGATGCCGTCGATCATGAGTTTGACGCTGGTCGCCTCGAACCGGCCGAGGCGGCCCTTCGCTCGTCGCTCCACGAGCTCCTCGATCTGCTCGATCCCGCGCTCACGCTCCCACCACAAAGCGCCGACGACGCGCGCTGTCAGCTCGCCGGACGCTGCCGTGGCCAGGTACGCCGTCTGCGTCTCGGGCGTGACCCACGCGTCCTGCCAGTTGGTGATGCCCAGCGAGTGCAGGTAGCGCTGGCTCTCGAGGAGCGCGCGGCGCAGGTCCTCAGGCGTGGGCGGTGGGATCAGCCGCTCGACGAGGTCCATCGCGCCCTCGTGGAGCGTGCCCAGCGGTGTGCCGTCGGGGTCGCGGACGATGCGGCCATGCTCGGGGTCGGGGGTGTCGCGCGTGATGCCGGCGAGCTCGAGCGCCCTGGAGTTCACCCAGGCGTCGTGGCCATCGCGGTTGGGCAGGAACACGGGGCGGTCGGCGACGAGAGCGTCGAGGTCCTCGCGGCGCGGGAGGCCTCCGGGGAAGTCGGCGAGGGACCACCCGCCGCCGAGGACCCACGGGACGTCCGGGTGCGAGGCGACGTAGGCGCGCACGATGGCGAGGTACTCGGCCTTGCCCCGCGCGTCGTGGAGCTCGCACCGGATCTGCGCCAGCCCGCCCATCGGCGGGTGCACGTGCGAATCGCCGAAGCCGGGGGTGACGGTGCGGCCGCAGAGGTCGACGACGCGCGTGGTCGGGCCGGCGAGCGCCATCGACTGGGCATCGGTGCCCACGGCGGCGACGCGCCCGTCTCGGATCGCCAGTGCGCGGGCCCAGGTTCCCGCGGCATCGGCGGTGAAGATTCGGCCCCCGGTCAGGACGAGGTCGGCGTGGCCAGCTCGGTCGCCGTTCGGCATGGCGCGCAGGATGCCTCGGCCATGGCGCCGGCGCACGCCCCCGTTGCGCCCGGTGACGCGCGTGGGGCCCCCGCGGGTCACTCGGCCATGTCCACCGTAACTCCCCCGGGGGGAGCTTACGGAGGGGCCGAAGTCGACCTCGTGCACGCGGAGTCGGCCAAAGCCCCCCGTATCTCCCCGGGGAGGAGATACGGGGGGAGTTTGCGGCCGAACCTCCTCTGGGAGCAGATACGGGGGTTTGGCGCGGGAGTCGACCGACAGCGCCCGGTGCCAGCGCCCGGGCCGCGGCGTGCAGCGCGCCCGACCTCTCCGCGTGCGAGCGCCCGGGCCGCGGCGTGCCAGCGCCAGACGGCGCCGCGCGCAGCGCGCCCGGGCCGCCGCGTCCATCGCGTCCCGGCCGCCGCTCGGCGCACCTGCCGTATCCTGCGGACCATGCGTGGGCCCGTGGCGCTCGTCGGCGCCGGTGAGTTCCTGGACACGATGGCGGAGTTCGACCGCGGCCTGCTCGCTGCAACCGGCCGCAGGCGGCCGCGGGTCGTGATCCTGCCCACGGCCTCGGCCAATGACGGCGAGTCGGTGTTCCAGTCGTGGGCCGAGAAGGGCGTCGCGCACTTCTCGGCGCTCGGTGCCGAGGTGGAGCCGGTCCTGATCCGCAACACCGGCGAGGGCCGTGAACCGTCCGCGATCCAGGCCGTGGGCGAGGCCGACCTCGTCTACCTCTCAGGCGGCGACCCGCGACACCTGCTCAGGGTGCTCCAGGGCTCCTCATTGGGCGCCGCTCTGACCGCCGCCAATGCGCGGGGCGCGGTGATCGCGGGCTGTTCCGCCGGGGCCATGGCGATCGTCGGGCGCACGATGGACTATCGCGTCGTGCCCAAGCTGCACCTCTCGGTTCCCCTCCCGTTTCGCTGGCCCCACGCACTGGGCCTCGTGGACGGGATTGCGGTGCTCCCGCACTACGACGCCCTTCCCGAGCCGCTCTGCGCGTGCTTGGCGCTGCTCGCGCCGCGCGGCGGGGTGGTGTTCGGCATCGACGAGCACACGGCGGTCGTCGGGCGCAACGGCGCGTGGCAGGTGTTCGGCGCCGGCCGAGTGACGGTGTGGCGCGGCAGGCGGCGGGAGCGGTTCCGCCGTGGCGAGGCGTTCCGGGCCTGATGGCTCGGGGAGGAAGGGGAGGCGTGGACTAGGGACGGGGTCGCCTGTGCGGTTCCCGCCGCATTCGCCGTCCTCCCACGACGCCATGCCGTCCGGCACCGGCGCCCTGCCAGCGGCGGCGCTCAGTCCGGCTTGATCTGGCGGAAGCAGTCCGAGCAGTAGACGGGCTTGTCCATGCGCGGCCTGAACGGCACCTGGGCCTGGTTGCCACAACTGGTGCAGATGGCGACGAAGTATTCCCGGGCAGCCCGGTCCTCGGCACGCTCGTAACCGCGCGGCGCGCCGGAGGCGCGGTCGTCGCCCGAGCCATCCCGTGTGGAGCGGCGGTAGGCGCGGCAGGATGCGCAGCGCTTCGGATCCGAGGTGAAGCCCTTCTGGGCGTAGTACTCCTGGTCGGCGGCGGAATGGACGAACTCGACGCCGCAATCGACGCAGGTCATCGTCCGATCAACATAGGTCACGCGAGAGCTCCTCCCGGGCGCGGCGGGATGCTATGTGCGTCCGCCGAGGGAGGGAAACCCGAAGAAGCGGCATCCGGTGGGGAGTAAGCCGGACCGCATCCAACGGCTCCGAGCCGTCTCCCAAGACGGCGCACCGGTATTGGTTGTCAGCCCACCCTACACCGCCACCCCCGGGGGGCGCATTAAGGGTTTGTTGCAACAGCCGCCCGCCAACAGGACCGGTTGGACCCGGTTGGCGATGCCGCCCGCCGCCCGCTCGGTGGCGCGACGCCGGGTGGGCTCGCGACACCCGACCTGTCACAATGCCCCTGCAGATTCGGCGGTGCGACCGGGAGCAATGGGGGCGCCCGGTGCGCAGCCGGGTCTCGCTGGCGACGGTGACGATCCCCTCGGCTGCCGAACGCGACGCCCGTCGCGCGCGGTGGCAGTGGGCAGACGTGCGGCCGCCCGCGGGGCCCGCTTTCGGCCCGCCGCGCAGGTATGGCCCGGACAGCCGGCGTGGCGCCGGAAATGGAACAGGGAGGCGGGGAGGCGCATGCTCCGGCTGCTGCACACGGCTGACGTGCATCTCGGTGCGCGACACGAGGACCTCGGCGAGGCCGCATCCGCCCTGCGCCAACGGCAGCATGGCGCTTTCCGGGCCACCGTCGACCTCGCGCTGGCCGAGCGGGTGGACATCGTATTGATCGCGGGCGACCTGTTCGACACGAACAGCGCATCACGGCGGACCGTGGAGCGCGTCGTGGCTGAGCTCGCGCGCCTGGCCGCTGCCCGGATCCGGGTCGTCATGATCCCCGGCGACCACGACGCGTACACACGCTCGTCGGTGTACCGAGCCCATGACCTGCCGGGCCTGGTCGGCGGGGGGATGGTCACGCTCCTCACGCCTGACCAGCCGTGGGCGCATCTCGAGACGCTCGACGCCCTGGTCGTCGGGCCAGCGGACCTGTCGCGGCCCAGCACGGCCGACGCTCCCGGGCCGTTCGCGGACCTCACCGGGGCCCGCGTCCCGGCGACAACGTGGCGGATCGGGCTGCTGCACGCGCCGCTGGGGGGCGGGGGTGTGCGCGACGCGGGTGCGGGCACTGGGCGCGTGCCGGTCACGACGACGGGGATGGCTGCGCCAGGCAATGCCCGGCTTGGCGAATCGCGCCAGCCGGCGCCGGATGCGATGACTGCCGGTGTTGCCGAGCTGGCCGAGTCGGCGATCGCGGGGAGCGGCCTCGACTTCGTGGCCCTCGGTCACGACCATGCTGCCGCCACGGGCAAGGTGGGCGGCGTGACGTGGGCCGTCGCGGGGTCCCCGGAGCAGGTGACGGCCGACCACCACGAGCCAGGGACCGTGAACCTCGTGACGCTCGACGAGCGCGCCGGGAGCAAGACCGTTCGCGTCGAGACTCGTGCGGTCGGCTCCTCCTGGCACCGCATGCTCGAGGTCGATGCCGGCCAGCTCGCGTCGCAGGCGGCCCTCGTCGAGCGGCTTCGCGCCGCAGCCGATCCGGAACTCGTCCTCGACGTGCGGATCGTCGGCGAGCGCCCGGATGAACTCGTCCTCGAGCCCGCCGCCATCGAGGAGGCGCTGCAAGGCGCGTACCTCTGCGTCCGCATCGACGACCGCAGTCGCCCGCCCCTCACAGCCGGCGCGCTGCCGCCCCCAGAGACGATTGCCGGAGCCTTCGTGCGCAACGTGGAGGCGCGGATCGCGGAACTCGAGGCCGAGGACGGTGATGCCGCGGACGCTGAGGCCAGCGAGCTGCGCGAGGTCCTGCGCGTGGGGCGCCGGCTCCTCGCCGGGATGGAGGCGGCGAGGTGAGGGTCACGAGTCTCTCCGTGCACAACGTCGGCCGCCATCGCGACGCCAGCTGGTCGCTCCACCCGGGCATGACCGTCGTGCGCGGTCCCAATGAGGCCGGCAAGTCCACCATCCAGCATGCCCTGGAGCTCGTACTCACCCGCCCAGCGACCAGCGCCTCGCCGGACATCGGCGACGTCCGAACCTGGGATGCCGCACCCGAGGCGGCCCCGTCCATCGGAATCACGTTCACCTGGGACGACGAGGACGGGGCCGTCCACGAGGGGCGCTTGGCCAAGGTGTTCGCCGGGACGCGCGGCACGACACGCCTCGAGCTCGACGGCAAGCCGGTGAGCGAGGCGGCCCGCGTCGATGAGGTTTTCGCCGAGCTGTCGGGCGTGCCGACCGAGGGCTTCCTGCGGTCAACCGCCTCGGTCCGCCAGACGGACCTGGCCGGGCTGCAGCGCGACGAGACCGTTCTGCGCGACCGCTTGACGGCCACTATGAGCGGCGCCGACCGGAGCACGGCTCGGGCGAGGCGACGCCTCGAGGCCGCCCTCGCCGACCTCGGCCCCCGCAACGGCGGGCCCGGCCGCCTGGGCACGGCCGCGGAGGCCGTCGCGGACGCTGAGCGGCGGTTGGCGAATGGCGAGGAGGGCATCGCCCGGCTCGAGCGCGACCGCGAGGCGCACACGCTCGCCAAGGAGCGCCGGGCAGCCGCCGAGGCCGCCCTGACGGAGCGCCGCGCACAGCTCGAGAAGGCCCGTCAGGCCGAGCGCCTCCAAGCCGAGCGAGACGACGCGCAGGCGCGGCTGGACCGCTACAGCGAGGCGATCACCCTCCGCGATGAGCTCGCCGAGCTCGAGGCGAGCCATCCCTCGCCCATGCCGCTCGCCCAGCTTCGCCCCAGCGTCGAGCGGCTGCGGACGGTCGAGACGCGGATCTCCACGCTCGAGGAGATGCTCGCGGGCGAGGTCCACGTTGACTTCGACCTGCCGCCTGAGCGCAGGTGGCAGCCCCGGTCCCGAATGGCGATCGTGCTCGTGGCCATCGGCGTGCTCGTGGCCGTGGCCGGGACCGGGCTGAGCCTGGCCGGCGTGCTCAGCCTCGGTGTGCTGCCTGGGATCGCCGGCATCGTCATCGTGGGGAGCGGTGGCGTCCTCGCCGCCGCTGGCTATCGCGAGCGCAACTCGGACCGTGTCACGCGCCAGATGAAGGACGAGGAGGTCGCGCGGCGGCTGCGCGGCCGCTCTGACATGGAGGAGGAGCTGCGCCGCGCGCGGGCCGAGCGCGAGGAGGTGCTGGGCGAGCTGGGGCTGCCCGGAGCGCCCGAGGCCGAGGAGCGGCTGGCGGCTGAGACGGCCCACGTCGCGAGGATCGACCAGGCGCGCGCCCGCCTCTCGGGCCTCGTCGGCGATGAGCATCCCGACACGCTCCCCTCCAAGCGGGACCTCGCGGCGGCGGAGATCGAGCGCACGACGTCCGCGCTCGACGCCCTCGGGCCCATCGCCAGGGAGCCCAGGGCGCGCGAGCGCCTCGAGGTGGAGGTGCGCGACGCCGAGGGCGTGGCCGAGCGGACCCGCGACGACGAATCGGCCGCTCGCGCGCGCGTGGGCCAGAACCCCGTGGACGCCGAGGACGTGGCCGCGCTGGCCGAGCGGCTCGCGAGCTGGCGGGCCGATCTGGCAGAGCTTCGGCGCCGCGAGCGGATCCTGTCGCGGACACTGGCCGAGCTCGACGCCGCCGAGCGGGCAACGATGGCTCGCGCAACGCGCTTCCTCGAGCGGCGCATGGTGGGCGATGTGGCGAGGCTCACCGGCGGTCGCTACCACGACGTGCGCATGGACGACACGGCGCTCGGGCTCGAGGTGCGCTCAACCGAGCGCGGCGACTGGGTGCCGGTGACGGCCCTGTCGCGCGGCACGCTCGACGCGGTGTACCTCGCCGCGAGGCTGGGGCTCGTGCGCCTGGTGACCGGCGACCGTCGGCCGCCGCTCATCCTCGACGACCCGCTGGTCTCGCTCGACGACACGCGCGCCGAGCGGGCGCTCGAGGTCCTGCGCGAGCTCACGGCAGACTTCCAGGTGATCTACCTCACGGCGTCATCGCGCTACGACGCGATCGCCGACGCCGTCATCGAGCTTCCCGGCCCCGAGGCGGTGGCGAATTCCTGAGCTCGGCCCTGGCCTCGCCGTCGTCGTCCTGGGGCTGACCTCGGCCATCACTTGGGGCGCCGGCGACTTCGGCGGCGGGATGATGAGCCGCCGCGTGCCGCTGTTCGGCGTGGTCGCCACGACACAGGTTGTGGGCATGGTCGTGGCGCTGGTGATCGCGGTCCTGCGCGGCGAGCCCGTGCCGGCCGGGGCGGATCTCGGCTGGTCGCTGGGTGCCGGGCTGTGTGGCGTGGTCGGGATGACCTCGCTGTACCGGGGCCTCGCGGTCGGCCGGATGGGCGTCGTGGCCCCTGTGACGGGCGTGCTCGGGGCGGTGGTGCCCGTCGTGGTCGGCTTCGCCATCGAGGGGGTGCCGACTGTCGCCACGGTCGCGGGTATCGTCACCGCCCTGCTGGCGGTCGTGCTCGTGACACGGGCGCCGGGCCACCAGACGGGTCGGCCGTCGGGCGTGGAGTGGGCGCTGCTGGCCGGGGTCGCGATCGGGGGATTCAACATCTGCATCGGCCAGATCTCGAATGCCGGGCAGTTCGGGCCGCTCGTGGTGCTGCGGCTCGTGCAGACAGTGGTCTTGGTCTCGCTCATCGTCGTTTGGCGCCAGCCGTGGCGGATGCGCCGCGGCGACGTGGCACGACTGTCGGTGGTGGGCGTGCTCGACATGGCCGGGAACGTCGCGTTCATCGGCGCGGCGCAGGTGGGCGCCCTGGCCGTGGCGACGATCCTCGCCTCGCTCTACCCGGTGACCACCGTGCTGCTAGCGTTGACGCTCCTGCATGAGCGCGTCACACGGAGCCACCTCGCCGGGATCGTGCTCACGGTCCTCGCCATCGTGCTGATCGGGATCGGCACGACCACGGGCTAGGGGGGGCGTCACGCGGCCGGCTTGTTCGGCCGCCACCCGGGACGCTGGCGAGCCGTCACCGGCCGAGACGACGCGGACCACGCGCAGCGCTTCCACGGCGGCCGGCTCGCGGACGACGATGACGGTCGTGAATCCCTCGGCCGCGAGGCCAGGCTCGCGGAGTGACGCCGCGACGCGCGCGAGGTGCCGCCGCACGGCCGCCTCCGGAACGGCCAGCTCGCCGCGAGAGCGGTTGCGGGCGAGCACCGTCTCCTCGGGCAGGTCCAGCACGATCGCGACGGCGACAACACCGGCGGCCGCCGCTGCCGCGAGGAGCGGTCGTCTGTCGTGCGGCCCGGCGCTCGTCGCATCCACCACGGTCAGGAGGCGGCGAGACAGCCGGTGCCGGAGCGCGCGGTGGAGGGCCGCGAACGCGGGCGCGGTGGCCCGCTGGTCGGTGGGGTCGCCCGCGAGCAGTGCCCGGTAGGCGTCGGAGGACAGCACCTCGTCGGGCGCGAAGTGGCGGGCCGCGAACGTGGTCTTGCCGGCACCGGCGGGGCCCACAAGCACCACGAGGCACGGATCGGGGAGGCGGAGCTCAAGGTGCTGCAGCACGGGAGAATCATCGCGCCTGCCGGCCCGCTTCGTCGACGGCTCCGGTCTTGGACGGCCGCTTCGGCTGTGGCTCCGGCTTCGGCCCCCTGCGGCTGCATCCGGTAGGGTGGCGGCTTGCACGACTCATCCCGGTCCCACATACCCGGCTGGCGGCGCATCGTCGCCGCCTACTGGGTCACGCAGCTGGTCGAGAGCGCGGGCATGAGCCAGGTCTTCGCCCTGCTCCCGGCCCACCTGCGCGAGCTGGGCGTTCCGGATGCGGAGCGGGTGGCGTTCGTGGGCCTGTTCAGCTCGCTCGTGTTCGTGCTGGGGCTGCCGCTCGTTCCGCTGTGGGGCGTCTGGGCCGACAAGTACAGCCGCAAGGCGGTGATCGTGCGGAGCGCGGTCGTCGAGGCTGTCGTGTTCACGCTGGTCGCCGTGGCGCAACAGCCCTGGCAGGTGGCGGTGGCGCTGATGCTGGTGGGGCTGCAGCTCGGGAACACCGGCGTCATGCTGGCCGGGATCCGCGACGTGGCGCCTCGGGCGCGCCTGGGGACGGTGATCGCGCTGTTCGGCGCCGCGAGCCCGGTGGGGATGGCACTCGGGCCGATCGCGGCAGGCCTTCTCGTCGACGGCGTCGGGCTGTCGATCGCCGGCGTCTACGCCGTCGCCGCGGGCCTGTCCGTGGGGACCGCGCTGCTCGTCGGCCTCGGCACCCGCGAGATCCGACCCGAGGTCGTCCCCAGCGGGCCGGTCCTGCGACTGGCGTTCGGTGCCGTGCGCGGCGTCCTCGCCGACCGCGACGTGCGCGGCCTGTTCGCCGCCTATGGCGTGGTGTTCCTCGCGAGCCAGATCTCCCGCTCGTACACGCCGCTGCTGGTGGAGCACCTCGTGGGCACGGGCAGCGGTCTCGCCTCGTCGATCGCCGAGGTGATCGGGCTGGGCGCGATGATCGGGGCCCTCGCCGCGCCGGTCGCCGGCTGGCTGGGCGACCGGGTGGGGTACCGGCCGATGCTGCTGGTGTCGCTCGTGGCGGGAGCCGTGGCGTCGGCCATCATGCCGTTCATGCCGCAGGTCCTGGCCCTCGCGGCGACGTCGGTCCTGCTGGGCGGGGCGGTGGCCACTGTCGGAGCGATGGTGTTCTCGCTGCTCGCCATTGAGGTGCCGCCCGAGCGTCGGTCCGCGACGCTCAACCTGGTCTACCTGCCGCTCTACCTGGCTGGCGTGGTGGGGCCGGCGACAGGCTCCGTGCTGGCGTCGACGATGGGGCTGCCGGGGCCGTACCTGGCGGGGGCGGCCGTGTTCGTGCTGGGCGCCGTGGTGATGGCGAGGCGGCGATCTGCACCGGCGCCCGTCCTCGCCTGATCAGCCGCCCACGGCAGCGCGAGGGTTCGGCCGCGATGGGGAGCCGCCCATCGCGCGGGAGAGGCCGATGGCCGGACGGCTGGGCTCAAGCCCATCATCGCCGGGGAGGGCCGAGCCATGGATCACGCCAGTCCGTGGCCAGCACGCCGAGCCCCCGGGCGAAGGGCCGCCACAGTCAGGTTGCGTCGGCTATGCCCTCCGGGAGCCGCGACCCCAGTCCGCTGAACGGGCCCGAGCGGTGGCCGCGGATGCGCGCACGGTCAGGCTTCGGCCAGGTGCCGCTCCCCCGCGCCGATGTACCGCACGTCCGGCCGGATCAGCCGGTTCGCCGCGCCCTGCTCGATCGCGTGGGCCGTCCAGCCGGCGTGCCGCGCCAGCGCGAACGTGGCCGGGAACAGGTCCGGCGTCAGGCCAACGCCCATCAGCACCGGCGCCGCGTAGTACTCGACGTTGGTCATGAGCGGGCGGTCGGGGTACTTCTCCGCGAGCACCCGGAGCGCCACGTCCTCGACCGCGATCGCGAGCGCCAGCCACTCGGGCTTGTGCGTCATCGACTCGGCGACCTCGCGCAGGGCAGCCGCCCGGGGATCGTAGGAGCGATAGACCCGGTGCCCGAACCCCATCAGTCGGACCTTCTTGTCGATCGCGTCCCGGACCCAGGCCTCGGCGCGCTCCGGCGAGCCCACCTCGTGGATCTGCTCGACGACCTCGGACGGCGCCCCGCCGTGGAGCGGCCCCTTCATCGCCCCGATCGCCCCGCCGACCGCGGACGCGATGTCCGCGCGCGTGGACGTGATGACGCGGCAGGTGAAGGTCGAGGCGTTGAAGCCGTGCTCGGCGCCGACCACGAAGTACGCGTCGAGCGCGCGCGCGGCCTCCTCAGCTGGCGCCTTCCCGGTGAGCTGGTAAAGGTAGCCAGGGGCGAGGTCGAGGTCGGGGTCGGGCGAGATGGGCTGGAGGCCCCCGCGGATGCGCGCGAAGGCGGCCAGCGCCGAGGGTGACGAGGCCGTCAGCGAGCGCGCCTGCTCGGGCGTCGCCGGCCAGGCTGGATCGTGCTCCGCGCCCCAGACGGCCACCGCGGTCCGGAGCGCGTCCATGGGCCGGGCGGTCCTCGGCAGCGCCCGCAGGGCCGAGAGCACCCCGGGCGACGCCGGCTCGCAGGGGAGCTTCGCGCCCGGGTTCCAGTCGCCAGTCCAGAGCAGCTCGGCCACGGCGGCGTACGAGCCGTTCCTCACCAGCTCGCCGATCGGGTAGCCGCGGTACAGGAGCCGGCCGCGCTCGCCGTCGATGAATGAGAGCGAGGTCTCGCCGGCGATGACGCCCTCGAGGCCCGGGGAGTAGGGGCGGGTGTCGGGCTGCGCCGACGCAGGATCGCTCATCGCGCGATGGTAGTCGTACCGCGGGTTGCGGGCTGGCGACGAAGACGCGTCAGCCACCTCCGGGTCGGGGGAGACGCCGGCTGGCAGCGGCAAGCATCGCCAGGCGCAGCGCAGCGGACCCTAGGATCCCGAGGACGAGGATCGCCCACGTCTCGCCAGCGCCGGGGATGCCCAGCAGGCTGTTGGCGCCGACACCGATGAGCGTTCCGGCGGTGCCGACGACGATCGAGGCGAGGTAGCCCGTGGCGGGACCGCCGATGAGGGTGCCCGTAAGGAGGCCGACGACGAACCCGATGACCAGCAGCGGCACCAACTCCATTCGAGGCACCTCGAAAGCCCTGGGTAAATGAGCTCGCGGCCCCCGGCGCTCAGCTCCGCTCGAGCGAGCGCAGCACGACCCGGATGACCACGCCCCCGAGGGTCGCGACGATCACGGCACCGACGAAGCCCTCGCCCTGTCCCAGCCCCATCTGCTCGACCAGCCAACCGCCGACGATGGCGCCGAGGATGCCGACGACGATGGTCGGCAGGCACCCCCGCACGCTGCGGACACCGACGATGAGGCCCGAGAGGCCGCCCGCGAGGAGCCCGATGATCAGCCAGCCGATGATGCTCGACATGCCCCAAGTCTGGCACAGCGCGGCGTGTCGGAGGCAGTCGGTCCGCCCGAGCTTGCCACGATCGCTTCCACCAGCGCCGCGACGTCCTCGACCTCGCCGGGCCTGGGCCCACGGCATTCAGGGCCGGATCAGCCGCCCCGCCGCCTCGTCCACCAGCCACGTCGCGTTGGCCGACAGGGTGGTCCGAAGCGGGAGATCGCGCGGGTCCCCGCCCGCCCACGCCTGCTCCAGCACCTCAGCCTTCGCGGCACCAGCCGTCACCACCAGCACCGAGCGCGCCGCGATGACCAGCGAGGGGTGCATCGTGACGCGTGGGACGTGCGGCTCGACGTGGGTCGGCGCAGGCACCGCGGCCACCCAGCCCGGCTGGTCGAAGACGAAGGACCCCGGGAAGACCGAGAGGATGTGCCCATCAGGCCCGACGCCCAGGATAACGAGGTCGAACACGGGCAGGTCGGTCGCGCCACTAGAGGGGCCCGACGCCCGCAGCTGCGCCTCGTACGCCGCCGCCGCGCCCTCGGGCCCGGAGCCCCCTGCCATCGCCTCCGCCACCGGCACCGGGTGCACGTTCGCCTCGGGGATCGCCAGCCCCACGCCCGGCTCCCGGAGCACGTCGTCGAATGGCGTGACGTTCGAGGCTGGGTCGCCCGCGGGCACGAACCGGTCGTCGCCCCACCAGGTGTGGACCCGCGACCAGTCCACCGCGTCCCGCAGCGGCGCCGCCCGGAGCGCCCGGTAGATCCCCGGCGCCGACGACCCGCCCGTCGTGCACCAATGTGCCACGCCGCGCTCCCGGACGGCGGCAGCGAGCGTGTCGGCGATGCTCTGCGCGGCAGCCGCAGACACGTCGGCCGCGGTGGGGAGGATCGCCAGGGCTGGCTGGGTCATCGGTCGGCCTCCATTTCGATCAGGTCTGGCGTCCGGCGACGGGCGGGAACCTTGTGGCACAGGCTCAGGATGGGCGCTCAGCCGGGATGCACGGCGTGGCTTGCCGGGGCGCCCGCGAGCCGGGCTGCCATGCGGATCGTGCTCATCGAGACGGGCTCCCGGCTGCTGCCCTCGAGCGCCTCGGCCAGCAGGTCGATGTCGTTGCGCCGTGGCGCCGTGAAGGTGCGGTCGAGGGCCTGGACGCCGTCGAGCCAGGCGTGGACGTGGACGTTCTCCGCCTCGGCCGTCACGTCCGCCCGGAGCTCCGAGCCTCGGCGCTCGGCGAGGATCTCCACGCGCAGCGTCGTGCCGGCGGGCGAGGACGATGCGACCGGCCGGATGACGACCGCCACCTCGCCCGAGCGCGGGTCGCGAAGCTTGGCCGCGAGGCCCCGGTGCAGGGGGGCGTGCTCGCCGGGTCGAAGCCGGGGCGCCGCCGCCCTTGCCGCGACGGGCCGCAGGGGCGAGACGACCGTCATGCCCAGCCGCGAGGCCAGCCACGCGACGTGGTACAGCGGCTTGACGACGTTGGTGCTGCCCGGCGCCCCGACCGCGTCGCGGGTGCCGTACGTCACCGACACCCGCCGGACGAAGGGCAGGTAGGGGAGGAAGTCGGGCAGGTCGAAGACCGTGGCGATGGCCTCCCGCCATCGGGACTGGCGAACGAGGGCGAAGTCACGGATGGAGATCCGTGGGTACAGGTCGAACAGGTCGGCGAGCTGACGCAGGCGCCCGAGGCCGTCGGACGTCCACGCTGACCCGTCCACCACCAGCCGGTCCGTCGCCTCGAGCAGCTCGGCCGCGGGGTCCGTCGCGAGCGGCGGCTCGCCCGGCCACCAGGTGGTCACGGGCAGGTCGTGGACGAGGAGCGGCGTCACCAGCGCCCCGAGGTGACGCCCCGTCTCGCCGCCCGCCGTGAGGAAGATCATCTCCGTGCAGGACTCGGGCGCGTCCGCGCGCGGCAGCATGCAGTGCGCCTGGATCCGCCCGTCGAGCCACGGCGGCCCGTCGGGGTCCGCCAGCAGCACGATCAGCGTCCGGCTCGGGTGGCGCCCCGCCAGGCGGCTGACGGTCTCCGCGGAGCGCTCGCCGGTCTCCTTGTCGCCCGCCACGATGACCAGGTTCATCACGCTGGTCCGGGCTGCTGGCTGCCGGTCGCCGCGCTCGCCGGTATGGTCGAACACCATCGGCGGCTGGGCCCAGATCCGGCTCAGCTCCTTCTCGATCTCGTCGATCGTGGTCGCGCGGGACTGCCAGCGCAGCTGCGGCTCGCCGGGCCGCGCGGGACCCACCGGCTGGATGCGCCCGCCGGGCGCCCGGGTGCCGACCGACAGAATGGTGCCCGGGGCGGCTCGCCCGTCGCCGTTCAGATCCTGCGCCACCGCCGCCCCTCCCGGGCGAGCAGGTCGTCCGCGACCGCGGGCCCCCAGGTGCCGGCCTCGTAGCTCGGGAAGTCTGGCGCCGGCTCCTCCGCCCAGGCGGCGATGATCGGGTCCACGATCGACCAGGCCTGCTCCACCTCGTCGGCTCGCGTGAACAGCGAGGCGTCGCCGAGCAGCGCGTCGAGGATGAGCGTCTCGTAGGCGTCGGGCGAGTCGGTCTGGAACGCCGACCCGTACGTGAAGTCCATGGTGACGTTCCGGACGTCCACGCCCAGGCCCGGCACCTTGGCGCCGAAGCGCAGCATGATCCCCTCGTCGGGCTGGATCCGCATCGCCAGCAGGTTCGCCTCGGGCTCGGACGCCGAGTCGCGGAACAGCTGGTGGGGGACCTCCTTGAACTGGATCGCGATCTCGGTCGCCCGCTTCGGCAGCCGCTTGCCCATCCGCAAGTAGAACGGGATGCCCGACCAGCGCCAGTCGTCGATCATCAGGCGGGCCGCGATGAACGTCTCGGTCTCGGACCTGGGGTCCACGTTGGGCTCCTGCCGGTACCCGACGACGGGCTTGCCCGAGACCCAGCCCGGGCCGTACTGCCCGCGGACGACGTCACCGCGGACCTGCGCGGGGGTCATCTCGGCGATCGCGCGGATCACCTTGACCTTCTCGTCGCGCAGGGCGTCCGCCTCGAACGTGGCCGGCGGCTCCATGGCGACGAGGCTGAGCAGCTGGAGGAGGTGGTTCTGGAGGAAGTCGCGGCTGGCGCCCGTCTCCTCGTAGAACGCGCCGCGCCCCTCGATCCCAATGGACTCGGCGACCGTGATCTGCACGTGGTCGATGTGGCGGCGGTTCCAGATGGGCTCGAAGATGCCGTTGCCGAACCGGAAGACCAGCAGGTTGCGGACGGTCTCCTTGCCCAGGTAGTGGTCGATGCGGTAGACCTGCCGCTCCCGGAAGACCTTGCCGACCTCGCGGTTGAGCCGAATCGCCGACTCGAGGTCGCGGCCGAACGGCTTCTCGATGACCACCCGCCGCCAGCCGCCCTCGTGGCGTTCGTGGTCGAGGCCGGCGTGGCCGAGCTGGCCGATGATGTCGGGGAAGGCCGAGGGCTGCGTCGCGAGGTAGTACAGGCGGTTGCCGCGGGTGCCGCGCACGAGGTCGATGGTGTCGAGCTGATCGGCCAGCCCCGCATATGTCGCGGGGTCGTTGAAGTCGCCGCGGTGGTACGTGATCCGCGACGCCATGTCGTCCCAGGTCTCGCGGTCGATCGGTTGGGAGCGCGAGAACTTGTCGAGCGAGGCCTTGAGCTCGGTGCGGAACGCCTCGTCACTGTACTCGCGGCGCCCGACGCAGACCAGCGTGAACTCGTGGGGCAGCAGGTGGGTGCGCCACAGCTGGAACAGCGCCGGCACGACCTTGCGGTGCGCGAGGTCCCCGGTGGCGCCGAACAGGACGAAGACGTTGGGGTCCGGCACGCGCTCGAGGCGCAGGCCCTCGCGGAGCGGGTTCTCGGCGGCCTTGGGGGCGCTCGCGCGGCGACGGGCCTCCGTGGCCAGCCGCAGCTCCCGCATCGTGCGCGGGGCGTCCTTCCTCGGCGGCGGGGCGGGCGCGGGCGTCAAGGGCTCGGTCGCGGGCACCCGCGGCTCCGTCGGCGCCACAGGCTCGGCGGCGCGCGCGGTCGGATCCGCCATGCGCGGGCCGGGTTCGGTTGCCGGCGGTGTCTCGGCCTGTCCATCGACCAGCGAGGCTGCAGTCGTCGATGTCGTGGCGGGGTTCGGCTTCGTGCGCCCCATCGCTATCTGGTCTCGACGTGGCGGCTTCGCATGGGACAACTCCGGGCGGCGAGCGGCCTTGCGGCCGCGCTTCGCTGAGAGCATAGGCCGGGTCGCCGGACAGCGACGGGCGGCCGCCAGCAGGCGTCGAGGCGTGCGTCCACCCCGCCCGCCGAGCGAGTGGCGCGCCCGATGCGCCAGCTTCGCCTCAAGACCCTCAGCGCCCTCCCATCGACGCGGCCTCGATGGCGAGCACCTTGCCGAGCCGGCGCTTGTGCCGCGGGGCGCCGGAGAACACGGCACCGAGGAACGCGAGCGAGCACTCCAGCGCGGGCTCGACCCCGATCACCCGGGCGCCGAGCGTGAGCACGTTCATGTCGTCGTGCTCCACGCCCTGGTGCGCCGAGTACGTGTCGTGGCATAGGCCCGCCCGGACCCCGCGCATCTTGTTGGCCGCGATTGAGGCGCCCACGCCCGAGCCGCAGATCAGGATCCCGCGATCGGCGGCGCCCTCCTGGAGGGCGAGCCCGAGCGCCAGCGAGAAGTCGGGGTAGTCGTCCGACGGGTCGGACCCGTCGCCACCCAGGTCGATCAGCTCGTGATCGTTGCCCACGGCGGCGCGGAGCTTCGCGAGGAGCTCAGCCTTGAGCGCTGCCCCCGCATGGTCGGCTGCAAACGCGACGCGCATCTTGGCACCTCAGTCGTGGCCGGGGTCGCTGGACGGGGTGCGGTCCGTGCCGGACGCGCCCGCGGCGAGCGTCGGGTGGTGGCCGTGAGGGGTCGATCCGGACGGCACGCGGCCGTGGAACCCGTCGCGAACGACGCGCCGAGCCACGTCTGCCACCTTGTCGGCGGTGAACCCGAACTCCTTGAAAATCGTCCCTGCTGGTGCGCTGGCGCCGAAGTGGTCGAGCGCGATGATCGCGCCCTCGTCGCCCGCCCAGCGGTCCCAGCCGAGCGAGACGCCGACCTCGACCGTCA
This sequence comes from Chloroflexota bacterium, assembly GCA_021802825.1. Classification (GTDB taxonomy): domain Bacteria; phylum Chloroflexota; class Limnocylindria; order Limnocylindrales; family CSP1-4; genus CAIXZV01. The sequence goes on from JAJZRG010000010.1 coordinate 71,070, forward strand.
CGCGCTTGCGCACGGAGGGCGGCAGGACGGCGTCGCGGTACGAGGCGTCCTGCGCCTCGAAGCGCTCCCAGCAGGGCAGGCTCACCACCCGGGTGGCGATGCCGTCTGCCTCGAGCGCATCCGCGGCAGCGGCGCACAGCTGGAGCTCGGACCCCGTCCCGATGAGGATCACGTCGGGCGTCCTGCCGCCTGCGGCGTCGCGCAGGACGTAGCCGCCGCGCCGCACGCCCTCGCGCGCGTGCTCCTTCGTGCCCGGCAGCGTCGGCAGCTTCTGGCGGGTGAACGCCAGCGCCACCGGCCCGGGCTCAGCGCCCTCAAGCGTCGGTCGCTCCACGGCCAGCGCCCAGGCAGCGGCCGCCTCGTTGCCGTCGCCCGGACGGACGAACCACAGGTTGGGGATCGCTCGCAGCGCCGCGTAGTGCTCCACCGGCTGGTGGGTCGGCCCGTCCTCGCCCAGGCCCACCGAGTCGTGGGTCCAGACGTAGGTCACGTGGAGGCCGGACAGCGCCGCCAGGCGCACGGCGCCCCGCATGTAGTCGCTGAACGTGAGGAAGGTGGCGGCGTAGGGGAGGAACCCGCCGTGGTAGGCGATGCCGTTGGCGATCGAGCCCATGCCGTGCTCGCGGACGCCGAAGCGCAGGTTGCGCCCGGGGTTGTCGGCCTCGAAAAGGTCAGGGCCACTGGCCTTCACGTCCGTCAGGTTCGACTCGGACAGGTCGGCCGACCCGCCGAACAGCTCGGGCAGCGCGGCCGCCAGCACCTGGATCGAATCCTGGCTCGCGTTGCGGGTGGCCACTTCGGAGCCCGTGTCCCAGGACGGCAGCGCCGCGTCCCAGTCCTGCGCGAGCCGGCCGGCCAGGCGGCGCTGGAACTCGGCGGCCTCGGCCGGGTAGGCCTTCGCATAGGCGTCGTACTTGGCGTGCCAGTCGGCCACCAGCCGCTCGCCCTGCGGCACGGCCTGTCGAAACAGCTGGCCCGCCTCGTCCGGAACGAAGAACGTCTTGTCGGGGTCCCAGCCGTAGGCCTCCTTGGTGAGGCGGACCTCGTCGGGGCCCAGCGGGGCGCCGTGCGCCTTCTGGGAATCCTGCTTGTTCGGGCTGCCAAAGCCGATGTGCGTGCGGACCGCGATCATCGAGGGCCGGGGGTCGGCCTTCGCGGCGTCGATGGCGGCGGAGATCGCCCCCACGTCGGTGCCGTCCACGACGCGCTGGGTGTGCCATCCATACGCCGCGTACCGCCCGAGCACGTCCTCGCTGAACGCCATGGCGGTGGGCCCGTCGAGCTGGATGTGGTTGTCGTCGTACAGCACGATTAGCTTGCCCAGCCGCAGGTGGCCAGCCAGCGACGAGGCCTCCGCGCTGACGCCCTCCTGGAGGTCGCCGTCCGAGCAGACCACGTAGGTGTGGTGGTCGATGATCGCGTGGTCGGGTCTGTTGAATTCGGCCGCCAGCCGCCGCTCGGCGATCGCCATGCCCACCGCGTTGCTCAGGCCCTGGCCCAGCGGGCCGGTGGTCGCCTCGACGCCCGGCGTGATCCCGTATTCAGGGTGGCCCGGCGTGATCGAGCCCCACTGGCGGAACGACTTGAGGTCGTCGAGCGACACGCCGTAGCCGGTCAGGTGGAGCAGTGAGTAGAGGAGCATCGAGGCGTGGCCCGCCGACAGCACGAAGCGGTCGCGGTCGGGCCAGTCGGGCTGCGTCGGCGCATGTCGCAGGTGGCGCGTCCAGATGGCGAAGGCCATGGGCGCCGCGCCCATGGGAGCGCCGGGATGCCCTGAGTTCGCCTGCTGCACGCCATCGATGGACAGCGTTCGGATCGTATCCACGGCGAGCCGCTCGAGGCGGGCGTCCGGCAGGGTCATGGCGATCTCCGGGTGGGGCGTCAACGGGATGCCGGCGCGGCGGGTCGTGCCGGGAGCCCCATCGTACCGCGCGTGGCGGGAGCAGCCGCCGCTCCCGTCGCTCCGGTGGCCTGCCAACGCCGTTACGCTTGCGCGCCCCGCTTCAACGCGCCGCCGAGATCGGTGAGGCGCCGCCGCGTCGAACAGAGGCCCCCTCGCCGATCAGCCGAAGACGCCCAGCCCCGCCTCATGCGCCGCGAGCGCGCCGAGCATCTGCGGCATTGCGGCCTTGACCGCGACCCAGGAGTGGCGCATGGCCATCGGCTCGGTCAGCACCGAGACACCGGCTCGATGCGCCGCCGCGATCATCGCTTCGTACTGGGGACCGTAGAACGGCTGCTCGGGGTTGGCCTCGAGGACGAGGAGCATCGCCGCCCGCTGCGCTGCGGTGAGCTGACCGACGAGCCGGAGCGGGGAGTACGCCGACTCGACGGCTGGGTTGCCGCCGAACACGCGCCAGGCCCATGGCGTCTGGCTGCTCACGATGCCGGCCTGGTAGTAGCCGCTGATGGACAGGGCCGTCGCGAACACGTCGGGATGGCGGAGGGCCAGCATGGCGGCGCAGAACCCGCCTTGGGAGAAGCCGATGACCGACCGCGCCGCGGCGGTGGGGATCGTCCGGTATCGGGCGTCGATCGCCTGAACCAGCGTGGACGAGAAGAACGTGTCGAGCTGCAGGCGCCCGTCCGCGGAGGTCGCGCACTCCGTGTCGTGGTACGGGCTGTTGGCGGGATAGACGAAGACGACAACCGACGCGGGGATCGCCCCAGACATCATCTGGGCGTCGAGCAGCGCCTTCGTGCCGATGTACCGGTCCCACGAACGGAACGAGAAGGGGACCTCGTAGATCACGGGGTACGCGCGGTTCGAAGTGGCGTAGCCACCGGGCAGGTAGACCGACGCGGTGATGCTGTGGGCCGTCCCGCCAACCCACGGGGCAGGGAGCGCGAAGGCCGTAACCGTACCGGGCGTCGTGGGCTTCCAGGCCTTCCATGGCGTGGCCTTCGACATCGCGGTCGTCACTGCCATGGGTGACCACGCCAACGGTGGCGTGACATGCGCGTCGGGCAACGCTGATGCGCTGGCCGAGGGTCCGTCCGTCGGCGAGCCCGACGGGGTTGCCGCGAGGCCGGACGCCGCACCTGATCCCCGCCCGCCATCGCCGATGACGGTCCCGTTCGTCGGCATCGCCCAGATGCCGGCCCCGAAGGCGCCGACGGCGCCGACGATGACGATGACGACCAGGAGAAGGAGATCGAGGAGTAGCCTGCGCACGCGCCGGCGATCCGGGGTGTCCGGACTGCGGTCGAGACTGGTTTGTCGGGACGTGACCATCTGCTGAGCATCCGTGGCACCCGGCGCGCCGGCGGCGCTGCCACAACGGGTTCATCCCCACGCTCTCACGTCGCGAGATCGGGCTCAACCTTGCCGTGGATCAGGTTCGGTTCAGCCTCGTTCACCTCGATTTCGGTTCTCGACGCCAAGCGTCAACTGGCCGCGATGGCCCCGTGCCGAAGGGACTCGCCGCGGCGCAGCGGCCATGAGTCGTCTCCACGAGCCTCGTCGCCTGCCGGGTATCCTCGGCTGAGTGTCATCCCCCTCCGCGACTCTCCTCTGCGTCTGACGGGTTGGCCCGTATCCTCAATGCCTGAGTGCGTGCCCCGACCCCGTGTCCACTGGTGTGAGGCGCCCGGCAGTCCAATGGGCCCCGGCAGGCTGCGCGTCGCGGCGCTCGCGCTCCCGGCGCTGGCAACCCTCGCCGGGTACGCCTTGCCCCGCAGCCGGCGCGCGTCGGCTTTGGTCCGCCTTGCGGCGCTGGCGTTCCCGGGTGGCGCCGCGGGCCTGGCGCTGGCCGGGCGGGGTGGGCAGGCGGCGCGGTCAGGGCCAGCGGCCGGCGGCGGATCAGCGTTTTGCGACGTCGCCCAGCAGGCTCCCGACCCGCTCGCCGCGCACGCCGAGGCGATGGTGACCGTGATGGTCCCGGCACGGGATGAGGCAGCGGTGATCTCCCGGCTGGTCGCCGATATCGGGGCGGCCCGCTCGGGCCCCCTCGCACTGGTCGTCATCGACGACGCGTCGCGTGACGGGATGGCCGACCTGGCCTGCGCGGCGATCGAGGCGTGCCGCCTCAGTGACGTGGCCCGCGTCGTCCGCCTCACAACACCGTCGGGGGGCAAGGGCGCGGCGCTCGCGGCCGTCCTGCCCCCAGCGTCGGGCGTGGTCGTGGTGCTCGATGCCGACGCACGCGTGGCGCCCGACTTCATCGTCCGCGTCCGAGCCGTGGCGGCGACGGCGGCCGCGGCACAGGCGCGTCGGCGGATGCTCCGACCCGCGCCAGGCTGCGACCGGGATCGAGGGGCTGGTCTGCTCGCGCTCCTGCAGGACGGCGAGCAGCGGATCGACGCCCTCATCTCGCGCGTCAGGCTACGCGTCAGAGGCGCGGCCGAGTTCCGGGGCGATGGCATGGTGATCAGCGCGCAGGCGCTGCGGGCCCTCGGCGGGTGGCCGCATGACGCCCTGTGCGAGGACCTCGAGCTGGCCACGCGCTGGTACCTGGCGACGGGCCTCGGCGTCGAGCATCCGGCGAACCTCGAGATCTGGGAGCAGCCCGTCCTGACACTCCGCTCGCTCCTCAGCCAGCGCCTTCGCTGGGCCGAGGGATCCATCCGGCGCGACCTCCGCCTGGTGCTGCCCGCGCTGCCCGATCCCCGCCGCCCGGTGCGTCGCCGAGCCGAGCTCGCTGCCTACGCTTCTCAGGCTCTCATGCCCTGGGCGGTGCTGGGCCTGGCGGCTCGGTCGTGTCGCCGCCCTGCCCGTCAGCAGCCCGCCGGTCGCCGCCTGGGTCGCGCTGAGGTGGATGAGACGGCCCGCGGGACCTTGGGGTCGGTGGTCGCTGGCTACGGTCTCGTGGCGCTGGTGCTGGCTTGGGCGTCGCAGGCTCCCGATGAGGAGCAGCGAGCGGAGACGCAGCGGAAGGCCGCGGCGCAGCAGCGAGCCGCGTTGGCTGAGCGCGAGCAGCCAGCACCTCTCGGCCAGGGGGTGCCCCGAGGAGGGCGCGCCCCCGGGTTGGCACGACGACGGCCAGCCCGCTCGCGCCACGCGTGGCGACTGGTGCGGGCCACGCTCATCACGGCGTTCACCGGACTGTGGGCGCTCGTGCTGCCGATTGCCTGGCTGCGCGTGGCCGCTCGGCCCGCGTCGCCGCGGTTCGTCCGCACCCCGCACACGACGCCGGCGCGGTTCAGCGAGCCGGGATGAGGCCCGCCGCCAGGGATCTGACGACACGGCTCCAGCCGCCCCCGAGGTGAAGTCGCAACAGCGCGATGACCGCGGTGGGCAGCGAGGTCCAGCCAGGGACGAGGAGGAAGCGGGGCTCCCAGACCGGCGCGAACTTGTCCTTGAAGAACGCCAGCCCCTCGTGGTTGTAGAACGGGCGGACGAAACGGGCCCCGCGGGCGAGCCACCGCTCGGACCGTCGCGGTGCGTCCGTGCCGAGCCCGGCCAGAGGCGCCAAGCCCAGTGAGAGCTGTGTGACGTTGGCCTCGCCGAGGGCCGAGATGGCGGCCACCAGGCACGCCTCGAGCGCACCCGGCACGCCCCCGTGGGAACGCCGCATCACGTCGAGCATCCAGCCGCCATCGCTGCCCGTCGGCCGCAGCACGGCGAACGCCGCCGGAAGCCCGTCCGCGCCGATCGCCACCGCGATCGCCCCGTGGGCTCCCTGCGGGTCGAACGTCCCCACGGTGAAGCCTAGCTGTGGGCCGGCGGTCCGTCGCCACTCCCGATCCAGCCGCACGATCGCCTCGACAAGCTGGGGATCGCCGAGAGCCGCCAGGCCCCCGGGCGACCAGCGCGTGGTGATGCCGCCCTTGCGAGACCGGGTCACGGTGTGCCGGAGGTTGGCGACACGGGGCGAGGAGAGGTCGAAGGTGCTCGGGTCAACGATGGCCTCTCGCCCCACGGGCACCGACGCCCAGCCTCGCCGGCCGAGCTTGGCCGTGAGCTCGCTTGACGCCTGGTAGACCACCGGTGCGATGTCGTCCCGGCGGCAGCGCTCGAGCCATCGGTCGAGAACTGCTTCGGCCGCAGTCGGCTCGCCCACCGGATCGCCCAGCGCCACCTCGACCCGGCCGACCGGCGCGACCGCGAGCGCCGTCGTCCCAGCATCGTCGGTCCAGGCCGTGCACTCGGGCGCCAGCTGGTAGGGGAACAGGGCGCCTCGGCCCACGCGGCGGAGTGTGGCCCGGGCCGCGTCAACCTCCGCACGCGGGCGGTCGTCGTGGCGCGGGTCGAGCACGAGGACGCTGGCCAGGACATAGGCCACGCGGGCCGCGACGAGAAGGGCGCCGACCGTGGCCAGCCCGGGCACCGCCACGGGGGTCGCGAGGTCCAGCAGGGAGCCCACCGCCTCGGCCAGCGTGCCCAGTGCGTCCGCGCCCGTCGCCGCCGCCACGGCTGCCACGGTCGCCAGCGCGACGCCGCCGGCCAGGAGCGCGGCCGCGACGATGGTCTCGCGTCGTCCGGTCCCCGCCTGGTAGCGGTCCCTGGTCGCGAGGAGAGCGAGGCCGACGCCGAGGGCGGTGATGACCGAGGCCGGATGGTCAAGCGTCACGCCCTGCACAACCACGCTCCCGGCGACCATTGCGAGCGCCATCCAGTAGCCGATCCGCTTGCGCCGGAGGAGGGCGATGCCGACCAAGAGGAATGCCGTGCTCGACGCCTCGGCGCCCACCCAGTCGCCCGCGACCGGACCGGCGGGCAGCACTCGCCACAGGCCCACGGGGTCACCGCCGAGGATCGCGACCATGTCCGACGACACCGAGCACAGGAGCAGCGCCAGAGCCGGGAGGAACTCGACGATCGTGGCGATCGGGTGGCGCCGCTGAGCCACGCTCGTCGGGTCGTCCGCCGGCAGTTGGCCCCCCGAGCGGTGCTGCTCCCCGATGTGGACGCCGACGGCCGGAACGGAGCCGCTCATGAGAACACCCCGAGGGCAGCCTCGCGCTGTGCGAGCGTCACCAGCATGGGCGGCAGGTGACTCCGCACGGCGCGCCAGCCGTGGCCGATCGATGACGGCGTGGCCGACACCGCCACGCCGGCCGCCTCGCAGGCCGCGACCATCGACCGGAACTGGCCGCCGTAGAAGGGGTCGGCCGGGTCGCCCTCGAGGATCAGGAAGACCGAGTGGCGCGCGCTCGCGGGCAGCTCCCCAACGAGGTCGAGCGGCGAGTACTGCGCCTCGGCCGAGGTGCTGCCGCCGAACGGGAGGGAGGCGTTGCGGGTCTGGTTGGTGTCGATCCCCGCCTGGTAGTAGCCGCTGAGCGAGATCGCAGTGGAGAACAGGTCCGGATGGCGCAGGACGAGCATCGTGGAGCAGAAGCCGCCCTGCGAGAAGCCAAGCACGGAGCGGGCGGCTGCGCTCCTGATCGTGTGGTATGTCGCGTCAACGAAGGGCACGACGGTCTGCGTGATGTAGGTCTCGAACCACTCGCGGCCGTCAACGGCGTTCACGCACTCGCTGTCGGGGTAAGCGCCGCCCTCCTGGGCGACGAACACGACGATGGAGGCCGGGAAGGTGCCCGCCGTGATCATCGAGTGGAGCATGATCCTGAGGCTGGCACCCGTAGTCCAGAGGTACGAGGCCCAGGGGACCGCATAGATGACCGGGTAGCTGCGGTTCGACGTCCCGTAGCCCGGCGGCAGGTAGATCTGGACGCTGGCCGTCGTTGACTGGCCGCCCTTCCACGGGGCGGGGAAGGAGGTCGACACCAGCTGGCCCCGGCCCGTCGGCTGCCAGGCGGTCCATGGGGTGCCGAGCTTGAGGACACCGCTGCTGACGCCCTGACCGGTGCCGGACGCGATGAGGCGCGAGGTGTCGCCGCCCGCGCCGGGCTGCGGTGACGGGCCGGCCACTTGCGTGAGCCCCGGGCCGCCGGTTCCTCCGCCGCGCATGTGGGCGTCCGGGCTGAAGTTCACCATGTCCGAGAAGACTGGCAGCGTGACGGCCAGCAGGGCCATCACAACCAGGGCTGCGGCCGGGCGCCGCAGGCGACTGGCGCTACGGCCGGGTCGACCGAGCGACATGACGTCCTCGCCGGCGGCGATCAGGACGCTGCGGACCGGACGCATCAAGGTGGCCGTGGCCCACGCGACCACGCCGAAGGCGACGAGCAGCGTGAGCACGGTGAGCGCCCAGCCGGTGGGGTCGAAGGCCCCGTCGGGTCCGTTGGCGTTGATGGCGGCACGGGTCTCGACCAGGAAGGTGTGTCCGAACAGCGCGAACCCGCTAAGGAGCCCCGCCAGCGCGGCTGCGCGCCAGGCCCCGGCTACGAGCGTGCCGGCGGCCGTCGCGCTGGCCGCGCCGACCAGGTCGGCGATGAGTCGGGCGCGGTCTGGGTCGAACCCCATGACCTCGAAGGTGGCGGCGCACGCGGCGAGGATGCCTGAGACGCGCAGCGCTACCGCTGTCGCGCTGACCAGACCGATCGCCAGGGCGAGGCGAGCCCATGGGCACGGCCGCGCGGCGGCCGAGGCAGCGGAGCCTGCCGGTTGCGGTGGGACGTTGTCGCCCGGCCCTCCCGGCGCTCGCCGAGGGGCGTTGAGAAGACGGCCTTCCAAGGACATCTGGGCGCAACTCCGAGGTCTGCACTCGCCCCCGCTGGCGGGAGTGGCTGCCGGGCGGTTTCGGCTTCCTCGAATGACACAGCGTGCGGGGGGCCGCGGCAACCGAGGGCCGCTTGAGGTTGCGTTGCAGTTGCTCAACCTCGATTGCGTTCCCCACATCCCTGTTGGGGTGTCAGGGCATCGGCGGCTCGTCTCGGGGCAGCGCGGCGGGTCATCTGGGCAGCTCTCGGGGCGTATTCTCGGTCCGATGCCCACCCTGCACCGTCCTCGGACCCTGCCGCGTCGCCGCACTGTCGCTGCCGGCCCAGCCGGGAAGCCACCCCGAGTGGTCGTGATCGGCGACTTGGTGCTCGACGTGGTGCTGGCTCCGGAGCGCGAGGTCAAGCCGGGCTCGGACGTGACGGGTCGGGTCATGCTGCGCCAGGGCGGCTCCGCCTCGAACACCGCTCGCTGGCTGGGACGTCTGGGGATGCGCCCGACGCTCGTCTGCGCGGTGGGCCGAGATGCGACGGGTCGGGCGCTCGTTGCCGACGTGGCGGCGGCCGGCGTGGAGGTGCGTGCCGTCCGCGTCGCCGGGGCACCGACCGGACGCATCGGCGTCCTCGTCGACCCTGGCGGCGAGCGCTCCTTCGTGACCCAGCGCGGCGCGGCACTTCGGCTGCGCCCCGGTGACCTACGGCCCAGCTGGTTCGCCGGCGCGGCGGGGGTGCACCTGCCAGCCTACTCGCTGCTCGACCTGCCGCTGGGCCTCGCGGGGATGACCGCGGCAAACCTGGGCCACGCCGCGGGCGCGCTGGTGAGCGTGGACCTCTCGTCATCGGCGCCGCTGCTCGCCGAGGGCCGGCGGGCGGCCCTGCGGCTGATCGAGGACGCCGCGCCCGACCTGCTGTTCGCGACGCGCGACGAGGCGAGAGCGCTGCTCGGCCCGAAGCGCGAGGAGCGGCTCCTCGAGCTCGCGCCAGCAGCGGTTGTCAAGCGCGGGCCCGAGGGCGCGACGGTGCTGCTCCGGACGGGCCACGATCACATCCGCCTCGAGGTCGCCACGACGCCGGCGAGGGCCGAGGACACGACCGGCGCGGGCGACGCGTTCGACGCGGGGTTCCTCGCCGGATGGCTGGACGGGCGGCGCAAGGGTCTCGCTGAGGCGGCGGCGCTCCAGCGGGGCGCGGTGCTCGGCAACCGTACCGCGCTGCGCCAGATCATGACGCGACCACCGGAGCTGTCGATCGGGTAGGGCGCGAGGACAGGGCGCACGTCGCCCGCCGAGGGGAACCCACGGCGGCATCGCGTCGCCCGGGCGCCGATGCGCGCGCAACGAATGGCCTTCCTGGCCCGGGTCGCTCTCTGCGGCGCGCTTGACGTGTCCGTCACCGCTGCACTCGGCATGGGCCGTCCGGTCAGGCCGCCCGCACCCACGTCGTCGGCCCCGGGATCTGCGACTGCGGGCGCCTTCTCGGGCCTCTCCGCGTCACCGCGAGCCGCCGCTGCTGCACGCGCCCGATCCAGGGCTGCGGCGGGGGCGAGCACCGTCGGTCTCGGTCAGGCCCGCAGGTAGCGGTCGAACCAGGCGAGCATCCGCCGCATCCGGTCCACCCGGCGATCGATGCGGCCGGTCGCCTGCGCCACGTGGTACTCCTCGGGGTACAGCACGTACTCGACCGTCCGGCCAAGCTGGCGCAGGGCGACGAAGAACTGCTCGTTGTCCGACGCCGGGCACCGCCGGTCCGCCTCGGACTGGAGCAGCAGGAGGGGCGTCCGGACGGCGGCGACGTGGCGAAGCGGCGACTGGCGCCACAGAAGGGCCACCCCATCGGCGCTGAGCGGGTCGCCCAGACGGGCCGCGCGACAGTACTCGGGCCCAGTGTCGCTCGCGGCCCAGGCGCTCACCTGGTTCGTCACGCCGTTCTCCGACACGGCTGCGCGGAACCGATCCGTCGTCCCCACGAGCCAGTTGACCATGAAGCCGCCATACGAGAGGCCGAGGGCGCCAAGGCGAGCAGGGTCCGCCAGCCCGAGCGCGACCGCGTGGTCAAGCGCCGCGTGGACGTCGTCCGCGTCCACCCCGCCCCAGTCGCCCAGCTGTGGCGCGACCCACTCGCGCCCGTAGCCGATCGACCCCCGGATGTTGGGCAGGATCACGCGATAGCCGCGGGCGCACAGCAGCGCGACTTCCAGGCTTGGGGCCGGCGACCAGGCGCCGAGTGGCCCGCCGTGCACGTCCACGATGGTCGGCAGCAGATCCTCCCCTGCGCCCGCGGGCGACGCGATCCACGTCTCGATCGGCCCGCCCGGCCCCGGCACCTCGAGCGCGCGCATCTCCGGCCAGCTGACGCCGTCGAGCCAGTCGCCGCCCATCGTGGTCAGCGGCCGGAGGCCGCCGCCGGGCGTGACGAGGCAGAGCTCCGGCGGCCGCGCGCCCAGGGTGGCGATGACCGTTGTCGTCCCGTCGCCTGACGCGGCCAGCACGTTGCACATGGCGTCGCCCCCTGCGAGGCGCTCGGGATCGCGCAGCGGGCGAGCAGTGTGGGCGTCCACGCAGACTCGCCACGGGTGGGTCCGCCCCCGGCCCGAGACGAGCGCCACGACCTCGTCCGGCGACACCCAGAGCGGCCCGGGCCGCTGGTCCACCATCCAGCCGGTGAGATCCGAGTCGGCCCAGTTGCCGACTGGCAGGTCGAGGTCTGGCGCGAGCGGCCACGGCGGGGCGGACCCGTCGAGCGGCGCCACGTGGAGCGTCGGTGGCAGGTCGTCGAAGAAGTCCGGGTCGTCCACGCCGATGCCCACGACAAAGCGGCCGTCGGGGGCATACGCGGGGGCGCGAACCGGCCCGGCGAGCGCGAGCACTTCGCGCGGCCTGGCTGCCGTGCTCGCGATGACGCCCTCGCCCGCACCGTCCAGCTGGATCTCGAAGATCGAGGTCCTCGGATGCCGGTCGGCGTCGGGTCGCGGATCGGCGGTGAACGCGAGCGCCTGGCCGTCGGGTCGCCAGGCCGGAATGCCGAACACGCCGCTGGCCATGCTGGTGAGCTGCCGAGGTGCTCCGCTGCCGTCCGCCGCCACGGTGAACAGCTGCGGGCGCCGGTCAACGTAGCCCACCTCATCGGCACGATAGTCGAGCTCGGTCACTACCCGCGCCCGCGGTTCGCCGTTGGCAGCCCGACCGCCGACGATCAGCCGCTCGGGGTCCGTCTCGGCGGTGAAGGCGATCCACCGGCCGTCGGGCGACCACACGGGCTGCCCGGGGTCGAGCTCGCCGAGCCCGAGCTGGGTGGTGTCCGGCGCCTTGCCGTCCATGCCGGCCACGATCAGCTGGGCCCGCTGCGCGCCGGGTGCCCTGCGGGTGAACGCCACACGCGTCCCGTCCGGGCTCAGCGCGGGTCGCATGTCCCTGACCCGCCCCACGGTCAGCTGCCGGGGGTCGCCGCCCGCAGGGACCGTCACCAGCCACAGGTGCGAGACGTAGTCGTCGCCGTCCACCACGCGCCGCGTGACCACGGCGAACGACCCGTCCCGGGCGAGGTCATGCTCCTCGAGGACCACCTGCTCCCGGAGGATGTCGGGGGTGGGCAGGCGGGGGGGAGCGCTGGGGTGGGGCGGCATGCGAGAAGCCTATTCGGGCGGCGAGATCCATGCCGCCGGGTTTCGGTGGCCGCACTCGGCGGATGCCCCCTTCTGCGGATGCCCTCTTCTGCTGCTCGCGGGTCCGCACCTGCGAGGCTCCGGTACCCTCAACGCATGCTGCAGTCCGACCGCCTCGTCATCGCCCCGGAGGTCGCCGACGCCCTCCGCGACTCCCGGCCCGTCGTCGCCCTCGAGTCCACGCTCATCAGCCACGGCCTGCCGTACCCGCAGAACGTCGAGGTCGCGACAGCCTCCGAGCAGGCCGTCCGGGCGTCGGGCGCGGTCCCCGCGACGGTCGCGATGCGCGACGGCAGGCTGCTCGTGGGCCTCGCCCAGGGCGATCTCGAGTCGCTGGCCACCGCGCCCGCGGGCTCGGTCCGCAAGGTCGCGCGCCACAGCCTGGCCGAGGGCGCGGTGGCGGGCGGCTGGTCCGCGACCACCGTGTCGGCCACCATGATCGCGGCCCACGCGTCTGGGATCCGGGTGTTCAGCACGGGCGGCATCGGCGGGGTGCACCGCGGCGCCCTCGACGGCCCCAACCCCTCGTTCGACATCTCGGCGGACCTCGGCGAGCTCGCCCGGACACCGGTCGCGGTTGTGTGCGCCGGCCCGAAGGCGATCCTCGACGTCCCGCGAACGCTCGAGCACCTCGAGACGGCGGGGGTTCCGGTGCTGGCATTGGGCCAGGACGAAATGCCGTTCTTCTGGGCCCGGCGGAGCGGGATCCCCGCCCCGATGACCGTCGCCGACGTGGCCTCGGCCGCGCGCGTGGTCGAGGCGCAGGCGGCCCTCGGCCTCGACGCCGGCATCGTCCTGTGCAACCCCGTCCCCGCTGAAGATGCCCTCGACGACGGCTATGTCCGCGAGGTCGTCAACCGCGCGATCGCCGATGCGGAGGCGGCTGGGATCCACGGCCCCGCCACAACGCCTTGGCTCCTCGCCCGCGTCGCGGAGATCACGGCCGGCGCGAGCGTGAGGGCGAACATCGCGCTCATCGTGGACAACGCTCGGGTGGGCGGGCTGCTCGCGGTGGCACTCGCTCGGTAGGGCGCGCGTTCTGTCGGCCGGCGCATGGCCGGGCCGGGAGGCTCCGGGCCGGAGCAGGGGGCCGGGAGGCTCCGGGCCGGAGCAGGGGGCCGGGAGCGTCTTGTTCGCGGCCCGGCCGGTGACTACACTCGTGCCGATCGTCCTGTTCCGCGCGAGCGAGTGGCGGCCGAGGGACCGCGGCGAGCTCGACCGGACCACCGGTTCGTAGGGCATCGCCGCTCGGACGGGCGCGACACGCCGGAAGGAGGCTCGATGCGGATCTACGACGGAAGCCCGCGCCAGGACTTCGAGGAGGTCTTCCGCTCGATCGGCGCGTTCCTCGACCGGCGCGACATGAAGGACGTCTTGCTGCTCGAGGTGCCCGACGGGTACGTCGTCCAGGGCCTCGTCACTACCCAGTCCACCGCAGGCGCCTGGTCGGAGTCGGTGGGCTCGACGGTCAAGGAGACCCTGACGTACCTCGACGAGGACATCGCAAAGTTCATGGAGGAGGCGATCAAGCTTCGCGGCACCGGCGAGCCGCCGGGCGCCCCGCAGGCGGGGCCACACGAGCGCGCCCTCCGCGTCATCGGCCGGTGGATGGACGAGCAGAAGCCGCGCGACGTCTTCCTGTTCGAGCAGGAGGGCGCCTATGTCGTCCGGCTGCTGGTGTCGGCCCAGGCGACCGCGCACCACGTCCTCGCCGAGTTCACGGCCGAGGATGTTGACGGCCTCGTCTCCCGCGGGCCCTCGCTCCGCGCGGCGAAGGGGTCTGCGACGCCGGTCTCCGGGGGATGACAGGCGGCCGGGCAGGCTGCACAATCTCCGGCATCACGCTGTAGCAGAGGAGGTCCCGTCGCATGAAGGCGCTGCGGACCGTTGCGGTCGCTCTTGGGATCACCCTTGGCGCGATGATCATCATCCCCCTCATCGTGCTGGCAGGGCTGTTCGTCTGGCTCAAGCTGACCGAGGAGGACGACGAGGAGGCGCTCGAGCTCGAGCAGGAAGGCGCCTGATCGACAACGCAGGTCCGGCGGCGGGGGCCGCCGGATCGCCGACGACCAAGCCAACGGCGCCCGCCAGACCGGCGGGCGTCGCCGTTTCTGCGCGCCAGCGCCGCATCGCGGAGGCTGGTGTCCTCGTCACGGTCCTCATCTGGTCGGCCAACTTCGTGGTCGTCAAGGCGGCGATCAGCGTGCTCGGGCCGCTCACGTTCACCACGTCCCGTTTCGGGGTGGCGGCCGCAGCGCTGTTCCTCCTCACGCGCTGGCGGAACGGCCCGATCCGCTCCCCGGGGCCGTTCACGCTGCCCCTCCTCGCGCTGGGCATGCTCGGGTTCGGCGCCTACCAGGTGCTCTGGACGACCGGCCTCACCCAGATTACGGCCGGTGACAGCGCGCTGATCGTCGCGGCCTCGCCCGTGGCAGTGGCGCTCCTCGCGGGGGCGGTGGGGCTGGACCGCCTCAGCGGCCCCAAGCTCGCCGGCGCGCTGACCGCCCTCGTCGGCGTGGCGGTCGTCATCGGGTCAGGCGCCGGGCTGGGGCTCGACCGGTCGCTCTTCGGCGACGCGCTGACGCTGACCGCGGCGCTGCTGTGGGCTGTGTACACCGTGCTGGCCACGCGGGTCCTTCGCCACGTGGACCCGCTGACCGCGACCACGTGGACCGTGCTCGGGGGGTTCCTGTTCCTCCTCCCGTTCGGCGCCTGGGACGCCATCATCACGCCGCCCTCATCCGTGCCGCTGGGGGCCGTGGTGGGGATCCTGTACTCGGGTGCGCTCGCCGCGGGGGTCGCGAACGTCCTGGTGTTCAACGCGGTGCTGCTCGTGGGCCCGACCCGAGCGGCGGCGATGCAGCTGCTGGTCCCGGCGGGCGCCGTCCTGCTCGGGGCGGTGTTCCTTGCCGAGCCCGTCGGACCTGCGCAGGTCCTCGGCGGCTTGATCGTCGTGCTGGGCGTGGCGATGACGCGGCGGGCGGCGGTGGTGCCGCTCTCGATCCGGGCCCGGCTCCGGTTGCCCGGCTAGCGCCGCGAGCCGCCGCGTTGCCCGTGTTGCCTGCGATGACCGCCGCGTTGCCCGCGATGACCGCCGCGCGTGCCCTGTCGGCCGGGAGGGTCCACCGCAGCATGAGCCGCCGCATCTCGGCCTCGATCGTCGCGATGGCCCTGGGCGCCGTCGGCTGCGGATTGCCGGTCCCGTCGCCCTCGCCGCCCGCCTCCGAACCGCCGACTGCCGCGCCCATCGGCACGCCGCAGCCCACCCCTGCGCCCACGGGCACACCCGCCCCGCAGGGCACACCCGGCCCGTCGCTCACGACCGGCGGGCTCACCTGGGCTTTGGGGCCCACCGAGTCCACGACCGTCACGGTGCCGCTCGACTACGATCGCCCGACGGCGGGGACGATCACGCTGGCAGTCGTCCGCCACAGAGTCAGCAACCCGTCGCAGCGCATCGGGACGCTGTTCCTCAACCCCGGTGGCCCCGGCGCCTCGGGGGTTGACATGCTGTCGCGCGCAGACCGCCTCCTGCCGCCCGGCATCGCCGACCGCTTCGACCTGGTCAGCTGGGATCCGCGCGGCGTGGGGCTGAGTCGTGGCCTGACGTGCCCCGACCGGGCGACGATCGCGAGGGCGGAGGCCCTCGACCCGGACCCCGAGACGAAGGCGGCCATCGCTGCCTACGCCGCGGTCTTCGGCGATGTCGCCGCCCAGTGTCAGGCGGCGAGTGGCGACCTCCTTCCGTACCTGTCCGAGGCGAACACGGCCCGCGACATGGACGCCATCCGTGCCGCGATGGACGAGACGACGATCAGCTACTACGGCTGGTCCTACGGCACCTACCTGGGCTACCTCTACGCCACGATGTTCCCGACCCGGCTCCGCGCCGCGGTCCTCGACGGGCCCGTGGACCCCACGCTCGACCTCCAGGGTCGCGACGACGGCCAGGCGCGCGGTTTCGAGGCCGCCTTCGACCAGGTGATGGCCCTGTGTGCCTCGGCCACGGCCTGCCCCTTCTACAACGGCGGTAAGCCGGCCAAGGCCTACGCGGAGCTCATGGCGCGCCTTGACCGCCAGCCAGTCGCGGCCGGCACGGGCAAGCTGGGTCGTGGCGAGGCGCTGACCGGCGTCATCACCTTCCTGTACGCCGACGACCCGCAGCCCCTGATGCAGGCCCTGGCCGACGCGCAACGGGGCAATGGCGAGACCCTTCTGGCCACCGCGCACTTCTACTACGAGCAGGTGGACCTGGGGTCCTACCTGGCGACATCGTGTCTGGACGCGGCCCACCTGCCCACGCCAGGTGCCATCGAGAGCGCGTTCGCGAAGACCCGGGTGGCTGCGCCCGAGTTCGCGGCCTACGTCGTGCTCGCCGATGCCTACGGCTGCCTCGCCTGGCCCGTCGAGGCGAGCCCGGTCACGGTCGGCGCCCCGCCCGCCGGCCTGCCGCCGATCCTCATCCTCGCGTCGAGGTACGACCCCGCCACGCCGCCCTTCATGGCCCAGCCCCTCGCCGATGCGCTGGGCACTGGGGTCGTGCTGATGCGCGACGGCCTCGGCCACACGACGGGCGGCTCGATGCTGACCAACCCATGCCTCAGCGATGCGGCCGCCGCCTACCTCACCAGACTGAACACGCCCGCCCCGGGGACGGTCTGCAAGGATCCGCCACCCACGTTCGCACCCTAGCGTCCCGATCCGCCGGTCCCTCGCGGGTTGAGTCGCGTCAGGGTCGGGAGCGCCCCCCGCGCGCACGGGCCGCGCCGCGGGCCCCCGGCTCGGGCCGGGACCCGCGCACGCCGCTGCGCGTGGCGACCCCGGCACGACTCGGCCGCC